>ONHS01000004.1 GCA_900317715.1 uncultured Bacteroidales bacterium | reverse complement strand
GCTTGCAGCATCAACGACTACTCGCAGCTGCCCGACGGATGGCAGCTCTATCGCCGTCTGTTGGCTGCCCAACCCGATCATAGCGTGAGCATCGTTTCCACCGGATTTGTCACCTGTCTGGCGCAGCTGTTGCAATCTGCCCCCGACAGCTACTCGTCCCTCAACGGTGTGGAGCTTGTACGACGCAAAGTGAAGTGCATTTACGTGATGGGGGGTGTGTTCGGCAATGCTGTGGAACCTGACTTCAACTTCGCCAAGAGCATCGAATTCGCCAAGATATTCTTCCGCCTTTGGCCGCAGGAGGTCGATATGGTATTCTCGCCTATGGAGGTGGGGCAGGATGTTGAGTACACGCCCGAGCAGGTCATCGCCGACATCTCTTGGACCGATGCACATCCCATCAAGCAGGTCTATTTACAGTGCAACTGCAACACGGGCCAGCGAATGTGGGACGTGATGGCCGCTATCCATGCTGTGGAAGGGGACGGCCTATTCTCGCTTTCCGAGCGTGGCACTGTGCGACTTACCGACAACGCGGAGACCATCTTCACCCCCTCGCCTACCGGCAATTGCCGCTACCAACTGCCCGGTGATGCTGCATGGTCTGCCGCCATGTTGGAACGTATCAGGACATTTAACAAAATGAGAGTAAAATAACAAAAAATAATATAATGAAGAAACTTTTCATGGTGTTCGCCGCCATCCTCACTATCTGCGGCTGTTTTATGTTGACTGGCTGCTCCGGCGCGAAGTGGAGCATGTCTGACAGTTTTTACACCAACTTGATAGCTGAAGACCGTTACAGGATGATTCTCGATGGTTTGCAGGTAACACTCATCATCACATTTTGTGCAGCCATACTGGGCACTTTGTTGGGTGGTTTAGTGTGCTGGATGCGTATGAGCCGTCGGTCCTGGTTACAGAAGGTGGCCAAGGTGTATGTTGACATCATGCGCGGCACGCCCGTACTGGTATTGCTCATGCTGATGTACTATGTGGTGATGGCACCGCTGGAAGCTACGGGCATAGTGGTGGCAATAGTCACCTTTTCCATGAATATGGCAGCCTACGTCAGCGAAATGCTGCGCACCTCCATCCAGGGCATCGACCGCGGACAGACAGAAGCTGGACTTGCTTTGGGATACACGCGTCGGCAAACGTTCTTCAGGATTGTGCTACCGCAGGTAGTCAAGTCCGTATTGCCCGTCTATCAAGGCGAAGTGGTGAGTCTGTTGAAGGGTACTAGTATCGTGGGCTATATCGCAGTGTCCGACATGACCAGGGCCTCCGACCTAATTCGCTCGCGCACGTTCGATGCCTTCTTCCCCATTATTGTGACGGCCATCATCTATTTCATTATGGCATGGCTTATCGGTCAGCTGCTGACTTCGTTGGTGCAGCGTAAACGCACGAAAACCATACTAGCGGCTTTGGCATTGGCAATAGGTGGAACGCTATGCTACGTACCTTCGTTATTGACCTCAAGTAAAACCGAGACAGTAACGGTGACGGATGTACCAGAAGTATTCAAGGCGCTCTCTGGCAAGACTGTGGGCGTTGTCATCGGCAGTATACAGGACATTGCCGTCACTGACATGGCGCCCGACGCTGACATTCAGCGCTTGGCCACCTATTCTGACATGATGGTTGCTTTGGAAAGCGGCAAGGTAGATGTAGCTGGCTGTGAAAGCTTAGTGTTGATGTTCAACAAAGAGATATCTGCCAAGGTGGATTCAGTAAACGCTGGACTACCACCCGTTCTGATAGGAGCTTGCTTCCAGAAGGACAACAGTGAATTGCAAGAGGATTTCAACCGTTTCCTATCCGAGATTCGCAGTGACGGCACTTATGAGAAGATTGTTGACCGCTGGGAAAATACCGAGGATATTTCGACAATAGACATTCCTGAACAGAGTGGAACAGGAAGGACCATACGTGTGGCCACTTACCCAGCTATGCCTCCGTTCAATTTCGTCCGCTTTGGAAAGCCTTCAGGTATGGAACCGCATTTATTGACGGAGTGGGCCAACAGACGCAACTGGAAGCTGGAGTTCCTGGTGATGGATTTTGCCTCACAGATCCCTGCCGTGCAGACGGGCAAAGCCGACATGGCCATGGGAGCTATCGCCATCACTGACGAACGGAAGAAGCAGGTGCTCTTCTCCGACGGTTATTTTGCATCGCACATCATGTTTGTCACACGCAAAGGGGAATCCGGATTGCTCACCAACCTTCCGCAGTCATCTGACAAGGAGAACGGCAATGCCATATGGCCGTGGATCGTGTGCATCCTTGTTGTCGTAATCGGTGGAGGTGCATGGATCTTCATTCGCCGTAAGCCCAATGTCAGAAAATCATCAGTTTCCGAAGTATCGTCTTATCCTGACGACATGCCCCTCATCCGCATCTCCCATCTGAAAAAGAGTTATGAAGACTTTGATGTACTGCGCGACATTAATGCCGATATACATCGCGGCGAGGTCATTTCTATAATCGGTCCTTCAGGCACGGGCAAGAGTACATTTTTGCGCTGCCTGAACCTACTGGAGCAACCCACCAGCGGCAGCATTGTCATCAATGGGGAGGAAATCCTCACCAAAGGTTATCCTGTCAACATGATGCGCCAAAAGATGGGCATGGTGTTTCAGAATTTCAATCTTTTCGGACATAAGACCGTGCTGGAGAATGTCATGCTTGCCCCCTGCCAGTTGCGCCATGAAGATCCGGAAAAGGCACGCGAAGAAGGACTCGCGCTGCTTCGTAAAGTGGGCCTGGTGGAAAAAGCCGACGTCTATCCTACAAGCCTCTCAGGCGGTCAAAAACAACGTGTGGCCATTGCCCGGTGCCTGGCCATGAAGCCCGACATCATCCTTTTCGACGAGCCCACGTCGGCTCTCGACCCCACAATGGTCGGCGAAGTGCTCAGCGTCATCCGCCAACTGGCCGACGAAGGCATGACCATGCTTATCGTCACCCACGAGATGAAGTTCGCTCACGACGTGAGTTCACGCATCTTTTTCATGTACGACGGGTATATCCACGAGGACGGCACCCCGGAACAGATTTTCGAAAACCCCATCCACAGTGCCACAAAAGCTTTCGTCCAACGCATCCGCAAGGAGGTGTTTGAGATCGGAGGTCCAGACTTCGACTTCCGGGGCATGCATTCTGACATCGGTGCCTTCTGCTATAAATACGGCATCCCCAAAAAGCAGGAAGCCGCGGAACAGCTGTGCGACAAGATGCTCGACGAAGTGATGGCGGCCTACCGTCCCATCACCGTCCGTTTAACCCACAGCGAACTGTCAGGTGTCACGGCCTTGGACTTCATGGTGGAGAAGATGGAATCCACGCCTCTGAATGACGCGCAGCGCAACGAACTGAACGGGCTGTGCCAACAGGTAGTGGAAGAATCCACCAAGTTAGGCTTCCGTGTGAAACTGATTTTGTGACATGCCCACAAGCAGCTACTACAGAAAATAGGATTTTTTTTGTAGTAGATTTGCAGCGTCATATTTTCAGATTTTGTTCAACGGACCTCGCGAGGTCTGGAGATGTGGCGCGAAAATGGTAAAAATAGAGGTCCCCTCTTTTTTCTCTTCCTTAGAGGCTCCTAATTTCTTGAAACAAAACAAGATATTAGATCCATGGCGATTTTCCTTTTCAAGGCATGCATTCTTTTTTAACATTGTATGTAGAAATTATGTATTTTTGCTGCGACAATAAACCCATCAAAATTTCAAAAAAAATGAAAAGAATATTTTTAGCCATGACCGTTCTGGCGATGCTTCTTTCGGGCTGTAACAGAGAGAACAACAGCACTGTCGAAAACCTATCCGAGAAGATTTTGGGAATGTGGATAATGACCGACAAAAACGGGCATCCGCTGCCAACCAACGAGAAGTTTGTTTACACTTTCGAATCTGACACCAAAGCCTATGTGAGCGCTTCGATCACCTCACATCCGGAAACGGGAACGTATTGGAATGACCAATTGGAGACCGACGTCACCATCAACGACAACAAGATGATGCTCACCAATCACCCCAACGAACACACGACGGTGATGGAATATTACACCGTTACCGCCATCAACGACACCGAGTTTACCGCGAACTACACGGTGAACGTAACGATCGACGGCAACGTGGCGGGCGTGGAGACAATGGTTCTTCGTTTCGTCAGGGTCAAAACCAACTACAAGGCGGAAGTCGCCGGCTTCTGGGAATGCAAGGAGCTGACGGGCATTGAGACCTTCAACGACGTTAATGCGCGGCTGATGTTCTACACCGACGGCACATACAAGTACTGGACCAAGGACGCCGAAGGAGAGTGGCAGCCCGTAACCACGCGCGAGTTCCAGGACTACTTTGTCGATGGCACGTTGCTGGCCACACGTTGGAAGAACATCGGTGAGGAAGAATTACGCGAATGGTGGGAGATCACCAGCATCGCCGATTACCAGATGGAGTGGACCGCCCTGCGCCAAAACCCTGACGGTACTCTCTCACGGCAGGGAATGAAATGGAAAAAAATCAAATAACAAGGAAATCATTTTTTTTTGTATTTTAGCATTTACAAAAACATACATTATTTTAATCACTAAATCCATTAAAAATGAAGAAATTAGCATTATTTGCATTTGTATGCATTGCCTTGGTTTTCACTGGCTGTAACAAAGAACAACACGCCTACAACGCTTCCATGGAATACCATTTCGCTCAACACGACGATGAGGTGGCTGTGAAAGCTCTCCTTGAAAGCATGTCTGCTTACTGGGTAGGTGATTACACTTGGAATGGTTCTGTCGATTGGGCAGATGTTCAAGCTGAAACCCGTTACTCAATAGAATCCCTCGTCACTATTATGGCTAATTTTGACAGCAAACTGAAACCCTACTTCCACGATGGTGACTACCTCCTCTACACACTTACGAGAAAAGAGGACAACAAAATTCTCTGGCAATACAAAATCACGAAAGACGGTGAAACGGAAGTTGTGAAAAACTTCTAATCATCCACTCTTTTAACGGTATATGAAAAGGGACGAAGTTCGATTTCGTCCCTTTTCTTGATTTATAACTTGCCAACCAGACCGGCAAAATGGGTTGATGGTATATTCGAAATTTGTGTATATTTGCAGCGTCTAAAAATTCATAGTAAAAGCAGATATCTTTATGAACAAGAACTATCAATATGTCATCACATTGACCGTGGACTCATCACTAAATTCATCGGGTAATGAATAACAGATCTTTTTCAAGCAGGCTGACTTGGAGAATCATCAGAGTTGTCTCCGTCATATTTCTTCTCACCTTTTTGGTGTCAGGGTGGGGTTACCAACAGTTCGTCGTTGGAAAGTCCGTTTCAGAGAGTGTCGTTCTCCTCTCTTTGCTCGTCTTAATCGTTGTCGGACTGATTTTTATTTTCTTCGTCTGTCGTCGCGTGATACGCCGGATGACACGTCCCATCACCGAGCTTTCGGTATCCGCCCTCAACATGGCCAAGGGCAACTTCAAGGCCAAGTTGCCGGAAATCAAAAGCCAGGACGAGATGCGGCGTCTGCACGACAGTTTCTTCTACATGCAGAACTCCATCACCGACTACATCGACCAGTTGAAGACCACCAAGAACGAAAACGAGCGCATGGAGTCGGAGCTGAACGTGGCGCGCAAGATCCAGTCGGGTATGCTGAGTACCGAATTCCCGCCGCATCTCCATGCCATGGTCTCCCCTGCCCGCGAGGTGGGCGGCGACCTCTACGACTTCATCCTCAAGGGCGACTGCCTCCACTTCGCTGTCGGCGATGTGAGCGGCAAAGGCGTTCCTGCCTCCATCATGATGGCTATCACGAGGGCCACGCTGCATTTCATGGCGGGTCTAGGCCTGCCGTTGCACGAGTCGATTGGGAGAATCAACAACGGCGTGGCCGACGGCAACAGCCATGACATGTTCGTCACCCTCTTCATCGCCCGCATCGACCTGAAGACGCTACGGATGGATTTCTGCAATGCCGGACACAACCCGCTGGTCGTTGTGCCGCCCGACGGGAAACCCTACTTTCTCAAGGCCAAGAGCAACCTCGCTGTGGGTCTCTTCGAGAACTTCCCATACGAGACCGAGAGCATAAACCTACAGCCCGGCACCCGTCTCGTAGCCTATACCGACGGCGTCACCGAGGCCGAGAATGCCGCAATGGAGCAGTATGGCAACGAGCGCCTGCTGGAGGAAGTCGGCAAAATGGGCCACGACATGGACAACAAAACCGCCGTGGATCAACTTTACCGCTCAGTGCTGGATTTCACCAACGGCAACCCGCAAAACGACGACATCACCATCATAAGCCTCACCGTATAACAGCATTTACTCACCAACATTTACTCACCAACATTTACTCACCAACATTTACTAATCAACACGAAGTAATCAACATGAAATAATCAACACGAAGTATCAATATGAAGAAACGTTTCAACCCCATTAAAGACAAGAGCAGCGAGATCATAGAATATCTTATGTCGTCACCCGACATTCCGGACGACGATGAGCTGCAATTCAAACTCCGCCTCTCCATCGAGGAGGCCGTCGAAAACGTGGTTCGCTACGCTTACGACGGCGGCATCGGCTGGTTAGAGGCCGACATCCATTTCGACCAGAACGCGTTGTTGCTCACCATCGAGCTCCGTGATGCTGGCACGCCCTTCAACCCGCTGGAGAAAGGGGATCCTGATGTGAGTCAGGGTGCCGAAGAACGCGAAGTGGGCGGTCTGGGTATCTTCCTCTGCAAGAAGATGATGGACAGCATCAAATACCGCTATGAGGACGGCAACAATGTGCTCACCATGACGAAGAAAGTTAATAGTTAAAAGGCATTAGACATCATATTTAGACAATCAATTATGGATATAAAGATAACTAAAGAGGACAACAAAACCTTCGTAGCGATTGACGGGCGCATTGACACCACCACCGTGAACCAGTTTCAGGAGGCGGCCAACGAGCTGATGGGGGACGAACATCCTGACATCGACATCGACTGCACGGCATTGAGCTACACCTCGTCTCAGGGGCTCCGCACCTTCCTCATGTTACAGAAGAGTGTCATGAAGCATGGTGGCAAGATGGTGCTGCGCAACATGAATCCGCAAGTGAAGGAGGTGTTCGACATCACCGGATTCTCGAACATCATCACCATTGTTTAGTTAGCAGTTAGCAGTTAGTAGTTAGCAGTTGATGGGACTACACGAAATGTTCGGGTACATCACATTGACCGTGTAACCGCATAACCGCGTAACCGTGTAACCGTGTAACCGTTAATCGAATGAAA
Organism: uncultured Bacteroidales bacterium; assembly: GCA_900317715.1. Classification (GTDB taxonomy): domain Bacteria; phylum Bacteroidota; class Bacteroidia; order Bacteroidales; family WCHB1-69; genus F23-D06. The sequence goes on along the minus strand of ONHS01000004.1, from coordinate 112,749 downwards.
TATATATATATTACCAATGGGCGGGCCGACAAGGTGCCGCAATATCAGGAGCTCTACGACCAGTTGAAGGAGACACCGCACCCGCACGAGGTTTACACCACCTTGGGCGAGGGCGACGCGACGCGTTTCGTGCGGCTTTACTGCGATCTGCACCCCGAGGAGGAGGTCTGTTTCGTGGCCTGTGGCGGAAACGGCGTCATCATCGAGGTGGCCACGGGTTTGGTGGGATATTCAGAATATCTGGCGTCGTATTCTCAAAAGGCTACCGCCTTCAATTCTGAATCCAAGAAACAAAAATCGAAATTCACCATGGCCATTCTTTACATCGGTGGCACCACGAAAGATTTCTTAATCAACTTTCCGGGACGCAACTTCTTCAGTGTAAAGGAGATGTTGGCGGGCACCGTGACTCCCGTGGATATCATCCGGGTGAACGACAGCTACTCCCTGAACGTGTGCAACATCGGATTCAACTCGAAGGTGGCCTCCCGAGCCAACGAGCTCGTCGCCAAGGGGAAGACAGCCCACGAGGCCTACACGCGGGGCGTGGTGAACGCCATCCTGACAAGCCGCTTCAACCGCATCAAGATAACAGTGGATGGCGAGCGTATCACCCGAGGCCACATGGTGCTATGCACCCTCGCCAACGGGCGGCGCGTGGGCGGCGAATTCAACTGCGCACCCAATGCGAAAATCGATGACGGCCTCATCGACGTGTGCCTCTTCCGCGGCATGAGCCTGTTGCGGCTCCTGATGCTGATCCCCCTCTACCGCAGTGGCGAACACATCGGCAGCAGACTGGGCAAGAACAAAATCATATACCGGCAGGCCCGCGAGGTGGAAGTCAGCAGCAAGGACCTCATCGACGTTTATCTCGACGGCGAGCTTCTCACCGGTTCCCGCTTCGAAGTCAAGATTCTGCCGGGAGCCGTTCCGTTACGACTACCACCAGTCAACGGTCAATAGTCAATAGTCAAAGGTCAAAGGTCAGAGAATATGAAACTGGACATGCATTGTGAGATGATTCTCGACGAGTATCGTGAGAAACTCCCTCTTTTCGAGAAGCTCCGTTCTATCGCGATGGAACGGATAGAGCATTGTCTCAACGAGAACAAGATTGTGGTGGCGAGCATCAATTCCCGCATCAAGACCGAGGAGAGCCTTACTGGAAAGCTGGAACTGAAGGGCTACAAATACCGCACGTTGGATGACATCACCGATATTGTCGGCATCCGCGTCGTCACCTTCTTCAGCGACGAGGTAGACGTTATCTCCGCACTCGCCGAGCAGCTGTTCGAAATCGACTGGGAAAACACCGTCGACAAGCGCAAGATGATGGAGATAGACCGTTTCGGATACATGTCGCTGCACTATATTTGCCGGCTGCCCAAAAAAATCTGCGATGACCCCGCGATGCCAGAGCTCAACGAAGTGCGTTTCGAGCTCCAGATGCGCAGCGTCCTGCAGCATGTGTGGGCCAACATGTACCACGACATGGGCTACAAGACCGATGTCGAGATTCCCCGCGAATACCAACGCAACATGAGTCGCCTGGCGGGGATGCTGGAGCTGGCCGACGAACAGTTCAGCACCATCCGCAAGGATATCACCGAATACCGACGCAAAGTGCAATCGCTCGTGGCCAACGGCAACTTCGACGAGGTGCCCTTCAACGGCGACACCTTCCGCTCTTTCATCGTCCTCAACCCCTTCGAGCGACTCGTTGACAAGATGGCCGCCATCAACCAGGCCGAGGTTTACGAGGACAGTCTGATGCCCTACTACAACGTGCTTCGACTGTTAAACATGCAGACTATCGGCGATGTCGTTCGAATGAGGGATGACTACAGCGAAAGCGCCTATCAGCTGGCGCTTATGCAACTGGCCGGCACCGGGCTCGACATTCTGGCCAGTTCCGTGGCGTTGCAGAACCTTTGCATCGTCTATATCCTGAAAAAAGGCTTCGGCGTGGCCGGCCTCGTCAAAATGTTCGACACCCTCTACGGCAAAAACGACTACAACACCCAACGCGCCGATCGTATCTTTGAGCAGGCGAAGAAGGTGAATATTATATGAGACGTAAGACGTAAGACTTGAGACTTAGGACTTAAGATTTGAGACTTAAGACATGAATAGTAAACGATAACAATAGAAATGAAAGACGAAGAACTGTTTGATAAAATAACAATCATTGACGGAAGACCCCAAAAGTCATACGTCATACGTCTTACGTCATGAATCGTTTGAAACCTGAAACCATAGCGTATGATTAATACAGACCTTTTTGACCGGGCGGCGAAGTTCGCCGTTGACGCCCATGCCGGTACACCGCGTAAAGGCAAGGGTTATCCCTTTATCCTCCATCCCATGGAGGCGGTGTGCATCGTGGCCGCCCTCACTGACGATCCCGAGTTGCTGGCTGCGGCCATTCTGCATGACACAGTGGAGGACACGGATGTGACAGCCGAACAAATCCGCGAACAGTTCGGCGAACGAGTGGCCCATCTTGTGCAAAACGAGAGTTGTCCCCTCCCCAAAGGAGCCCCGTGGCGCGACCGCAAGCAGGCGCAGCTGGACCAACTTGCCAATGCGTCTCGCGACAGTAAGATTGTGGCCATGGGCGACAAGCTTTCCAACCTCCGCACAATTTCCGCCGACTACCGTCAAATCGGCGACGCCCTATGGCAACGGTTCAAAGCGCCCAACGGCAAGGAGGATGTGGCTTGGTATTACCACCAGCTGGCCGAAGCCTTATCCGATTTAGCGGGCACAGCCCCCTACGAGGAATACCTGCATCTGCTTGACATCACATTCGGCCCAGCCAAGAAATCCTGTTAGCCCTTCCCTGTATGAAACGGTTGTTTTATCTTCTTTGTATCACGCTCTGTCTGGTTTCCTGCAACCGAAAACAGGAAACAAAGGACACGGATGAGCAAGAAATCCGGACGGAAAAGGATTTGGAAGGCAAAGTGGTCGGCACGCTGACCGGCACATGCTTCGAAATCGACTTTGCCGGACGCAGCGATTTCCGGCTCGTACGCCAACCTACCCTCTCCGACCTTATCGCCTCGCTTCGCAAAGGCCGCATTGACGCCATCCTGTATGACGAAATCAGCTTACCGGACACCCTGCTCCACAGGTACGGCATCAAAATGGCCTTCAGCACAGAGAAAAGTTACCCCTGCGCATTCGCCTGCACCAAATCGAATCTGGATTTGGTGAACAAGTTCAACGAATTCCTGGCCAGGTTGAAGTCCTCCGGTGAATTGAGCAACATCACCGACAAGTGGATGAATGCCTCCGACTACGCCAACGTGGAGATGCCTGAGATCCAGAATGACAGTCTCAGTGGCGAGCCGCTGATCGTGGGCACCTCCTATACCACCGCTCCCATCTCTTACATGGTTGGAGACGAATGGCACGGTCTTGAAATCGAGATACTTAACCGTTTCGGCGAATACATAGGGAGACCTGTCCAATACCGACTTTTCGACTTCGCCGCCATTATTCCGGCCCTGCAGTCTGGGAAAATCGATATGGCCGGAGGAGTCATCTTCGTAACAGAAGAGCGTCAAAGAAAATTGGCGCTCACCGACGTGTATTACCACTGTCACGGCGGATTTTTCGTACGAGACTTGTCCGCCAAAACAGAAGACGAGGCTCCTGATTTCTCCAATTTCAAGGAGTCCTTCAACAAAAACCTGATAGTCGAGAATCGTTGGGTTTTCCTGGCACGAGGGTTGAAAGTGACGCTGGAGATCACCCTGCTCTCCATGCTCTTCGGCAGCATACTCGGCATCGGGCTGTTAGCCATGCGGAGAAGCCAACGAAGCTGGCTCAACAAAACAGCAAAGATATATTCATCAATCCTCCGCGGCATCCCTATGGTGGTTTTGTTGATGATTCTGTTTTACATCGTGTTGATCGGATTCAGCGGCGTCGGGGTGGCCGTGGTGGCCTTCTCCATGACCTTCGCATCCTCTTTCGCGGCCACAATGGACAACGCCATCCTGGCTGTTGGCAATCAGCAACACGAGGCGGGAGAGGCCATGGGCTTCACCGAAATCCAGATTTTCCGCTACATCACCGGGCCGCAGGCACTCAAACGCGCCCTCCCACAGTTTAAGGGCGAGGCGATTGCGCTTATCAAAAACACTTCCGTGGTAGGATATGTCGCTATCCAAGACCTCACACGCGCCTGCGACATGATCCGCGCCCGAACCTTCGAGGCTTTCTTCCCGCTCCTTTTCATCACCATCATCTATTTCATCCTGGCCTGGCTCATGAGCAAGTTTTTGGACTACATCTTCAAAATCGCCATCAAGATATGATCAGCATAAAACATCTTTCCAAAACATACGTCAATCCTGACGGCAGCCGATTGGAGGTGCTGAAGGATGTCAGCTGCGACATCCACAAAGGAGAGGTAATCAGCATCATCGGTCCGTCGGGCAATGGCAAGAGCACCCTGTTGCGGACCATCAACTTGATGACAAAGCCCACCTCCGGCGAAATCTTCTTCGAAGGGGAGAACATCCTCGCCCAAGACTACCCCATCAACAAGCTGCGGCAGCGGATGGGGATGGTGTTCCAGACATTCAACCTGTTCGAGCATCTCACGGTGCTGGAGAATGTCACGCTGGCACCCATGAAGTTGAAAGGTGTCGAACAAGCGAAAGCGGAAAAGGAAGCCATGACCCTCCTCCACAAGGTGGGCATGGACGAGAAATGCAACGCGATGCCCGCCGACCTCGCCGGCGGACAGAAACAGCGGGTCGCGATAGCCCGCGCTTTAGCCATGCATCCGGAAGTCATACTCTTCGACGAGCCGCTGTCCGCCCTCGACCCCTCTATGGTCGGCGAGGTGCTCACGGTCATCCGGCAGTTAGCCCACGAAGGCATGACCATGCTCTTCGTCACCCACAAGCTCAAGTTCGCCCGCGATGTAAGCACCCGCATCTTCTTCATGTACGACAAAGGCATCCACGAGGACGGCACCCCGCAGCAGATTTTCGAGAACCCCATCCACAGTGCCACCAAAGCTTTCGTGCAACAGATTTACAAACTGCCGTTCGTCGTTGAAGGTCTGGACTTTGACATCGTGGAGATGCACTCCCAGATGCTGAGGTTCTGTATCAAGTACAACATCGCGGACAAAATCGAAACCATGCAGCAAATTATCAACTTGATGGTATTGCTGGTGCTGTCCGACTACCGTCCGCTCACCGTGCGAATCTCCTACATCGAGCTGTATGAGCGCACCACGATTGACTTCATGATCGAAGGGTTGGAGACCTCCCCGTTGCAAACCGATGACTTCGACCCACACCTGCTGGACGAGGTCCGCGCCCTTTCCAAAGAAATTATCGAGGAACCCACGAAACGAGGATACCGGATAAAAGTGGTGCTGCCCTGAAACTTGGAACTTGGAACTTGGAACCTGAAACTTAAAATAAACCATAACCCTAAAAATTGTACATTTGCAACCAAAATTGATAGTATGAAGATGAACAAACTTTATATCTTATTTCTGGCCTTATGCCTGGTCGGTTGCGCGAAGAAGCAGCCGGAAAAACAACCAATAAAGGAATTACACTCTGAAGCCGACCTGACAGGGCTTCGGGTGGGCGTTCAAACGGGCGGCACGTATGACCTCCAGCTCTCCTCCCGCAATGACATCGTCAAAATGGGATACAATTCCGTAAGCGATGCCTTGCTGGCGCTCTCGCAAGGAAAACTGGACGTGTTCGTGGATGATGAGAGTTCCATTCCACTAGATGAACAGAAACGCCTTGGTATCAAGGTTGCTTTCTATGGCGATGAAGCCATTCCATGCGCCTTCCCCCTGCGCAAGGGAGATAACGTTCTGCGCGACTCCCTGAGCTATTTCATTGATTCCCTGAATGCCACAGGCGAGATGAAGGAAATCCACGACAAGTGGTTCTTGAACGAAACTCCGTCTCAATTGAGGATTCCCGACCTCGGTCCCGAGCCGACAGGAAAACCCATCCTCGTGGGAGCTGTCTCAGAATTGCCGCCGCTCTCCTTTCATGTCGCCTACGATTGGCAGGGTTTCGAGCCCGAAGTGCTCCAACGTTTTGGCCGCTATGCGGGTCGCCCTGTGAAATTCGAACATTACCCTCTTTCCTCCGCCATCTCCGCCCTCCAGAGCAATAAGACTGACATCATCATCGGTGGTATTTTTATCACGGAGGAGCGGCAAAAGACCATGGATTTCACTTCCTCCCACTTCTCTGTCCGCGCCGCTTACTATGTAAAAGATGAAAACGGACAGACTGCCAGCTTTGGCAACAAGCTGAAAGACATGTTCTATAACAACCTCGTAGTGGAGGATCGCTGGAAGTACATCACCGACGGTCTGTGGGAAACGGTCAAGATTTCCTTGTTTTCCCTCCTCTTAGGCACCCTGTTCGGCGCCGGAGTCTGCGCCCTGAGGATGAGCCGCAGCAAAGGACTGTCCAAGATTGCCAAAATCTACATTGACCTCATGCGCGGCATCCCGATGCTGGTGTTTCTGATGATCATGTTCTACGTGATTTTCTCGAAAACCGGTCTGGGCGGCACCGCCATCGCCGTATTGGCCTTCGCCATGAACTTCGCCGCCTACGTCAGCGAGATGTTCCGTACCTCTATCCAGTCCGTCAGCAAAGGACAGATCGAGGCGGGATTGGCGCTGGGACTCACCAAATGGCAGACATTCTGGCACATCACCGCGCCTCAGGCCGTCAAGAGCGTGATGCCCGTCTATAAGGGCGAAGCCGTCTCGTTGGTAAAGAACACCTCCATCGTCGGCTACATTGCCATCCAAGACCTGACGCGGGCCAGCGACATCATCCGCACCCGCACCTTCGACGCCTTCTTCCCCCTGCTGATCGTCACCATCATATATTTCATCCTGGCATGGCTGCTGGGCAAAGCACTCGATCTCATCGTTAAATCCAAAAAAACAACCAAAAATGATCACCATAAACCATTTGACAAAGACCTTCTCCGATCCAGACGGTTCTACACATCAGGTGTTGAAAGACGTTAGTTGCGAGATTGAAAAAGGCGAAGTCATCAGTATTATAGGACCTTCCGGAACCGGAAAGAGCACCTTCCTGCGCGCCCTCAACATGATGGACCCGCCCACCTCGGGCGAAATCATCCTCGATGGGGAGAACATCCTTGCCAAAGGCTATCCCCTCAACAAGCTGCGCCAAAAAGTGGGTATGGTGTTCCAGAGTTTCAACCTCTTTGAGCACCTCAATGTCCTCGACAATGTCACCAAGGTGCCGCTCCTGCTGCGCGACATCACCAAGCAGGAGGCCGAGGAGGAGGCGATTGTACTCTTACGCAAGGTGGGGATGGCGGAGAAAGCCAACGCTATGCCGGCAGACCTCTCCGGCGGACAGAAGCAGCGTGTGGCCATCGCCCGCTGCCTGGCCATGCACCCTGAGGTCATCCTCTTCGACGAGCCCACATCAGCCCTTGACCCCACGATGGTCGGCGAGGTGCTGAGTGTCATTCGCCAGCTCGCCAAGGAGGGCATGACCATGCTCATCGTCACCCACGAGATGAAGTTCGCGCATGATGTCAGCACCCGCATCTTCTTCATGTACGGCGGCTACATCCACGAGGACGGCACGCCGCACCAGATTTTCGAGGAACCGGTACACAGTGCGACCAAGGCCTTCGTGCAGCGCATCCACAAGCTCGTGTTCGAACTGGAAGGCCACGATGCCGACGGCCTGAGCATGTTGTCCGACATGTCGAAGTTCTGCATCAAATACAATATTGCGGAGAAACGCGATGTCATCGAGCAAATCACCACCGAGATGCTCACGAATGTGCTCTACGACTACCGTCCGATGACCGTTCGCCTCACTTACGGCGAGCTAAGGGACATCACCGCCGTCGATTTCATGATAAAGGATCTTACCACCTCCCCATTCCAAGCCGAAGGCTTCGACCCGAAGGTGCTGGAACCCATCAAAGCCCTCGCGAAGGAAATCATCGAAGAACCCACCAAGTTAGGGTACCGGATAAAGGTGGTGGTGTAGACAGGCAATAGGCAATATTTTTCAGGTTTCCACATTTGTAGAGACGCAAAATCTTGCGTCTCTACGATTCGGGATAACCGACCCCGAACACATTAATCGAATTTCAGTTTCCACCGCCGGTGGCTCCAAATCCAATATTCGGGTTTGCGGCGGATGGTCTGTTCCAACAATTCTGTGTATTTCTGTGTGATAGCGTACGGTTCCTCCTTTTGCGGATGCTCCGTGATCAGATGTACATCCACACGATATTTACCCATGCGCTCTTTGATCACTTCGTAATAGAGCACGGGGATGTTATATTTGCGGGCGAAATATTCGGGACCGTAGATCACGCCGGTCTTCTGGTTGAGGAACTGCGTGACGTAACACTTGTTCTTGTTGCTGGGCGATTGGTCGGCGAGCATCATGTAGGCGGCGGGGATGTGGTTCTCCTCGTAGTGCGCGAAAACCTCGCGGGCGGTGTCTGCAAAGCAAACTTGCGTGCCGTTACGGGTGCGCGCGCGGTTCACCCACTTCTCAAACACCTTGTCGCTGTTGGCCTTCCCCACCCCGATGCCATGCTGCGGGAACATCTCGTCCAGCGCCACAATCATCCACTCCCAGTTGTTGTAGTGACTCGACATCAAAATCACACTCCTACCCTCTTGGTAGAACTTTTCCGGAAGCGATTTGTCGTCGCAATGGTAACGATAACGCAACGCACAACGCGGGATCAGCAACATTTTGATCATCTCCACGGCAATCTGCGAGAGATGCCAATAGTAGCGATTCCGAATCCTTCTCCGCTCTTGAACCGTTAGTTCAGGAAAAGCGTGCAACAAGTTATCATCCACCACTTTACGTCTGTATCTCACCACATGATTCGTCACAAAATAGACGATCGGCAGAAAGAGGTACAGCACGCACAGCGGCAGCGCAGCCAGGGGGTAACAGAGGAAGAAGATGAAGAAGAAAGTCATTTTTTCAATTAAGAATTAAAAATTCGGAATTCAGAATTAGTATTGAGACTTGAGACGTAAGACTTGAGACTTTTTTTATCCTACGTCTTACGTCTTACGTCTAAAGTCATACATCATAATTTTTCGCAAATTCCAACAGGTTATTATAGTGAACTGATGTCAATTTCAGAATTTCTTCGTATTCCCCGGGGTGTTTGGCGCCGACGTGCACGGGCGTGATGCCCGCGTTGACGGCGAATTGCATGTCGGTGAGGCTGTCGCCCACCATGATGGAGTCGGAGAAGTCGATGTCGGGGAAATCAGCCTTGGCCTGCAGTGCCATCCCGATTTCGGGTTTGCGGCAGCCGCAGTGCTTTTCAGCGCGGTGCGGACAGCAATAGACCGCATCCAAAGGCGTCATGTTTTCCTCAAAGGTGACGCGCATCCGACGGTGAATCTCCTCAATGTCTTCCATCTTGCAGATGCGCTTCTCCACGCACTGCTGGTTGGTGACGATGATAATGTGCTTGAACTTCGGCCGTAGCCACTGCATGGCGGTCAGCACGCCGTTGATGAGGACAAACTCCTCCGGTTTGCGCACGTACCCGCCCACAATCTGCACGTTAATCACGCCATCTCTATCCAGAAACAAAGTATTCATTCTTTTAATGGTTATGGGTTATTAAGAGTTAGTAGTTAGCAGTTAGTAGTTAGTAGTTGACACACGAAGTCTAAGTTTATGTCTAAGTTTATGTCTAAGTCTAAGTTTATGTCTAAGTCTAAGTCTATGTCTATGTCTAAGTCGTACCTTCGTTACAATTATGAATTATGAATTATGAATTAAACATCGCCGTTCAGGTTCGTCTTGAACTTCCTCTCCAATTTTGAGAAGCGGCTGAGGTTTCGGCGGGAGAGGACGATCACAAAGATCACTGCAATGGCGATCAGCACGATGACCCACTTGGTGAATTTGAAGTACTTGACTAAAATGGTAAATACGAAATAGAAGACAATCGTGAAGCGGAAGAGCGTCCAGACGATGATGGCCAGCATGTTGGCGCGGTTCTCTTTCACCAGGTTGCGGTAGAGTTCGTGTACTTTGGGACTGTTACGGACAATGCCGAAAAGGAACGGCGACACCGCCAGCAAAGAGCCGAGAGCGGCCAGCGTGTTGAAACCCCATTTGGGAATCATCTCCACGTAGGGAATCTTCCTGACAAACGGGATGACCGTCTCGAAAAGGATAAAGAGCGTGGCGAACGAAAGCACCGAGAACACAATCACATTGGGGAGAGTGCTCTTGATGATGCTGCTCCAGTTCTTCTTGCCTTCGTTGCCGGAGCCGAACAGAGCGTAGGTGTCCAACGAGCTCTTCGCCTTAGGCGACAGACGCTTCTCCAGGCCATTATAGACCGGCGTGGCCAGTTTGATCCAGTAAGGCGTGGTGAACGTGGTGATAACGGAAGAAGCGATGATGACGGGATAAATGTACGACGGCATCACATGTTGCGCCACGGCCACGGCGGCAATAATGAAGGCAAACTCACCGATCTGCGACAGCGTGAAACCGGACTTGATGGAGTCCTCCAGATTCGCGCCGGCCACCACAGCCGCTGCAGAGCAGACGAAAGCTTTGACCACCAAAGTGATAACAACCAAAGCGAGAATAAGCTTCCAATATTCAGCCAGCACCTGCGGATCGATCATCATGCCCACGGAGACGAAGAAGATGGCACTGAAAAGGTTTTTGATGCTCTCCGTGAGATGCTCAATCCGTTGGCTTTCCGCCGTCTCGGACAAGATAGAACCGATGACGAACGCGCCTAATGCGGAAGAGAATCCCACGCCATTGGCTATGATCACCATGGCGAAACAGAGACCGATGGAAATGATCAAGAGGTTTTCATCGTTGATATATTTTTTGAATTTCCGCAACAAGGTAGGAATCAGATAAATACCGACCACAAACCAAATTATCAGGAAGAAGACGAGTTTCACGATGCTCATCAGCATCTCTTTGCCGGGTGCGGAATGCTTACTGGCGGCGACGGTGGAAATCAACACCATCATCACCACCGCCACAATATCCTGGATGATCAGCACCACCATGGTAAGGTTGGCGAACGGCTGCCCTTTAAGGTCCAAATCCTCGAATGCCTTGACGATGATGGCGGTCGAGGACATCGACAGCATGCCACCGAGGAAGATGCTCTCCATCACGCCCCAGCCCATCACGAAGCCCAGCAGCGCACCTACGCCCATCATGCCTATAATGCCGACAAACGCGGTGATGAAGGCCTTGCTGCCCACCGACATCAACTTCTTGAAGCTGAACTCTAGTCCGACCCCGAACATCATGAAAATAATACCGATCTCAGACCAAACCTCCACCGTGGCGGTATCGGTCACCGTCGGGAAAATATGCAGGTGCGGTCCCACGAGGAAACCAGCCACCAAATAGCCCAGCACAAGGGGCTGTTTCAAAAGCTTAAAAAGCACAGTCACGACACCCGCCGAAGTCAATATCAGCGCCAAATCCGCAACCAATTTCAAATCTTCAGACATAATTCATCATTTATCATTCATCATTCGTAATTTTCAGCACTCCAAAGCATTTGCCGCGGTTCGTCATCTGGCATACTCGGGTGTTGCCGATGACGACGGGCGGATTGATCTCTTCGTGGGAGTGGCCGCCGATAATCACGTCTATTTCAGGAACTTGACGGGCAATTTCGAAGTCATTGTCCTTGATGGTGGTGTCCACGCCGACATGCGAGAGACAGACGATCATGTCGCAGTTTTTAGCTTTCAGTTCGGCAACCATCTTGCGGGCAGTCTCTACAGGATCGAGATAGGTGACCTCGCGGGCGGTTTGCGGTGCCGTGTAACCGTCAAGGTTCACGCCGAGTCCGAAGATGCCGATGCGGTGTCCTCCGCGTTCAATGATGGTGTATGGTTTGACGACCTTCGCCAGTTTCTTGTTGGAAAACTGATAGTTAGCACACACCACAGGGAATTTAGCGGTCTTGATGCGGGCGGCAAGTTCGGAACAACCATTGTCGAATTCGTGGTTGCCGAGCGTGGCGGCATCATACTTCATGGCATTCATCAGCCGCACCTCCACATAGCCCCTGAAGAAGTTGAAATAGGGCGTTCCTTGCGAGAAATCGCCGGCATCAAGCAACAGTGTGTTAGGATATTGCGCACGAATTTCACGGATGGCAGCCTCGCGCCGCAAAGCCCCACCCATGTTGACATCCTTTTTGTAGGAATACGGGTCGATCTGGCTGTGCGTGTCGTTGGTGTGCATAATCACCAACGGCTGTGTTTGCGCGAAAACGCCACACAAACATATCGCCAGAATGTTAAACAGAAGCAGAATCTTCTTAACCATAGTCACCTTTTTTGTCTTATTTCACCACTTTCACCGTAGAGGTCAGGCTGGTGAATCCAAAATTGTCGGCTTTTTCGGCGCGACGATAGACAACCAGCTTGTATGCACCTTCCGCTTTGAGTTTTCTGCGAGGGAACACGACCACCGTAGCCTCCATGTTTTTGCCATCTTCGGCAAGTTTGATGTCCGAATTCGTTCTTGGGTCAAGCAAGAAGTGGCTCTTCGACATGGATTGCATCCCGTCCGGGGTGTTGAGCGTCAGTGAAAGCGGAATGTCCGTCAACGTAACCACGGAGGAGTCGAAAAGCAACGACAGCGACACCTCGTAAAACTGCGTGGTGTCTTCAATATCGAACGGAAATTCCAGCACTTCCTCTTCGAACGCCCAATTGGTGTTCGGGAACGAGTGCGTATAAGACTTCGACCAATGGCGGTTAACACGTTTCTTTGACATGGAATCGCATGAGGTCACGAAAAAAGCCATGACGAGAATGGCCATGACCGCCAAAAATCCTTGTTGTAAGTGTATTTTTTTCATAATCAATGTTTTATTTCAATTCAAAAAGGTCCTTTCCATGCAGAGATGCCATAATGTGACATCCTACGAGGTGAGAGGGTCAGCAAACCTTAAATTTTGTACCTTTGCCCGCCTAAAATCCGCATACAAATGCGGCGGCAAAGGTACATAATTTAGAGATATGCAGGGACGCGATAAATGGCGTCTCTGCACTGAAAAGAAAAAAGTTGAAGATGGCAAAACAACAGAAATATTACGTGGTTTGGGAGGGCAAGAAGCCTGGCCTTTACGACAATTGGAATGACTGCAAGCAGCAGGTTTTTCAGTTTGAAAATGCTAAGTATAAGTCATTTGAGAGCAAAACGGAAGCAGAAGCCGCTTACAAGCAAGGATACGAAAAGTTCTACAAAACCCACCCTTCGCCGAACAATTCCGCGAAGCAACTGCTGTTGTTGCAGGATCAACCGAAACCGATTTTGCGCAGTCTTTCGGTGGATGCGGCTTGGAATTCGGTGTCGAAAGTGATGGAATACCGCGGGGTTTACACCGAAACTGGTCAAGAATGGTTCCACAAAGGGCCATTCCCGCATGCCACCAACAACGTCGGCGAGTTTTTGGCCATCGTGCACGGTCTCGCCCTCATCAAGCAGAAGGGCTACGACATCCCCATCTATACCGACAGCATGACCGCCCTCTCGTGGGTGCGCAAGAAAAAGCACAACTCCGTGATCCTCCCGACCGCCGAAAACGAGGAAGTCATCGACCTCCTCCAACGCGCCGAAGCCTGGCTGAGAGACAACGAATACAACACGCCCATCTACAAGTGGAACACCCCGCTGTGGGGCGAGATCCCCGCGGACTTTGGAAGGAAGTGAAAAAATAAAGGCGGCCGGAAGGCCGCCTTTATTTTATATCAATACGGAAATTATTGTTTCACCACCTTCCGCACGGCGATGGTTTTCCCATCGGCCACAGCTTTCACGAAATAGATGCCGGAGGCATTATGAGATAAATCAATCCGCACATTCTGTAAAGATGTGATTACGAGCGTCTCTTCAAGGTCAACTAACCGCCCATAAGCATCCACCACCTGAATCTCCACATCACCCAATTCTTCATTCTTCATTATGCATTCTACATTAACAATGTTGGAGGTTGGGTTAGGATAGACCTTGAAATCAACGGTTTCGTAGTCGTTGAGGCCGACGGTAATCGTCAAGTGCAACGTCACCAAGGAATCGCAACTGTGGATGGTTTGGAAGGTTTGGGAGTAGTCTCCAGTCTCACAGTATTCTACGTTGTTCCAGGTATAGCAGGGTTCTTCAGTGACAATGGTGAATTCTGAGATTGCGTCGTTAAAGATGGTCAAGTGCAAGGTGTCCACTTGCGTGCAACCATTCTCATCCACATGACTGTATGTGTAATCGCCACCGTCGGTGTATAATGTTTCGTTCCACATGTAGCTCTCGCAAGCATTCTCGGTAATGGCAGTGTGAACAGGGTTGTTTATAGTCAAATGCAACGTATCTACTTGTGTGCAACCGTTTACATCTATGTGACTGTAAGTATAGTTGCCGCTGACGGTGTACGTCGTGCCGTTCCACGTGTAACTTTCGCATGTGTTTTCGATAACGGCTGTGTGCAGAGGGTTGTTGATGGTGAGGTGCAGGGTCACCACGGAATCACAGCCCATCGCATTGGTGAACGTGTGCGTCAGGTTCTCGCACGATTGCGTGATACCTGTATGCTCGTACCAATCGAAGCTCTCACAAGCCACTACTGTAGTGTCGCCTGTGGTGGAATAGTTCACCGTCAAGTGCAATGTGACTACGGAATCACAGCCCATCGCATTGGTGAACGTGTGCGTCAGGTTCTCGCATGATTGCGTAATACCTGTATGCTCGTACCAATCGAAGCTCTCACAAGCCACTGCCGTGGTGTCTCCAGTATTAGAATAGTTCACAGTCAAGTGCAATGTGACTACGGAATCACATCCTCCCGCGTTGATAAACGTGTGCGTCAGGTTCTCGCACGATTGCGTAATATCCGTATGCTCGTACCAGTCGAAGCTGTCGCAAGCCACTGCCGTGGTGTCACCAGTATTAGAATAGTTTACGGTCAAGTGTAAAGTAACCACGGAATCACATCCTGCCGCATTGGTGAAAGTGTGTGTCAAGTTCTCGCACGACTGCATGATTCCTACATGCTCATACCAGTCGAAGCTGTTGCAGGCGACAACAATGGTGTCCCCTGTGGTGAGATTATTCACCGTTAAGGTCATTTTCACCACGGAATCGCAACCATTGATAGTAGTCAGCGTGACGTTTTGCGTACCAGCAGTTTCAAATTCTACTTCGTTCCAAATGTAAGGCAGTTGGTTTTCACAGATGGTAAGACTATCTGTAACATCGTAAACCTGGCCTTCGGTGATGTTAATAGTTTTAGTGAGCGAATTCCCGGTGATGGAAAACACGCTTACAGAATAAGTTCCCGGTGAAAATGTTTCCCATTGACCAATGTGTCCTGTACTCCATACGAAAAGACCGTCAACATCAGAAGAAGCTGTAAGAGTTGTCGTGTTGCCAGAGCAAACCATTGTATCACCAGACAAATTCAAAGAGTTTGGTATAACGGAGTTGGAAAGAACATTTGAGCAAAACAGACCGGTGATTTCTGCCCCACTGCCACCTCCGATTTGTCCTAGGAAGGCGGTAGCGGCATTTTCTGTGTTCACATGATACAGCCCCACATCGGATGATGAGGAAATATTCGCCCAAAACAACTCATTAGTCTCCATATCAAAAGCCATGTCCTGAACAAAGTGTGGAGAATGTCCTGTATTACCTATTAAAGTTGCAGAAGCATTCGTCAAATCCAGCAGGTAAAGATTGCCCGTCTCATACTCTATGCAATAGGCTTCACCTAATGCATTAATGGCAAGAGTGTATGCCGCAATGCTTAATTCAAGTGTCGAAACACTATCAGGTTGCAATGGATTAAAGTATTTCAGATAATATGATTCATCCCCTTCGGAAATAGCAATGTAATACAATTTATTGTCCATAGGATTGAACGACATTGAAAGAGGCGTATTGGTGGTTTCAAAGTCAAAAGCCACAGGAATGATATCTCCAATAGTCCCGATGCTGTCATTGAGAGGCGCTATATACAGGTTTCCTGAAGAAATAAACCATACATGGCCATAAGCATAAGCGGCAGCATAAGTAGATGGGAAAGATGAAGTTGCGGCCGTTATGGTTGCCGGGTCCAGCATGGTGAAACGGATATATTCTTCGTTCCATGATTGAATATCAAGTGAATACGCTGCATATCCATACCAATTAATGGAATTGATGGGGAAAACAGTGATAGTGTCCAAAACACCACCCTCGTCATTACAGTCAGCGAAAACCATGATTTCATAGTCCCCCGCAACAAGATTGTAGAGCGTGTCACTGTTGCCGCTGATATTTGGAATGGTGTCCCATTCGGAAGCATTTAAGGGTTTATAATGAATAGTGTAACTGTCGCTACTACCAGACCAGTTCACGATAGCAGAATTTGTAGTGAAGTTTACCGTAATATTGTAAGGTTGTATGCATGGTGTACCATAACCGATAACGATATTGTCCACAAAGAACGCATCGCCAGATGGATTTACACTGCTGTCTTTAATGTATTTCCACATAAAAGTATGTGCACCTGCTTCAAGGTAAAACACATAATTTTGCCATCCGGAGATTTGTTCACCGTACTCAAATTGCATAACATTGTCGATATAGAAGATGCATTTATCCCATACGGTACTGGCTCCTTCTCCACAGCAATTAGCATCGAATATGATGTAGCCGGCTTCTGTGAAAGTATATGACAACTCAATTGATGAACTTGACGATGCTATTCTAGAGTTACCGCTCCTCATACAATGCCCGTTCTCAGTGTTCTCTATTATCCACGGATAAGAGCTGTCGTTGGTAAACTCATCAGGAATTGTGTTGCTTGTCTCAAAATCTATAGAGAGTTGGACTTGTGCTCTCAAAGCTACAGGCAGAGAAAACAACGCGAGAAAGGTAATAACAAGTATAATTTTTTTCATAATCATTTGTTTATATGTTTTACAAATTGAATTCAATAATTTATTTCGGTGCTGATAACAGATTCATTTGTTTCTGCAAAAATACGTTTTTTCTTAACACACAATAGGGACGAAAAATTTTTCGCCCCTACAATTGTTGATTTCACACAAAAACAGGCCTTATAACCGCACACCACAATTCCCTTTTCCCTATTGCCTTCTCCCTATTCCCTTCTTCATTCTTCAACAAAAAAAATGGCTATTAGCTTTGGGTAATCCAAAACCAATAGCCATTTCAAGTAGCTAATAGCTAACGGCCAACGGCCAATAGCCGACTACAGTCTGTCAATGCAGTTCAGGTCGCTGAAGGCCACTTTCAGACGCTCCACCATGGACTTCTCACCTTCGCGCAGGACGGCGCGTGGATCGTAGTACTTCTTGTTGGGCTTGTCGTCGCCTTCGGGGTTGCCGATCTGACTTTGCAAATAAGCCTCGTTCTTCTTGTAATAGTTCATCACGCCCTGCCAGAAAGCCCATTGCGTGTCGGTGTCGATGTTCATCTTGATGACGCCGTAGCTGATGGCTTCCTTAATCTTGGCGGGTTCAGAACCGGAACCGCCGTGAAACACGAAGTTCACGGGATTAGGCTGGGTGTTGAACTTCTTCTGGATGTATTCCTGTGAATTGTGCAGGATGATGGGCTCCAACTTCACGTTACCGGGTTTGTAAACGCCGTGCACGTTGCCGAAAGAGGCAGCGATGGTGAAGTTCGGGCTGATCTTGCTCAGTTCCTCGTATGCGTATGCCACATCCTCGGGTTGAGTGTAGAGACGTGCACTGTCGATGCCAGTGTTATCCACGCCATCTTCCTCACCGCCGGTGATACCGAGCTCGATTTCGAGGGTCATCTCCAGCTTAGCCATGCGAGCCAGATACTTCTTGCAGATCTCAATGTTCTCTTTCAGAGGCTCTTCTGAGAGGTCGAGCATGTGAGAGCTGAAGAGCGGCTTGCCGTTTGCGGCATAGTATTTCTCACCTTCGTCCAACAGACCGTCGATCCAAGGGAGAAGTTTCTTGGCGGCATGGTCGGTGTGCACAACCACAGGGATGCCGTACATCTCGGCCATGCGATGGATGTGCATAGCACCGGAAATACAGCCCTGAATAGCAGCCTGTTGACCGTCGTTGCTGAGAGATTTACCGGCGCAAAAGACACCGCCGCCATTGGAGAATTGAATCATCACCGGAGAGTTCACTGCCTTGGCAGCCTCCATCACAGCGTTGATAGAGTCGGTTCCGACTACGTTCACAGCGGGAAGCGCAAATTGATTGGCTTTTGCAATGCGGAAGATTTCCTGCAATTATGCATTATGAATTATGAATTGTGAATTATGAATTGGTATTGCTCTTTTTCCGTTTTCGGCGTTGCACGATCCAATTGACGACTTCGGCACCAAGGGTGAAAGCCGTAAGCCAACCCGACTTGCCGGTGACTTTCTTGGCCGCCTTGCCGATGGGGAGGGCGCGTACCGTCTGTATGGCGTTTGAGATGCCCGAAACGCTGAAGTTCTGCCCGAAATTACGAATGCTCTTCAATCCCGACCAAGTCTTCTTAAACGTCTCAATATCATCTTGATATGCATCAAGATCCTTGCTGAGCTTGCGTTCTTGCCGTTCTATTTTGGCGCGAAGTTGCTGTTTCCGAATCGCAATTTCTTGCAAATCGTTGATAGGAGCTTTATTACTCATTCCGACCTCCTTTCTTAGTCTTAGTATCGGTATCGGTTTTAACTTTGGTCTCTTCTTCTACTTCAACGTCTTTTACAACATTCTCTGTTTCAACCTCTTCCACTTCTTCTTTGTACATAATGCGACTGAACTTGCGGATGAGCGGATTCACAAAGAGAACGTCTTTTTTGGCAAGCACAAACACAATGATGGCCACAAACACGGCACTTACAATGATGTAGGCCCACGCTGCATTCAACGCCATCGTAAGCCCGTGTATCACTGCTGCTGCAAGGAAAATCAGCACCACCAGGGCGCAAACGATGACGATTAACATGGAGAAAACCACCGACAGCAATTGCGACGATTTCTCCAGAAACTCCAACTTCAGCAAATCGTAACGCTGCGAGAAGTAGGTCTTGGCGTCTTTCCAAGTCTTCTCGCCGCGTTCCGATTTACGTGTGAACTTACCTAAGATGTCCATTAGATCACCTCGTCATGCATTTCAGAATCGAAGTCATCTTCTTCGATATCGATGTTGAATTCATCCTCTGAAGGTGCGGTTGCACGTTTTGCTTTCAGTTTCTCGATCAAACGGTCGATCTCCTCGCGGGACATTTTTTCACCCACCTTGGTACGGATTTCCTTGCCCTTCTCGGTGGTGCACAACAAAGTGATTCCTGTAGCTGCGGCAGCTCCTGCCACGAATGCTAAAATTTCTGAAGCTTTCATTTTTTTTGATTTTGGTGATTAATTGATTATTATTCTTTCTTTGCGGCCCCACACTACGGCTATCGCCTTGTATGGGGTTAATTATATCATTCTTCATTCATCATTAATTCACGTCGTATCCGATGCGCTCTACCGACTCCATCTGGTCTATCTGTCTGAGTTGCTCGATGAGGTTGTTCAGCGTTTTGACGCTCTGGATGTAGAGCATCAGCGTGCCTGTAAAGACATTGTTTTTGGACTCGATGTTTAAAGAGCGAATGTTCAAATCCATTTGAGAGGTCACCACGTCCATCATCTCCTTGATGATGCCCTTGCGGTCGAAGCCTTTGAGCTTGATACCCGATAAGAAGGCGATGTTCTGGCCTTTGCGCCATTTGGTTTTGATGATGCGGTTGCCGAAGCGCGACATCTGCGCAATGGCATTCGGACAGCTGGTTTGGTGCACCACGATGCGGTTGTCAGACACCTGGAAGCCCACCACCGTATCGCCCGGAATCGGGTTGCAACAATCAGCCAACACGTACTTGATCTGTTCGTAGTCATCATCCAAAAGGAAGGCATTCGGGGTGACATCCATCTGCTCGTCAATCAGTTGGTTCAAAGGCTTGCTCTCGATTTCCTGCGTGACTTTCTGCTGGAAGTCGGCCAGCTCTTTGGCGTTCTTCAGACTGAGCATCTTCTCTATCTTGCCCTTGGTCAGCTTCTTGGAGGCGACACTGTTCCAAAACGCCTCATCACTTTTCTCCAAAGAAGCCTCCTTCACCTTGCGCACATTCTCTTCGTTGAACTCAACGCCCAGCTCGTCAAAATATTGCTTCAACAACAATTTACCCGTAGAGACCAAGCTCTGCTGTTCGTTGCGGAAGAAATCCTTGATGCTGCGGCGCGCCTTGGGCGTCTGCACAAACTCCAGCCATTCCGTCTTCGGGAACTGCTTCTTGGAAGTGATGATTTCCACCTGGTCGCCATTGCTGAGTACCTTGTTGACAGGCGTGATGTTGTAGTTGACCTTCGCACCGATGCAGTGGTCGCCGAGATTGGTGTGCAGCGCGTAGGCGAAGTCCAACACAGTAGAACCCTGAGGCATAGTCTTCATGTCGCCTTTCGGGGTGAATACGTATATCTCCTTGAGTCCGAGGTTCAAACGCACCTCGCTGAGGAAGTCGAGCGCATCGGCATCTTTGCTGTCGAGAATCTCGCGGGTCTTGAGCAACCAGTCTTCGAGACGGTGGTTCAAATCGGTGTCTTCCGTCTCTTCATCTTCCTTGTATCTATAATGGGCAGCCAAACCTTTTTCCGCGATTTCGTCCATGCGTTTGGAGCGGATTTGCACCTCCACCCACCTACCCTGCTTGCTCATGGCGGTCACGTGCAGCGACTGATAGCCATTGGGTTTCGGATGGGTCAGGAAGTTACGGTCACGGGCGGGATTGGTTTGGTAAAGTTTGCAGATGATACGGTAAATCTTCCAACAAATTCCGAATTCTTCGTCTTGAGGACTGTCAAACACAAAACGAACGGCGAAAATGTCATAAACATCTTCAAAATTGATCTGCTTGCGCAGCATCTTGTTGTAGATGGAGGAGACGGATTTCGTGCGGCTGGTGATTTCCGCGTGGATGCCGGCCTTCTCGAGTTCCGCTTGGATGGGCGCAATAAACTCGGGAATCATAGTGGAACGCTCCTTCTCGGAATCTTTCAATTTCTCCTTGATGGTGAAATATTCCGTCGGATTGGTGTAGCGCATGGCATAGTCTTCCAGTTCGCCCTTGATGGCATAAAGTCCCAGTCTATGGGCAAACGGAACGTAGAAATAGGAGGTTTCGGACGCGATTTTGAGCTGTTTTTCGGGCGGCATCGCATCCAAAGTACGCATATTGTGCAGACGGTCGGCAAGCTTGATGAGGATCACCCGCACATCTTTCGACATGGAGAGGAAAATCTTCTTGAAATTCTCAGCTTGGAGGGAGATATTCTGGTTATCGACCACCAAATCGTCGATTTTGGTCAGTCCATCGATGATATTGGCCACCACATCGCCGAAGCGGTCGCGCATGTCATCCAAAGTGTAGTCCGTGTCCTCCACCACGTCATGCAGCAGAGCACAGATCACGGAAGTGGCTCCGAGGTTCATTTCGGAGCAGCAAATCATGGCCACCGCAATCGGGTGGTAGATGTAAGGTTCGCCGCTTTTCCGACGCACCCCGAAATGCGCGTTGGTGGCCAGCACGAACGCCTTGCGGATTTGCTTGCGCTCCTCCGCCGTCGTGCGCGGATAAACCACGTGCAGCAACTCGCTGTACTTCCGCACCACCGTCCGGTTCTCTAATTCTTCATTTGGAATATATACTTCCATAATATTAATTTCGATAGGTTTGGTTTTGCAATTATTGTGCCAAGTTTAGGGGAGAGGGTCGAGTGAATAGTAGGTTTAAGGTTGAGGGTTGAGAGGTTAAAGGGTTATGGGGATTTGTAGGGGCGAATAATGATTCGCCCTTACAATTCAAAATTATCTTACCACCAATTTTTTTGTGACGACCTTTTTGTTGTCGGTAATCTTCAACAAATAGCAGCCAGGGGCAAAACCGTTTAGGTTCAGGGTGTTGGCGCCGGAGGTAAGGGTGATTTGCTGAATCATACGGCCAGAGAGGTCGAAGATTTGGCAGTTGACAAATTCCGATTCTGTATTGGCGGTGATAAAGCACTGACCACTAGCTGGATTCGGGAAGATCGTGTAATTAGATTCCTTCGGAGACACATAATGGTCTATGCCGACAGTGTTCAACGCTCTGAGCACTGCCTGATAAGCGTTCACCTTGCCGTTGCCGAAGCGAAGGACCCCAGCCTCATCCGTGAATTGGTCATTGTACGCGGTTTCCAATAAAATCTGCTTCACTTGTGTGGCTGACAGATTGGGGTTGGCTTGTAATACCAAAGCAGCGACACCCGCCACAAACGGACAAGCCATGGAAGTACCTGACAATGAGACAAATCTATAATTTCTGTCGTTGAACTGCACAGAAGTCGTCGTGGTTCCTGTATAGGTGGTAGTAAAGCTGGAGAGTGAAGAGACCACATTTTTACCAGGGGCAGAGATATCGGGTTTCGTCACCTGGCCGAAACTGGGACCGGAGCTGGAAAAGTCGGCGATGCTGCCGCCCACCACATGGCCGGAAGGTGCCGTATATCTCGCCGCATGAGCGGCAACCGTGATGGCACAGTCGATGTTTCCGGGCGTGCTGACCCCATAGAGCGCATCAACATCAGCCCAGTCCGGATGGGCACTTGGCTTGGCGAAGGTGCCGCCCCAGTTGCCATATTTGGTCTCGATGAGTGCCATGTTCCAAGCGTGAAAGTCGCCACCTGCAGACGCTATCGCAAGACCGAACTTGTAGCCGCTGTGCTTCGCGACATCCAACTGCACCTCGGGCCGGTCGTTGTAGATATTCGCCGAATCAGCTATGAAAGCGTAGTACACGCTGTCGCCGTTGATGACCAACCAATTCTCGTAAATACCGTCGTCGGCAGTTGGATGGAACGGGGTCTCCGCCACAATGTTATAATTGTTGTCCATCGCGAAGAGGGAGAAAGCGAACGGATGTCCTGCTGTTCCCATCATGGTGATGCTGGAGCCGATGGAGGATGGGGGGAAGGTGAACTGCGTACGGAGGGTGTCCTGCTGGGTGAAGGTGTGCGAAATGTGGCAGTTTTCGTCGCCGTTGTTACCCGCGCTGGTCACGAAGACCACGCCGAGGTCGTTGAGACGCTGCATTTCGTCCGCCAGCGCACCGGTGCCGTCCATATTGTCCAGCCAGTAGAGTCCCCAGCTCATGCTGATGACCAGGCGTTTGCCTTCCTGTTGGGAAACGTCGTACATCCAGCGCCAAGCGTCAATCACCTCCTGGTCTGTCAAACTGACACTGACAAAAAGGTATTCGGCCTCCACCGCCACACCGCGATAGATGGTGCCCGCACCGCCACCGCCGGCAATGCCCGCACAGTGCGTGCCGTGATAGGCGTAGTCATAAACGTTGCTGGTATCGCACTGGGCGGCCAACAGCGCTTCGCGTCCCACATACTCTGTGCCATAATTATAACCCTCCGGTGCAGGTCCCGAGGTCTTGAACTGGTCCCACGCCCGTAACACACGATAGTTCTGCATGTTAGTATCGTAAAAAACGGGGTGTGTGTAGTCGAAGCCCCAGTCGGTGACGCCAATGATCACCCCTTGGCCTGTAAATTCCTGCGGCAAATTGATGCCCGCACGCACACTATCCACGCGACCATCAATGGCGGCGCGGTATAAATGCCCTTGCGCCCCCGCCGACATCATTAAAAATATCAAACTTGCAAATAATAAACCTTTTCTCATATTTATCGTATTTCATTCATCGTCATTCATCGTTAATCCTTGATCCTAAAATTCAGCACCTGCAGGAAATCCTTCAATTCCGGGTTCTGTTCCAGCATGTTCTCCACTTTGTCCTCGCTGGTGTAGATAACCTTTTTCTTCTCGTGCTCGTGGATGACGAATTCCATCTCATCAACGTTCAGTTTGAACTGGTCGCGCCAGAACTCCAACATGGCTCGTTTGCTCATCTCCAGCTGATTCTTCTGGAAGTCGTTCTCCACATCCACGTAGATCACATCGTTCTCATAACGAGGAATGTAGTCACGCAGCTGGTGGTAGAACGCCGGCTTTTTCTTGAATATGGCATCCACCATTTTCACCCAACAATCCTCGAAGGTTTCCGTAGTGGTCTGCTCCTCTGTCTCGCCTGTCGAGGGTTGTGGCGATGCCCCCTCTTGCGTTTCTGATTCGTTTGGAGACGTGACGAATGGCGTCTCCACGTTGGGTGCCGACTGCGGTGTCTCCACCTTTTGCTTCTCAACCTCGCTGGGTGCCGGTTGCGATGTCACAACATTTTGCGTCTCGATCTCACTGGGCACCGATGGTGGAGTAGCCGTGAATCGCGTCTCCACATTTTGGGCCGGTTGTGCCGACACAACATTTTGCGCCTCAACGGTGGGTTGTGGCGGTGTCTGCACCTGTTGCAACACCTGCTGGGTTTTCGCCATCGCCTCTTTGATGGAGGGCATCGGCTGGATGGGGGTGAATCCCGCGAACTGCAGTCCTTGGGATGAGATGCGCGGTTCTACAGAGAGGCCCCGTCCTGACGGGGATTCTGTGGCGGAACCGCCAGCGCCTTCCGGGTTATTTTCGCTCCTGCGATTGCCTGGCATTGCGCAACTTATAGACGTAGTTGGCGTTGATCTGCATCAAGCACAACTCCACTGAAAGCCGCTTGTTATTGGACATCTTGTAGTTGAAATCACATTGGTTGGCCAGTTCCAAAGCGCGCGTAAGCAGCATTCTGTCAGCCTTTTGCGCCTGCATCTGCAACTTCTGCTTGATGGTGTCGGACACTTGCAACAGCTGCACCGTTCCAGGATTCTGCGCCAACAACAGGTTGCGGATATGAGAGGCAAAACCGGATATAAAGTTTTGAGCATCAAAGCCTTTCGCCAGAATATCGTCCAAAAGAATCAGGGCGCCGGAAACATCTTCGCTCAACACAATATCGAGAATCTGGAAATAGTTATCTACATCGAGGACATTGAGGTTGGCGATGGTCTCCTTATAGGTGATGTTCTTGCCGGTGAAGCTGACGAGCTGGTCGAAGATGGAGAGCGCGTCGCGGAGGGCACCGTCTGCTTTGGCCGCCACTACGCGAAGGGCATCTTCCTCAGCGTTGACCCCTTCTTGCTGGGCCACATATTGCAGATGGCGCACAATATCAGTATCGTTAATGCGCTTAAAATCATAGACTTGGCAACGAGAAAGAATCGTCGGGAGAATTTTGTGCTTCTCGGTGGTCGCCATGATGAACTTGGCGTATGCGGGCGGCTCTTCCAACGTTTTCAGAAAAGCGTTGAAAGCAGCACCTGTAAGCATGTGCACCTCGTCGATGATATACACCTTGTATTTGGCCCCTTGCGGCGGAATGCGCACCTGATCGACCAAGTCGCGAATGCCATCCACGGAGTTGTTGGAGGCGGCATCAAGTTCAAAGACATTGAAGGATGCCGAGTTGTTGAAGGCTTGGCATGACTCACATTCGTTGCACGGCTCGAAGTCGTCGGTAAGATGCTGGCAGTTGAGGGCCTTGGCGAAGATACGGGCGCACGTGGTTTTACCCACGCCACGCGGTCCACAGAAGAGGAA
Organism: uncultured Bacteroidales bacterium; assembly: GCA_900317715.1. GTDB lineage: Bacteria > Bacteroidota > Bacteroidia > Bacteroidales > WCHB1-69 > F23-D06. Next base: position 87,076 of record ONHS01000004.1, on the reverse strand, counting down.
GGCCTGCGCCACCTGGTTGTTGCGGATGGCGTTTTTGAGAGTCGCCGTGATGGTCTCCTGCCCCACCACAGAGTTGAAAGTCGAGGGTCTGTACTTACGTGCCGAGACGATGAAATTATCCATAATTGTCTATTTTTTCAGATTACGATACAATCTGCAAAAATACAAATTTCTTTTCATCGCGCGACAATATTTTTTTTCGTTATTTCTCGTGTAGCCTTGCGTGCTTCTTTCCAACGGGGATAATAGCGGTCCATGAGCGCGTGGAATTTCGGACCGTGGTTGGCTTCGATGAGATGGGCCAATTCGTGCACCACCACATGTTCGATGCACCAATCCGGCAACAAGAGCAAATAGGTGCTGAAGCAAATATGGCCTGTTTTCTTGTTGCAGGCTCCCCATCGGGAAATCGTCGGTTTATAGGTGATTTTTGTGGGATGAACGCCCATCAATGCCGTGTATTTCAACAACAGAGGCTTTATCAGGGCATCCAAACGGTTCACAGCTTCGAGGGCCTGTTCTTTGGTCTCTAATGGCAACTGTCCGTAAAAATCCGCGCGCTGGTGATTGCGTTCGAGCTGGTGCTGCAACGCCTGCTGAATCCACGCCTCATTGTCGCGCACAAACCGGTCTATGGTGCTTTTGGGTGTGCGGTACGGCGCGGAAATGTGCAAATCCCCGTTGCTCACCACCCGCATCGACAACCGGCGGGTGCGACGATATGTGATTGTTATATTCATTTATCATTCAAAAAATACCACCTTTCCGCTCTTAACGGTCTCTCCGTCCTTTTGGCAGACGAAAAAGCATTCGTAGGGGGTGTCGCGATGGAGGTCACGGAGGGTAAGTTTGACGGTGTGGTCACGACGGACGCGGGTTTCGACTGTCAGCCATTGATCCGTGCCGAGCGGACGGTAGCAGAGCACGGCGGTACGGCTTTTCACGGATGGGGCGATGCGACAACGGAAAGTGACGGTCGGATGAAGCCCCGAAAGGAACTTCCAACCCGTACTCACTTCCACGTCCTCAGGGGAAAACGCGATGAGAGGATTGCCCTCTCCCCAATACGCTACAGGAATGTTATGCTGGAGGAATTCATTGGCTGTCTCACGCTCTTTATCCCGTGTCTGGTGCCATAATACGCTGACAACGGCTAGCAAAATGCCAACCATCACTGCAATCGCAAAATAGCTTCCTTTCAGTTGCGGTTCTTGCGATTTGGTTTTCTGATTGTCAGTCTGTAAAGGATTGCACGTCACGTCAGTTCGACCTTGTGAACATCTCCAGTCGCCAGTGGTCGCCATATTGATCGGTGAACTCAATGAAGAGATCCTTCTTGGTCAGACGGTCAATGTCGGCAATAAAATGATACCTTCGACCATAGATGGAGTAGTTGATTTCTAAGGTTTTGGCCTTCTGGTCCAGGATATAGGTGCCGAAGGTGGACTCGCGATACTCGCCGTTGTAGTACGTCCGCACCGACATCACGTGGTCGGCGTACAAATAATAATAGGTACCTGGACTGTATCCGATGTATTCGCAAGAATCGACAGCCTCGCCGTTCAGGTACGTGTGAGCCACCTGCCAAGACCCCACGATTTTATACTCCATGTTGAACAATTCATCGCAACTCGTCAACGTGACGGCAGCAACAATCGCAAGAAGAAAAACGTATAATTTTGATTTATTTTTCATATTTCACCTCTCATTCATCGTTTCATCGTTATCATTCATCATTCATCATTTACGGAAGAACATCAAGCTTCTCCGCCAACTGCTTCATCCCCACCGTTGCCTTTTCGGTGATGTAGGTCACGCGGCGAGAGATGGCACCCGGCTGTTTCGGGTCGATGACATAAATCTCCGCATCCTCGGGGGCATAGTAGAGGAGGCCGGCGGCGGGATATACGGCCAACGAGGTGCCGATAATAATCAGGATGTCAGCCTGTTGAACCTCGCGGGCGGCATCTTCCAACAACGGCACAGCCTCACCGAACCAGACGATGAACGGACGCAGCAACGAGCCGTCTTTGGCACGCTCGCCGTACTTCATGGGCGCGTAGCCAATGTCGAAGACCTCCGTCTTGCGCTCGTTGCAAGCTTTCGTCAACTCGCCGTGCAGGTGGATGATTTTCGAGGAACCACCGCGCTCGTGCAGGTTATCAACGTTCTGCGTGACCACTGTCACGTCGTATTTCTCCTCCAACTTCGCTACCAGCTTATGCGCGTCGTTGGGTTCACAATGCTCCAACTGCGCACGCCGCTCGTTGTAGAAGTCGATGATGAGTTCGGGGTTGCGGTACCAGCCGTCGATGCTGGCCACATCCTCCACATTATGGTTTTCCCAAAGGCCGTCGCTGTCGCGGAACGTGCTGATGCCGCTCTCGGCGGAGATACCGGCACCTGATAAGACTACTATCTTTTTCATATTTTTGATTTTTGGGTATTGCCCCACACAGCGCTCCTTCGTCGCTTGTGTGGGGTTAATTGCGCTACCGAGCTCTTGCCCCTAACAGGGCTGCTTAAGGAATAATGTTTAATAATAATATTCTTGCTCGCAACTACTAACTGCTAACTGCTAACTGACTTCGTCGCCGAAGGCTACGCCGACGGCGCGGGCGGTGGTCACGAGGAAGTCGTCGGGTTTCACCAGGTGCGGTTCCTTAACGGCTTCTTCAAGAGGGACATACGAAATACTATTGTTGCGATAGACCACGAGGTTGCCGTACTTCTTCTCCTTCACGAGATCGAAGGCTTTGACGCCGAACTCGGTGGCGAGGATGCGGTCGTAGGCCATGGGGGTGCCGCCGCGCTGCAGGTGTCCGAGCACCGTCACGCGGATGTCGTGCTCGACGCCAAGGTCGAGGAGCTCCTGTTTCAGCACGTCGCCGACGCCGCCCAGCTTGATGTGCTGGTCACCCACTGCTGTGGGCGCCTTTCCGACAACATCACCGCCGACGCGTTTCGCGCCCTCGGCAATGACGATGTTGCAGAAGCCCATGCCGTTCTTGTAGCGGGTCTCAATCTTGCGGGCGATAGCTTCGGGATGATACGGGATTTCAGGGATGATGCAGACGTCCGCGCCGCCGGCAATGGCCGTGTGCAGCGCAATCCAACCTGCATCACGTCCCATCACCTCCATGATGAAGACGCGGTTGTGACTCTCGGCGGTCGTCACCAGCTTATCGACGGCCTCCGTGGCGATTTGCACTGCCGTCTGGAAACCGAAGGTGAAGTCCGTACTCGACAAGTCGTTGTCGATGGTCTTGGGCACGCCCACCACAGGGATGCCGATATTGAGAAGATCCAAGGAGATGCGTTGCGAGCCGTCACCGCCGATATTGATGATGGCGTCGAAGCCCATGTTCTCGAAACGTTTCTTCATGAGCTGCGAACGGTCCTCCATCTTCCAACTACCATCGGGCTGCCGCACCGGGAAATGGAACGGGCCGCCCTTGTTGGTGGTCTTGATGATGGTGCCGCCTTTCACATGGATGCCGGAGACCGTCTCTTCCGTGAGCGGCACAATCTCCACATTGTCCTTGAGGATGCCGTTAAACGATTCGATACAGCCGAAGACTTGCCAATCTTCACCTTCCTGAGCCGCTCTTTTCACAATGCCGCGAATCACCGCGTTCAGGCCGGGACAGTCGCCGCCGCCCGTCGCTACTAATATCTTTTTTGCCATTGAGTTGTCAAAATTCAGTAATCATTAAATATGCACGCACTCGCCGTATGCCACTGCCACAGCTTCCATAACAGCCTCTGACATAGTGGGATGCGGAAACACAGAAGCGATGATTTCGGGACCCGTCATGCCTTTTTTGCGGGCGGTGACGGCACCGGCGATCATCTCGGTGACGTTGTCGCCAATCAGGTGGCAACCCAGCCATTCGTTGGTATTCTTGTCGAAGATCACCTTCACCATACCGTCGCGGTTGCCGGAAGAGGCCGCCTTGCCGGATGCGGTGAACGGGAATTTGCCGATGAGCACTTCCCTACCCTGTTCCACACAGGCGCGTTCGGTGAGACCCACGGATGCGATTTCGGGAGTCGTGTAGGTGCAGCCCGGAATGTTGCCGTAATCGACTGGTTCGGGGTTGTGACCCGCGATTTTCTCCACGCACACAAGGGCTTCGTGCGATGCCACGTGCGCCAATGCAGGACCGTGCACGATGTCGCCGATAGCATAGACGCCCTCAACGTTCGTGCGGTAATAGTCATCCACAGTGACTTTGCCGCGCTCGAAAGCCACGCCGCACTCTTCCAAACCGAGGCCTTCCAGATTGGTGGCCACGCCCACAGCGGAGAGCACGATGTCGCAGGTGATTTCCGTAATCTTCTCCTTGCTGTCCTTGATGGTCACCACGCACTGATCGTTCACCACTTCCACTTTCTCCACAGCAGCACCGGTCATCGTCTTGATGCCGTGTTTGCGGAAACAGCGGGCGAGTTGAGCGGCGATGTCGTCGTCCTCCACGGGCACCAAACGCGGCATGTACTCCACGATGGTGACTTGCGTGCCCATGGTAGCGTAGAAGTAAGCCAGCTCGCTGCCGATAGCGCCGGAACCCATCACCACCATGGTCTTAGGCAGTTCGGGAAGCGTCAAAGCCTCGCGGTAACCGATGATCTTCTTGCCGTCTTGCGGCACGTTGGGCAGACTGCGGGAACGCGCACCCGTGGCGAGGATAATGTGCTTGGCCTCGTAGAGGGTCTTCGTACCATCAGCGGCGGTCACTTCAACCTGATGATTTCCAGCGAGTTTACCGAAACCGGCAATCACATCCACATTGTTCTTCTTGAGCAGGAACTGCACGCCCTTGCTCATCTGCTCGGCCACACCGCGACTGCGTTTCACCACGGCTTGGAAGTCGGGGGCGACAGTGCCTTCGAGGGTGATGCCATAGTCGGCAGCGTGTGACATATATTTATATACTTGCGCACTCTTCAGCAACGCTTTGGTGGGGATGCAGCCCCAGTTGAGGCAGATACCGCCCAGTTCGGCGCGCTCCACCACAGCGGTTTTGAGGTTCAACTGACTGGCCCGAATCGCAGCCACATAGCCGCCAGGACCACTTCCGATCACGATAACATCATAGTTATTTTCCATATTTCGTTAATTTAATTATTGTCTGTTTGTTATTGGCTTTTGGCTGTTAGCTATTGGCTATTGGCTGTTAGCTTTTAGCTGTTAGCTGTTAGCTGTTGGCCTAAATTATGCATTATGCATTATGAATTATGAATTAAAGAAGATTCTCCAACATGGAAAGGGCGACGGCCTCAAAGGGAGTGGTGCTGTCGGCTGCGGCCATCTTTTTGAGCTCGTCCATAAACGCTGCTCTTTGTTCGTCGGTCTTGAGATACTTTGCAGCCGCCTGCGTAATCGTTTGCACTCGCTGGGCATCATTGTCTTGCTCGAACATGTCCTTCACATGCTCAAATGATTCGCCCGCCATCTTGGCGTTAATCAACTTTTGTTCTTCCTTACTGGTTTTCATATCCAGCGCCGCCACATACAACAGGGCGTAAAGCTCGAATTCTTGGATGTTTTGAAGTTCCATAATGAGGGGTTAAAAATTCGGGTGCAAAGTTAAAAAAATATTGAATAAGGAAGAGTGAAATTGTCAGCGATGGTGTGAAAACATCCAAATTATGATGTTTTCACGTCATCCTCATCAAAAGGCCGCTTCCAAAAAATGCATTGTTTTTCAACCAGTTAACGTCAAAAAACAGGAAAATTAACAGATATTAAGATTTTTATATCTTTGCAGCCTTAAATCTTAATATCTACGATATGCAAGAAAATAATTATTTCCCTTCAATGCTTCCTGCCGAGGAGCTCGCGCAGGTGAAGTACATTCCCACTCTTCCCGAATTTGTAACCTGGATTGAACAAAAATGGTCCGATCTGCCGTGTCTTTCCGATACGGTGAACACTTATACATACAGCCAAGTCTGTGACCGTGTGGCACGCAAACGCGCCCTCCTCAACAGCTTCGGTCTGCAAAAAGGCGATAAAGTCGCCATCTTGGACAACTCCACCACCGATGCTGTGGAGTATTTCCTCGCTGCCACCTCTGGCGGTTATGTAGCCATCAACTTGCCGGCTATGCTGCCCGCACAGGCTATCGTCGGCTGCTGCATGAAGTTCGGCGTGAAGGTGCTGGCCGCCGGCCCATCCTTCATCGAAGCAGTGAAAGAGGCTCCCTGCAAGGTGATCGCCATTTCGGATATGGCCGACCACACCGCACCGGTTGCCACGGTTGACAAGAACGATCCAGCTGCCATCTTCTTTACGGGCGGCACGACGGGCGCACCGAAAGGCGCTATCCTGCCTCACCGTGCTTTGATGCGCGGCGCACTGAACGGCCTCTACGCTCCGGGACATCAACTCGGTTGCCACCGTTACGCATGCGTGTTGCCGCTCAGCCACGTTTTCGGATTGATTTTCAGCACATTGTCAGTTCTTTATAAAGGTGCTTCCTGGTTTTCTGTGGGTAACACCAAAGACACCATCGGCAAGTTGCCTGTGATCAGACCTACCATGATTGTGGCGGTTCCCGGTATCTGCGAAATCTTGCTGGGACTCATTAAAATGTACGGCAAGAACTTCCTTGGCGGCGCACTCAAAGTCATCATTTCCGGCGCTGCCAACGTGCCCCCGAAACTCATCGGCGAATTCGACGAGCTGGGCATCAACCTCTTCGGCGGCTACGGCATGACCGAAGGTGCTAACCTCACCACCGGCAACATCGACGTGAAAACCAGACCCACGTCTGTCGGTAAGCTCTATCCCGAACAGGAAGCCAAGGTGGTTGATGGCGAATTGTGGTTCCGTGGCGACAACGTCTTCCTCGGCTACTATGGCGAGCCCGAAAAGACCGCTGAGACTCTCACGCCCGACGGCTGGGTCAAAACCGGCGACCTCGTCCGCTTCGACGAAGACGGCTTCATGTACATCGTGGGCCGCATCAAGAACCTGATCATCCTCTCCAACGGCGAGAACATCAGCCCCGAAAGCATCGAGGAACCGTTCTACAAGGACAACAAACTCCGCGACTGCTTGGTGAAGGAAGACGAAATGGACGGCCGCAAGGTGATCGCCATCGAAATCCTGCCGCGTATCGACGAATTCGGTAACGCACCTTGGGAAGAGGTCGAGGCCTACTTCAAGGAACTCGTCGGCAAGGTCAACGCCACGCTGCCGAGCACGCACCAAGTCAGCAAAATCACCGTGCGCAAGGAGGACTTCAAACGTACCGGTGCTCTGAAAGTTTCACGTAATCAATAAATCAATGGAAAGAGAAGCTATCTTAAAAGAATTGAAAGAGATTCTGACACTCATAAAGCCCTCTATGGATCTGACTACGGTCACGGAGGAGTCACAACTCGTCCGCGATGTCGGTCTTGATTCCCTCACCATCCTGTTGCTCAGCCTCGCCGTTGAGAACAAGTTCGGATTCAAATTCGAAGGGACCCCAAAATTCGAGACCGTAGGCGAAGTGATTGACTACATCACGGCTCATTCCACTATTTAGTTTATGGTATAGAGTTTAAGGTTTATGGTTTATGGTTCAGGTGGTCTAAAGCCTACTCCCTATTCCCTACTCCCAAAAAAATTAAAATATGAATATCAATATCGTCAAGGTGGAAAGTCGCAAGCAGATGAAGCTGTTTGTGACTTTTCCTCTTCATTTATATAAAGATTGTGCCAATTGGGTGCCCGCTTTGGAAGGCGATGAATACGACACCTTCAAACCTAAGAAAAACGGGGCTTACGACTTTTGCGAAGCCGACTGTTTCTTAGCGTATCGCGGCGATGAGATCGTAGGTCGCGTGGCCGCTATCATCAACCACAAGGCCACCAACGAGCAACATATCGTACGTTTCGGATGGTTGGACTTCATCGAAGACGAAGAAGTTCTCAAAGCCCTGATCGACACCGTTGCGGAATGGGGTCGCCAACGCGATCGCACCGACATGCGCGGTCCGTGGGGTTTCACCGACATGGACAAGGAAGGCTTGCTGGTGGAAGGTTTCGAACATTTGAGCCCCTTCACCTGCCTCTACAACTATCCTTACTACGGACCCATGTTGGAGAAGCTTGGCTTTACGAAAGAGGTGGATTGGACCCAACGTACGCTGGAGGTGAGCAAGACATTGCCCAAAATGTTCGAATTCTCTAAATTGATTGAGGATAGATTCCACGTGCACGTTGTCCAGCCGAAAAGCATGAACGACATGTGCAAGCGCTACGGCATGGAAATTTTCCACATGTACAACGAAGCGTTTGCTCCTTTGCACGGTTTTTCACCCCTGACTGACAAGCAGATAGATTCGTATCTGAAAACTTACGTACCTATTTTGGACAAGGATTTCGTGGCGGTGGCCGTCAACGACAAAGACCAGCCGATAGGCTTCCTTTTCTGCGTGCCATCCCTCTCGAAAGCGGTGAAAAAATCCAACGGTCGTCTGTTCCCCTTCGGTTTCATCCGCATCATGAAGGCGTTGAAGAAAAACGACACCCTGGAAGCCTTGATCATGGGCGTGTTACCTGAGTATCAACAATGTGGCATTCCGATGTTGATGTTCAAATACCTGCATGAAAACTGCATCAAACGAGGTATCGACACCATCATCATGAACCCGCAACTGGAGGAAAATTACAAGGTGCAATCGTTGTTCGGCGAATATATCACCCACCCGTTCATGCGCAGAAGAGCGTATAAACGCCACATGTAAAAACAAAAGTAGAGACGTGCCATTGGCGCGTCTCTACCTGTGGGAACATTGAATATTCCCGTTACAATTTATAGTAATCACCAAGAATTTTCGCGAACCATTTGGCGGGCAAAATGCGTTTTAACAGCACCGAAAGGCGTTGTTCGAACGAAGCTACCACATACCCGTGTCTCGGGTTATTTTTACGGATGATTTGACTGATTTTACGGGCTAACACCTGCGGTTTCAGGCCGCCGGTTTCGTCGTGTTCCACCTTACCCATCGATTCGGCGTAGGTTTTATATACTTGGGCTGCTTCGGTATTGACAGTCTTTTTTCGACTGGCGGTAAATCCTGTGGAGAAATCGCCAGGACGGACCACCACCACTTGGATGCCAAACTGTTGCGTCTCTAGTCGTAAAGCCTCGCAATAGCCTTCGATGGCGAATTTGCTGGCGGAATAGAAACCTTGGAACGGCAGCCCCATTACGCCGCCGATAGAACTCAGCGCAACGATTTTGCCTTTCCCTTGCGCACGCATATAGGGCAGCACAGCGGTCACAAAATGCACCAAGCCCATGAAGTTGGCGTCCATCTGCTCCCGAATTTCCTCTTCTGTGGCAAACTCCACTGGTCCGCCGATACCCATACCTGCGTTATTGACCAGCACGTCGATGCGTCCTTCTTGTTCAAACACCTGTTGAACTGCATTTTTCACTGCTTCGCGGTCGCGTACATCCACCTTCAGGTAATGCACGCCTGGCAACGGTTCCACTTCGCGACGCACTGTACCATACACCGTATGACCTTCCTGCGACAGCAATCGAGCGGTTTCCAAACCGAAACCAGAAGAAATACCCGTGATCAGAACAATCATGACTCCAGAACTCCAGCTTGCTTGAACGCTTTGGTAATTTTGTCGATGGCCTCATCCACCTGTTCGTAAGTGTGGGTAGCCATCAGTGCGAAACGGATCAGAACGTCGTTCTCGGGCACTGCGGGCGCGATGACCGGCGTGACGAAGACACCATCCTCCAACAGGCGTGAGCAAAGCCAGAAGGCTTTCTCCGAATTCCGCACAAACAGCGGGATGATGGGCGTTTCACTACGGCCTGTGTCAAAACCGCGCTCTTTGAATTGTTTGTGGGCGTAGTTGCTCACGTCCCAAAGATGCTGGATGCGCTCAGGTTCTTCCAGCATAATATCAATAGCCCTGCTGACTGCTGCCACATTGGAAGGCGGCATACTGGCACTGAAAATCAGCGAGCGGGCATTATGTTTCAGATAATTAATCGTGTCTGCATCGGAAGCGATGAAACCGCCCAACGAACCGAACGACTTCGAGAAGGTACCCATGATGAGATCCACCTGGTCGGTCAGGCCGAAATGGCTGGCCGTTCCCCTACCCTGATGTCCCAAAACACCGATGGAATGGGCATCGTCGAGCATGATTTCGGCATCGTATTTCTCAGCCAACGCCACCATTTCAGGCAGCGGGACAATGTCGCCCTCCATGGAGAAGACGCCGTCCGCCACGATTAGTTTGACAGATTCGGGTTCGCATTGCTGCAGACACTTTTCCAGACTCTCCATGTCGTTGTGGGCATATTTGATCGATTTGCCGAACGCCAGACGACTGCCTTCGATGATGGAGGCATGGTTGAGTCGGTCGAGCAGCAGGTAGTCGTTGCGGCCGCACAACGCGGAAACCACCCCGAGATTCACCTGGAATCCCGTGCTGAAGCACAACGCACCATCCTTGCCCACCAATTTGGCGAGCTTATCTTCTAGTTCAACATGAATATCCAAAGTACCGTTGAGGAAACGTGAGCCTGAGCAACTTGTGCCGTATTTGTCGATGGCGGCTTTGGCAGCCTCTTTCAGGCGCGGGTCGTTCGAAAGACCCAGGTAGCTGTTCGAGCTGAACATCAGCACATCCTTGCCATCAATCTTCACCACTGTGCTTTGTTCCGACTCTATCGCTTTATAATAAGGATAGATGCCTTTTGCTTTTGCAATTTGCGGCGCTCTGTATTGCGCACATTTGTTTCTTAGTAGATGATTTCTCATATTTAGTAATATTCTTCTGCAAACTTTACGATCAAATCATGCATAATCAAAAAATCGAATCGGTCTAGCCATTCCCTCATTTTTCTGATTTTCAGTTTTTTTAACATTTCTAAGCCCCACTAAACCAATCAATTTAAGAAGCGGCAAAGATACACAAAATTTGTGTACTTTTGCCGCCGCTAAATTAGCAGAGTTTTTTTTGTATAGAATTATAAAGATTTGATATGTTTTTTGTAAAGATTTACCGATTTTTCACGCAGCACAAATGGCTGTTATATACCTTAATTATTATAAGTAGTGCCGTTTTTGCCTTTTTCGCATCAAAGGCGCATTTTGAGGAAGATTTGATGAAACTTTTACCAAAAACTGACAAATCGGAGTGCGATTTGGTATTCGGCAATGTGAAAGTCAAGGACAAACTCTTCATGCAGATGACGGGTGCGGAACCCGAGGCGTTGGTCGGATATGTGGATGAACTGATGGATTCCATCCTCACCAACGACGAAGGCATCGCCAACACGCTCTATCGTCTGGAGCCCGACATGGCGCTCAACGCGCTCGACTACGCGATGATGCATGTACCGTCGTTCGTGGACACGACGATGTACGCCCGTTTCGACTCTGCTATCGCGCACGCCGACGAGACGATGGCCCGCAACTACGAAATGATCATGAACGATGAAACCGGCATGGTCTCCGAGTTGGTCTCCACCGACCCGCTAGGACTGCGCGAGTGCCTGATGCCCGATGTCGCCGGCGGCATGGGCTTCACCCTCATCGACGGACATCTTTTCTGCGCCGACAGCACTGTGGCGTTGATCTTCATCTCTCCTGATTTCCAGACTTTCAACTCTCAAGAAGGCGGTAAACTCATCAACCATCTTCGCGATTGTATCCAAGAATTCAACGAGAAGCACCCAGAGGTGGAAGTGCTGATGCATGGCGCAGTGGTGGAATCCGCCAACAACGCCAGCACCATGAAACGGGACATTGCCCTCACCATCGGTGTCTCTTTAGTGCTGATCCTCCTCTATTTGTGCCTCAGTTTCAAGAGCTACAATATCATCTGGCAGAATCTGCTGCCCATCCTCTACGGCACTATTTTCGCTTTGGCCTGCATGTACTGGATCAAGGGTGGCATGTCGTTGATGGCGTTGGGCGTGGGTTCCGTGATTTTGGGTGTTGCGCTCAGCTATTGCTTGCATGTGATTGTACATCAGCGGTTTGTGGGCGATGTGGAACAGATGTTGAAAGAAGAGGCCATCCCCGTATGTCTCGGTTGTCTCACCACCATCGGCGCGTTTTTGGGTCTGATGTTTACCGACAGTGAGCTGCTGAAGGATTTCGGTCTGTTCGCCACCTTCGCACTCATCGGCAGCACCTTCTTCGCATTGGTCTTCCTGCCTCATTTCCTGAATGTCAAGGATGCCAAACACAGTAAAAAAGCGTTCAAATTGATTGACAAAATCAACAATTACCCATACGACCGTAATCCGATTATCATCACCGCTTTGTGCATTGTCATCGTCGTCGGGTTCATCTTTTCCGGCAAGGTGCAGTTTGACAATGATTTGAAAAACATCGGTTATGAGAGCGAAGCTTTCAAGAAATCCCAACAATTGTATGCCGAGAAAAACGATCACGGCGGTGTGCAACGTTATTATGCGGTAACGGCCACGGAATTGGATCAGGCGTTGGATGCCAACATGGCGATTTCCGCCACTTTGGATTCCTTGCGCAAGACCGGCGACCTGATCAACTACACGCCGGTGGCGTCGCTCATGTTCCAGTCGCAGGCGGAACAGGAACGCCGTATCGCCGCTTGGCAGCGTTATTGGACCCCAGAGAAGGTGGCCCAAGCCATGGCCGCCGTGAAATCAGCTGCAGCGAAAAACGAGCTCTCACCCGACATTTTCGTGCCGTTCCAGGCGATGATCGAGGCGGAATACGAGCCCGGCAACCTTTACGAGTCAGAAATTGTCCCCGAAGGACTGCTCTGCAACTTTATTGAAGAAACCGATGGCAAATATTTGATCTTCAACGCTCCGCAGTTGAACAAAGACAAAGTGGGCGATGTCAGCGATTTGGTCGCCTCCAGACCGCATGTCGTGGTGATGGACCCCTTATATTACACAGGAGGCATGATTGCCCTGATTCACAAAGACTTCAAGATGGCATTGCTCATTTCTTCCATCTTCGTGTTTGTGGTGCTACTCTTCTCTTTTAGAGACCTTTTGATATCGCTGCTCGCCTTCATGCCGATGTTTGTGAGTTGGTATGTGGTGCAAGGTTGGATGGCGATTCTCGGTCTTTCCTTCAACATGATCAACATTGTGATTTCCACCTTCATCTTCGGTATCGGTGTCGATTACAGCATTTTCGTCATGAAAGGGTTGATCAACAAAGAGTGTATGAAGGGAAGCAAACTGTTGGAGTACCATAAGGTGGCCATTTTCTTTTCGGGCTTGGTGTTGATTGTCGTGATGGCGGCCATGCTGTTCGCGAAACATCCGACCATCGTCTCCATCGGCGAATGCGCGTTGATCGGCATGATTTCCACCATCCTGATTACCTATACGTTACAGCCGCTATTCTTCCGTTGGCTCATGAAAATCCCGTTCATGAAGCGGAGAGTGGAGCATCTCGGAGGCAAAGCATAATTTTTCTCTTTGACAATTCAAAAAAAAAGTGTAATTTTGCACGCCCAAAAAATTTGATTAATTTTAAGGGTATTTTGTATTGTTAAGAGACTGAGTAAATGAAGAATTTTGTAATACATACGTTAGGATGCAAGCTGAATTTCAGCGAGTCATCCGCGATTGCCGCTGAACTGGAGAAACGCGGCTGGACCCAAGGCGGCGTGCCCGAAATCGTCATCGTGAACACTTGCGCGGTGACCGGTTCTGCCGAGAAGAAGACCCGTAACCTGGTTTCCAAACTCCACCGCGAGAACCCGCTGGCCGCTATCATGCTTATCGGCTGCTACAGCGCCCTCAAGCCCGAACTGCTCGAGCGCTGGGCCGGTGTCGATAAGGTTTTCGGCAGCCACAACAAGATGAGCGTCGTCGATTACATCGTCACCCGCGAAGTGAAACCTTCCCCCAACTTCTTCGCCACCTACTCGATTCACGACCGCACCCGCTCGTTCCTCAAAATCCAGGACGGCTGCAACACCCACTGTACTTACTGCACCGTGTGGATCGCCCGCGGCAAGAGTCGCAGCGACACCATCGACGGCGTGCTCAAGAATATCAAAGAGATTGCCGATCAAGGCGTTCATGAAGTGAATCTCACGGGCGTGAACATCGGCGACTTCGGTCGTGGCACCAACGAGGATTTCACCAAACTCATGAAGGCCATCGTGAAACAGAAGGCCATTGAGCGCGTGCGCATCTCCTCCATCGAACCTGAACTGCTCACGGACGATGTCATCAAACTGGTGGCCAAGAACGAGATGCTGATGCCGCACTTCCACCTGCCGCTGCAGTCGGGTTGCGACCGCATCCTCACCGAGATGCGTCGTCGTTACACCACCGAGCAATACGCTGAAAAGGTCAAGAAAATCAAGAAGTTGATGCCCGATGCCTGCGTCGCTTGCGATGTCATTGTAGGCTTCCCTGGCGAAACCGACGAGGAGTTCGAAGAGACTTACAACTTCCTTTCCGATCTGCCTATCAGCTATATGCACGTGTTCAGCTACTCACGTCGTCCCCGTACCGCCGCCAACATCATGGAGGATCAGATTTCCGAGGATGTGAAGAGCGAACGCAGCGAGCGCCTCATCGCCCTCTCCAACGAGAAGAAGCGCATTTTCTACGAACAATGCGCCGGTCAAGAGCGTCCCGTGTTGGTGGAATCTCAGGTGGCAGACGATATGCTGTCCGGTTTTACCGACAATTACATCAGAGTGCAAGTTCCTTATAGTGAAGATATTATAAACACTATCCAAACCATCACCGTAGATCCATGTCGCACCGTGTTATAAGACTGCAAAACGGTCTTAGGCTGCTGCACATCCCCACCGCGTCGCCCATTTCCCATTTCGGCATCCTCATCGATGCCGGTACGCGTGACGAGCCCGAAGCACATCCGGGCTTGGCTCATTTTGTGGAACATACGATCTTCAAAGGGACGGAAAAGCGCAACGCCTACCGCGTCATCAACCGTATGGAGAGCGTCGGCGGCGACCTGAACGCCAGCACCTCCAAAGAGGAAACCGACTTCTACGCCTCCTTCCTATCGCCCGATTATCCCCGCGCGGTGGAACTCCTCGCGGACATCTTCTACCACGCCACCTTCCCGAAAAAGGAGATTGAGAAGGAGAAAACCGTCATTTTCGAGGAAATCAACTATTATAATGACAGTCCGTCGGAGCTGATTTTTGACGATTTTGAATCTTTGGTATTCCATCAACATGACATGGGCAAGATTGTATTGGGCACGAAAGAGAGTGTGCAAGATATTCACCGTGAAGATGTTATGGACTTCATCTCGAAGAATTACACGTTAGAGAATGTGGTGTTGGCTTCCGTGGGAAATATCTCCACCGAAAAGTTAGTGCGATTGTGCGACAAGTACTTCGGGAGCAGCAAGTTAACGGAAGGCACCCGTCGCCGGAAACCTTTCACGAGTTTCCAGCCACAGACGCGCAATGTGCGCAAAAGCACCTCGCAGACCAACGTGGTCACGGGCACCCTTGCCTACGACATCCGCGACCCGAAACGCATTCCTTTCATGCTGTTAAACAACATCTTAGGAGGTCAGGGACAGAACACGCGACTCAACATGAGCGTGCGCGAGAAGATGGGACTGGCCTACACCGTGGAATCCTACTTCAACGCCTTCTCCGACTGCGGGCTCTTCAGCGTCTATTTCGGGTGCGACGCGCACGAACGCGACCACTGCCTGAACCTCGTGTATCGCGAAATCGAGAAGCTGAAACGTCAGAAACTGGGCTCCATGCAGCTCTATTACGCTAAAAAACAGTATCTTGGACAGTTGGCGCTCTCCCAGGAGAGCAAGCTCAACGAACTGCTTGCCGCAGGTCACTTGGCGCTCTTCTACGACGAGGTTTCCGACATGGACGAGGACATCCAAACCATCGAAAATATCACCGCAGACCAGCTTATCGAAGTAGCGAACGAGATATTCGACCTTTCCCGATTTTCCACCCTCATTTTTGACCCCGAAGAAGAATGATTTCCCTATATTCCAAGAACTTAGAGAATGCTGTCAACGAGATTTCCAAGCTCCCCGGCATCGGCAAGCGGTCGGCGCTGCGACTCGCCCTGTACCTCATCAAGCAGGACGAAGCCAACGTGACGCTGCTCACCGACCGCATCAACAAGCTCAAGAGCGATGTGGTTTTCTGCCGGCAGTGCTACAACATCTCAGATCACGACCTCTGCGACATCTGCGCCAACCCGAAACGCGACGCGGGGGTCATCTGCGTGGTGCAGGACATCCGTGATGTCATCGCCATAGAGAACACGCATCAGTACCAAGGTGTTTACCACGTCTTGGGCGGCGTCATTTCCCCGATGGACGGCATTGGCATCCAGCAACTTACCATCCAGCAGCTCTTTGACAGAGTGAACGCCGGCGGTATCAAGGAGATGCGTCGGCGAGGAACTCGAATACGCGGACGAAGCGACGCTGGGAAGGTCGATTGTGGCGCGGACGGAGTTTGGAAGCGCGTACGGTAAAAATGATGAATGATGAATGATGAATGATGAATGATGAATTATGAATAATAGGTTTGATTCTTGCTTGTAGCGGACTTCGTTTTTAGGTTTTGTCGGGTGGATATTATAATTGAAGAAAGGATTCTTATGATTTCAAGGTTTTCCTCATACATGCTCTCGAAAATTCTTTTACTGATATAACCACTTTCAAACAACAGTTCAAGCCAATAGCACGTTTCTTCAGCTTCCTTCTGCGCTATACTCATTTTTGCAATAAAATCTGGTTTTGACTGACCTCTACTACCCTCTCGAACATTTGCACCAATACACGTGCCACTGCGTAAAATTTGTTTTGAGATCACAAACTCTTTCCTTTCAGCGCACAAATACTTGTACATCTTAATAATCCTCAAAGCATACGCCTTACTTTTAATCAAAATTACATTATCAGTTTTCATAATAGAAATATATTTTGTTAAACATACAATCCTCAACGAACAACCCCTATTATTGTATTAAAAATAATCATTCATAATTCATCATTCATTCATCATTCATCATTCATCATTATGAACTACGATTTCAACACCATCCCCGCTGCGTGAAGCACGACATGACCCGTGAGGTTTTCGGGACGGAGGATTTGCTGCCGATGTGGGTGGCAGATATGGATTTCAAAACGCCGGATTTCATTCTGGATGCGATACGGAAGCGTTGCGACCATGAGGTGCTGGGTTATACGTTTGCGCCCGACAGCTACAAGATGGCCGTATTGAACTGGTTTCAGAAACGATACGGAATCGCAACGAAATGGAACAAGATGCACTTCATTCCGGGTATCGTGCAGGGCATTGCCTTTGTGCTGCAAACGTTTACCGTCCCTGGCGATAAGGTGCTGATCACCACGCCGGTGTATCCCCCTTTCATCAACGTGCCGCATCGTACGGGACGCGTCTTCGTGAGCAGTCCCCTGAAGACGGACAACGGTCGCTTCACCTTCGATTTCGAGGATTTGGACCGCAAAGCGCAAGGTTGCAAGGTGATGATTCTCAGCAATCCCCACAATCCCGGCGGCACGGTTTGGACGAAAGAGGAGCTGTCGCAGGTGGCCGATATTTGTCTCAAACACAAAGTGTTGGTTATTTCGGATGAGATCCATGCCGACCTCACCTACCCCGAGTTTCATCACACCTCCTTCACTACGGTGTCGGAGGCGGCGTTGCACAACTCCATCACCTTTTTCGCACCGAGCAAGACCTTCAATATGGCGGGATTGGCCTCGTCGGTCTGTTACGTGCCGGATGAAGAAATCCGCAAGACATTTTTCGGATTCCTGGACCACAACGAGTTGTCGTTAGGGAACATTTTCGGTTATTACGCGGCGGAGGCGGCCTTCGCGCACGGCGAAGAATGGCTGCAGCAGTTGCTCGAATACCTGCAAGGCAACATTGACACGGCGGAACAATTCCTGAAAGAAAACTGTCCGGAAATCACCTTCATGCGCCCGCAGGCCTCCTTTTTGTTGTGGATGGATTTCCGCGCATGGCACCTTTCGCAGAAAGATTTGGAAAGAAAATTGATTTACGATGCCAAAATCGGTCTCAACAACGGCACGGATTTCGGTCCTGAAGGCGAAGGATTTATGCGGATGAACATCGGAACAAACAGGGAGACGGTGCTGGAGGGACTGCGACGAATCTGTTCAGTTAGAAGTTAGCAGTTAGTAGTTAGCAGTTGTTGGGGTAGTACATCCGTCAATGATTAAAACTTATTGGAATACAATTCCTTAAGTAGTATTGAAGAGACAAAATGTGTGAAGCGCAATAAACTCTATAGAAGCGAAGCGCAGTGTGGAAATAAAAAAATCCGACCGAATGGTCGGATTTTTTGTGGTGCCCAGGACAAGAGTCGAACTTGCACGGGAGTACTCCCACTACCCCCTCAAAGTAGCGTGTCTACCAATTCCACCACCTGGGCTTGAAAGACGCGGCAAAAATACAATTTTTTTGATATGGTGTACCACTTTGAAAAAAAAAATTTTTGTATCGAAAAAAAACGTATATTTGCCGACAAATTTATTATAATGGCTCAGAAGAAGGTTTTATTCATCACACCAGAGATTTATCCCTATTTTCCCGAGGGGTACATCGCTAATATTTGCCGTTTTCTCCCTCAAGGAATCCAAGAAAGAGAGAACGAAATCCGCACTTTCATGCCGAAATTCGGCTGCGTGAACGACCACAAGCACATGCTGCACGAGGTCATCAGGCTGTCCGGACAAAATATCATCATTGAAGACACCGACCACCCGTTGATTATCAAGGTGGCCTCGCTGCAAAACGTCAGAATGCAGATCTATTTCATTGATAGCGAAGACTTTTTCAAACGGAAGACGCAATATCACGATGCGGATGGCGTATTCTATCCCGACAATGATTCCCGCGCTATTTTTTACGCCAAAGGAGTCATTGAAACCGTCAGGAAGCTCGGTTGGGATCCGGACATCATCCATTGTCACGGCTGGATTTCCGCGCTGGTGCCGCTTTTCGTGAAGACCGTCTATAAGGACGACCCGTTGTTGCAAGGCACGCAGGTGGTCTATTCCATACTGCCCGACGAATTTCCCGACAAGTTCTCGCTCAATTTTGCGAAAAAACTGAAACAAACCAACATTCCCACGTCGGGACTCAAACACTTCCGCAAGGCCGGTTACGACCAAATCGTCCAAGCCGCCATCGATTATTCCGACGGCGTCGCCCTTACAAAAGACATCAAGAAGAAACTGCTGACTTACGTCGAGAAGTCCGGCAAACCCGTGCTGCAACATCCCGATGACGACAACTACGTGGATATGTACGACGAATTTTACGATGAACTATTAGCCGCCAGAGAAACAGAACAAGCCTAATGAAAAGAATCCTGCTTTGCATTGTAACGGCGCTCTCCTGCGCCTTGTTCACAGCCTGCACGAATGAGACTTCACCCATCGGACTGGACTTGATTGACAACAAAGTTGGCACCTACTTTATGGATACCATCACCCTCGAAGCTTATTCGATGTTGGAGGATACCATTAACACCACCCAATCATCTGCCGACATTTTAGGGGACATCAGCGACCCCGTATTCGGTCACAGCAGCGCAGGCATCTACACGCAACTCTCGCTGTCAGGCTCTACTGTCAACTTTGGCAGCAACCCCGTCATCGACTCAATCGTACTTACCTTGCAAATATCCGGCTATTACGGAGATACCAACTCATATGTGGGCATCAGAGTGCACAAGCTGACAGAAGATCTGAGCACCACAGATCAATATTACCAAACCAGTACAGTAGAATACGACCCCAACGTATTGAATTATAGTCTCACGGGCTATAATCTGCGTCCCAATACGCCCATCGTAGTCGATACCGCGTTAATCAACGCGCATTTGCGTATCCGTCTCTCCCAATCATTTGGACAAGACCTGCTGAATCGTCAAGATGAAATCAATAGCGATTTCAACAGTTTCCTCAAAGGGTTATACATCGAAGCCACTTCACACACCGGCAGCTGCGGTTACATGCTGACCACCAACATGAACAGCTCTCTCACCGGATTGACCGTATATTATCATAATGATAATGAGAATAACAAACGTTATACCTTCCCTTGCACCGAAGAATGCGCCCGTTTCACCCATTTAGACCATAACTATTCTGCTTCTACGGATGTTTCTTTCGTTCAAGAAGTGCTTCAAGGTAATAAGGATTTTGGTGAAGACATACTCTTTCTGCAAGGTGGCGGCGGTGTGAAGACTCGCATCACGTTCCCCTATCTGGAAAGCACCTTCGATCAATACAGCGATCGCATCGTCATTCACAGTGCCGAACTGGTCATCACCAATGTGGCGCCCAACGAAGTGTATTTGATACAGCCTAGCTTGCTGACCATCCAAGGCGTGCGCAAATCCGACGGTGCCATCCGATTCCTGCCCGATGACGACTACTACACCAGCTCATCCTACTTTGGCGGCAGCTATAACAGTAAAACCCACGAGTACCGTTTCCGTATCACGAGCTATGTGCAGCAGCTTATCTTGAATCAGGGCGATTGGAGCAACTACATCAATCTTGTGGTGCGTGGATCTGCCGTTCGTCCAAACCGTCTCATTTTCGACGGAACAGACCCGAACTCCCCCACCCGATTGAGACTGGAAATTGCGTACTCCAACTATTAATCAGGCCTGGATAGCTGGCGAAAATCCGCTTGAATGGGGAAAACAATGCGTTTCAACAAATTAACATATTATTGGTGATAATTTTATAGTGGTTATATCAAAAAAAAGTGTATTTTTGCCGCTCGAAAAAATCAAGTAGAAATATAATAAAGAAAGGATAAAAAATGTCAAGAGTTTGCGAAATTACTGGGAAAAAAGCGATTGTGGGCAATAACGTTTCTCACTCCAACATCAAAACCAAGAGAAAATTCAACCCCAATTTGCACACCAAAAAATTCTATGTTCCTGAATTGGATGAATGGATTTATTTGAAGGTGTCTGCGCACGGCATGCGCAATATCAACAAAAAAGGTATTTATCAATGCCTGATCGAAGCCAGCGAAAAGGGTATCTTATAATCTTTTCCTGACTTAAGGACAAAAAAAGGACTGCTGCAAAAACAGCAGTTTTTTTTTGTTAAGCACAATAATTCCGACAATAATACGTAATACATATTCAAGTTCAGATAGTTTGAAACATCTTATATATATTACATTATTATTGCTGACGACAGTGGCTGCTTTTGCGCAAAACGCTACTGTCAAGGGAGTTATTTCCAATGAATTCGGTGATCCCGTCGAGAACGTCATTGTCAGGGGAATCAATTTCGAGCAGCAGACCATCACGAACGAGTACGGCCAATACAGTCTTTCCGTGCCGTCAGGACGTGATATCCAGCTGTTTTATCAGCATATAAGTCACCACGACACGCTGATCACCATCAAGCTGAACGCCAAGGAGGTTCGCACGGTTAACCTTACGTTGCCGATCACAGGAGAGCGTTTGGAGGCCGTCAACATCCAAGGCGCTGTCGACAACGGCTACATCCAGGTGAACCCCAAACTGACGTTCCAGCTCCCCTCGCCTACCGGCAGCGTGGAATCGCTCATCAAGATGTTGCCCGGCACCTCTTCCTCCAACGAGCTGAGTTCACAGTACAACGTGCGCGGCGGCAACTTCGACGAGAACCTGGTGTTTGTCAACGGAATACAGATTTACCGTCCCTTCTTGGTGCGCAACGCACAACAGGAAGGTCTGAGCTTCATCAACAGCGACTTGACGGGCAACGTGATGTTCTCCGCCGGCGGTTTCGATGCGAAATATGGCGACAAGATGTCGTCCGTGCTGGATGTCACCTACCGCGAGCCCACCCGATTCGGGGGTTCCGTATCGGCCAGCTTGTTGGGCGCTACAGCCCATGCGGAAGGCAAGACCGACCACTTCTCCTTCTTGGTGGGTCTCCGTTTCAAATCCAACGCCTACTTGCTGAACTCTTTGGAGACCTCGGGCAACTATAAACCGCGCTTCTTTGACGCGCAAATGCTGCTAAATTGGAAAATCAACCCTAAGTGGAGTGTCAGCCTGCTCGGTATCTTCTCCCACAATTACTACCTTTTCCAGCCTGACAGTGTGAGCAAGAATTTCGGCACCTTAGAACAATCCCAGCGCTTGCGTGCTTTTTACGAAGGTCAGGAGGTGGACCGTTACCAAAACTATCTCGGCGGTCTGACTTTCACCTACCAAGAAGACCCAAACAACCTTTACCGCCTGATTATTTCCTCTTATTATGCCAAAGAGAGTGAGACTTACGATATTTTGGCGCAATATTGGCTGAACGAAATCCGTTTGGGCGGCGACGGCACTGTGGAGGAAGGAGATGCTTTAGGTTACGGTTCTTACCTCGAACATGCGCGAAACCACCTCACTTCCGTGGTCACTGCGGCCGACCTGCAAGGCGTGCACCATCTACCCGCGAACAACAAGCTGGAATGGGGTGTGAAAGTGCAAAACGAGTACATACAAGATCGTATTACCGAGTGGATCATGATTGACTCATCGGGCTATACGCTACCTATGATTCCCACCACACCCGGCGAAATCGTTGTTTTTGGCGACACCGCACGACAGCTCTCCTTTGGCGAGAACAACTATCTGAAATCCTACAACACCTTGAACACCTTCCGTTACACCGGCTACATCCAAGACACTTGGATGATTGACGGCGACAGTCTGAACCGTTTCTCGCTCACGGGCGGTGTGCGTTTCCATTTCTGGACCTACAACCCGAAGGAGTTCACCGTTTCCCCGCGCCTGGCGTTCATCTACAAGCCTCGTTGGAAGCACGATTGGCAGTTCAGCCTCCGTACCGGTCTTTACTACCAGCCGGCTTTCTATCGTGAGATGCGCTATCCCGACGGCACGCTTAACCCCGATATCAAATCGCAGCGTTCTGCGCAGGTGGTGTTAGGCAGCGAATACCGTTTCACGCTGTGGAGACGACCATTCAAGTTCATTGCGGAAGCTTATTACAAGCACCTCTCCAACCTGATCACCTACAACGTGAACAACGTGCAGATCATTTACAGCGGATATAACAATGCGAAGGGGTATGCGGCAGGTTTGGACATGCGCATCAGCGGCGAGTTTGTGCGCGGACTGGAGTCGTGGTTTTCCGTATCCATCATGAAGACCATGGAGGATGTCATCGGGGACTACACCGTCGATGCCAACGGCAACGAGGTGGAGGTGGGTTATATTCCGCGTCCCACCGACCAGCGGGTCTCCTTCAACCTCTTCTTCCAAGACCACATTCCGAGTTTCCCGCAGTTCCGCGTGCACCTTAACTTTGTGTTTGCCAGCGGTTTGCCGTTCGGCCCGCCCAACTCAGAGCCGGCCATGCGCGTATTCCGTTCCACCTGGTACCGTCGCGTGGATTTGGGCCTTTCGTTCATGTTATTGGAGCAGAGTCGCGACCGCATGAAGCACAAATCAGAATTCCTGCGCACCATCCGCAACGCCGGCATCTACGTGGAAGTCTTCAACCTGCTGGGCACCAACAACGTGTCGTCATACATGTGGATTACCGACATCCACAACTACCAGCGTCCCATCCCCACCTACCTCACGGGACGACTGATCAACGTGAAGTTCATGGTGGAGTTTTAGCGCACCTTCCACTCGTCATGGTGCGCTGTTCACCCATGCCGAAAAAAAACAAAAGCGTAGTGAAATTACTGAAAGTTACGAAGCGGCCTTACGTGACAGGATGGGCATATTCCAAAAGAAGACTAAAACGAGAAAGACGCCTTGGTTTCCAGCAGTGGCTTGTCGTATTCGTCCACATAGCAAGAAAAACAGAGGTGGTTTTGGACATAATGGCGGTTTTTATACCGCGAATAACGTCAGGCAGCTGAAGTTTATTATGGGTTGCCTCCTAACCAACCAAATACTCGCCCACCGTCATCGTCTCCCTGTCGAACTGCACACCGACTTTGACGACGGTGCAGCCTTCGGTCTCGTAAGGCAGGAAATAGCCTTTGCTGTTGATCTGATCCATGGCCTCCTGCGCGGTGCCGTTCACCTTCAGCTCGAAGACGTAGGTGGTGTCGGGCATCCAGACCACAAAGTCAATTCTGCCGCCCGCGCACTTCACTTGGGTACGGGCATAGAGATTCAGCATGTTGAATATCAGCCAGAAGGTATATTCATAGAAGCCCTCGTAGTTTTTCACCTCCTTCAGCTTTTCCTTGAAACCCTCCACGTATGGGATGCCAGCAAGAAACGCTTTCATCTCCTGCATGGCAGCATGGATGTCATTCCTGTCTAACGCCCTCCAAAACTTGAGGGCGAATCCATCTTGAACACTACTGCCATCCAGTCCCGTATAGCTCGGAATCAGACCGTCGGTAAGTCCCACACGCACTTCGTTGTTGGGAATGGCGAGAATGTAGGAGTTGGATCTCCGGTCATAATCCTTGATGGTGAGATAGCCGCTTTGGTAAAGCAGCGGGAGAGCAGTGGTCATGGCCTCTGTGGGTCTGTCAAAGGAAGATGCTGACGCTTCAATGTGATCCATGGAGGTGATGTCGGTGCGGAAATGCTGCATCTGACGTATGAGGAAGGTTGGAGTGCCACTGTCGAACCAGTAGTTGGCGATATCCCTTTGATTGAAACATTTCAACAGGCTGAAGGGATTATAGACATCGGGGGACATCTTGGCAAAACGATAACCGTCGTATTGCCGTTTCAACTTGGCATGCATCTCTTCAGGGGTGCACTCGTACTCCCTGGCCAGCATGGCGATGTCGGGAGCCATCTGGGTGACGAACTCCTCCTCCGTGATACCGCAAATGGCGGCGTACTTGGAGTCCATCGAGATATTGGTAAGGTTGTTGATGGTGGAGAAGATGCTCAGCTGCGAGAATTTGGTGATGCCGGTGATGAAGCAGAAGCGGATCATCCCCTCGCACATTTTCAGTCGTTGGTAAAACTCTTGCATCACTTCGCGGGCCGCTTCTAACCGTTCCGGGTCGTGAAGCACATCCAACAGCGGAGCGTCGTATTCGTCAATGACGACCACTGCCTGGCGACCGGACTTCTGAAAGGATCGCTGGATCAGACCAGCCAGTCTCATGCCCGGGGAGACCTCCGTCTCGTCTCTACCGTAGTCCTTCTCCAGGATGGCGAGTTGTCTCACCAACTCCGCTTTGACCTGTTCGACGGGCAGATGCTTGGCACCGCTCAAATCGAAATGGAGCACGGGATATGAAACCCACTCCGTTTCCAGATCCATGATTTTCAACCCCTCGAAAAGTTCTTTCTGCCCCTTGAAGTATGCGTCCAAGGTAGTGGTCAGCAGCGATTTTCCGAACCTGCGCGGACGGCTGAGGAAGACAAAGGGACTCTCCTTGGTCATCTTCCAAATCAAGTCTGTTTTGTCAATATAAAGATAGCCTTCTTCGCGGAGGCGGGAGAAGGTCTGAATGCCAACGGGGTATTTGCGATCGGGTTCCATCAGTACGGGTTTTAACGGCGCAAAGATACAAAAAATCCGTGTCGGGCGCAACTTCTAATGTTATTTCTCAGAAGTTCATGCAGCAACAATACCAAATCCCGACAATCACCAACTGATGCAACAACTGGTCGAGACCGTAGAGCATCCAATAGGGTTTTTGTTGTTGGCCGGACAGAGAGTGGCAAACAATGCCCTTGCTTTCGCTGCCGAAACAGACCCCGACTTTGAACAACTGCTTCGGGTCGGCGGCGAAGGGGGCGGCGTACTGTTTGTCCTCAATCTGCTTCAGGGCCTCGTCAGCGGACTTATCGACTTTCAACTCCATGACATAGACATAGTCGCGAGTCTGGATGGTCACGTCCATGCGGCCGCGGCTCGTGTGACGCTCCACCTGTACATACAACCCCATCAGCTTGAAGATGACCGACAACGTGTTCTGGAAATAGATTTCCAGCTTCCCCATCACCTGGCGTAACCTTCCGTGCGAATCTTCTCGAATGTCTGTATGCCGATGGGGTATTTCACCAAAGAGCTGATGCCTTCGTTAAAGATTGCATTGGTTGTTTCCTCATTGTTACAGATCACAGATTCCCATGTAGATGTTTGTTTTGACCTTTGCCATGCGGTGATCCGATGTATTTTGACGGTGCAAAGATACAAAAAAAAGCATGAGACCCTTACGAACCCCATGCTCCTTTTTCGTTAATTGTAACCTGACGAATTATTTCTTTTGGTCGGTGTGATTGCCGCAACCTTGGCCATTACCGTGGTTACCGCAGCTCTTTTGAGCATCACCGTGATTTCCGCAGCCTTGACCATTGCTGTGGCCGCTGCAGCTCTTCTGAGCATTTCCATGGTTACCGCATCCTTGGCCGTTGCCATGATTACCGCAGCCTTGACCGTTGCCGTGACCGGAACAGCCACCACAACCGCTCGTGCTCTTTTCCACACGGCAGCAAGCAGGCAGTTTGGCACGTGCAGCAGCATCAGCCTTCACATCGTCAGCATTGTAACCTAACTTGCTGATTTGCTGACGCAACTGGTCAGGATTGGTTTTCTTTGAATCATAGGTAATCGTCAGCTTCGCGGTCTTCATGTCGTAGGTGTAAGACTTAACGCCCTTGAAATAAGGGACATTCTCTGCGAACTTGTCTGCACATTTCTGACAAACGCCGTTGGTTTGAATCGTCACGGTCTGCTCATTCTTGGAGGCCGCTTTGGTCTGCTGAGCACTTGCACCCAGCGTGATCAGGCTCACTAAAGCCAATAAAATCAATCTTTTCATATTTGATATTGTTTTTTAATTTGTTCGTTTGCTACTACTACTACCAAGCTCTTGCCCCTAACGGGGCTGCTTAATAATATGTTTAGACTCCCCACGACTTAAGAAGTTTAAACACCCCATTATGAATTATGAATTATGAATTATGAATTCTCAAACCTCTCTTTCAGATAGTCGGTGCAGTCTTCAAATGTGGCGAAGGTGTGCTCTTCGGGGACGATCAGCGGGATGACGTTCATGGTCTTGAGCATGTACATGGGCTGCGGTTGGATGATGGTCATCAGCACCAGCACGCCGCGGGCCTGTAGCTCCTTGATGGCGGTCTCCATGGCGTACAATCCGGATTGGTCCATGAAGCTCACCAGGCGCATACGGATAATGACGACTTTGGCATCCTCGGGCACGTCGTTCATCACATGCTGGAACTTGGTGATGGTGCCGAAGAAGATGGGGCCGTTCAAACGTTGGATGTAAATCTTATGCTGCACTTTATCCGGCATGCCGCCTTCATCCTGCCACGGGCTCTCCTTGTCGAAATTGGTCATCTCGGAGGAGCTGTAACCGCCTTCCACAAGGTCGCTGGCGCGCTTCATGAAGAGCACGCAAGCAATCACCATACCGATACCGACCGCCGTGAGCAAATCCACGAAAACGGTGAGCAAGAACACGATGACGAGGACGACTGCATCGGCGCGCGGAATCTTGAGAAGATCCTTGAATCCTTTGAAATCGATGATTCCCCAACCGACGGTGATCAGGATGCCAGCCAAAACGGACAGCGGAACGTATTTCACAAGGCTGCCCAAACCGAGCAACACGGCCAACAACAGCAGAGAATGGGTCATACCGCTGATTTGGGTGCGACCGCCGCTCTTCACATTCACAACCGTACGCATGGTGGCGCCTGCGCCGCTGATACCGCAGAACAGACCGCTCACCATATTGCCTATACCCTGCCCTATCAGCTCGCGATTGCTGTTATGCTGCGTCTTGGTGATATTGTCGGCCACCACAGAGGTAAGCAACGTGTCGATGCTGCCCAAACCGGCAAGCGTAAGCCCCGGAATCACAGAGGCTTTCAGTACCACACCCCAGTCAATTTCGCCTAAGTTAAGACCCTCTTTCGCGAAGAAAGGCATCGGGAATCCAGAAGGAATTTGGCCGATGAGCAGTTTTTCATCCATATTGAGGAAGAGGGAGATGATGGTCATTACCAAGAGGGCCACCAAAGTAGCAGGTATCTTCTTGGTAATCAGAGGGAAAAGGTAGATAATGGCAATCGTGCCCAAACCCAGCAACAATGCGGTGATAGAAATGCCGTCGGCAATACGCTCTGGCAATTGGGTAATCATATCAACCACCAAAACTGGTGATTTACAACCAATTAGGGGATACAACTGTTGGATAATGATGATGACACCGATACCGCTCATGAAGCCGGAGAGCACGGGATAAGGGATGTATCGTACGTATTTGCCGATTTTCAGGATTCCGAAGAGAATCTGGAAGAGACCGCAGAAGAGGCCGGCGAGCGACATGCTGATGAGCACCGCGCTCATGGAGTGTTGCGCCGCCCACACACCGCTGAGCAACGATGCGGTGATGACGGTCATGGGACCCGTAGGTCCGCTGATTTGCGAGTGGGTGCCGCCGAAGAGAGAGGCGAAAAAGCCCAAAAAGGTTGCGCCCACGAGGCCCGCGAGTGCGCCCATGGAGCTGGCCGCAGGATCGTCGATGCCTCCAAACGCCTGAATACCGAATGCTAAAGCCAGCGGCAAGGCCACGATTCCCGCGGTAATGCCGCCAAATATGTCTCCTTTTAAGTTGTCAGTTTTAATAAATGCCATATCTTAACTTTTTTATATTCAACACATTAAAAATCAAATCGCGGTCAAATTCCCGCCTTTTGAAATTGGGCGCGAAAATACAAAATTTTTGCATATCCTATTGATACATAGATGGTTTTTTATTGAAATGTCAAGAAACCAAGAAACATCTCGTGAAAAAAAAATTTTTCAACCCACTGCAACCTTTTCGATTTCTTGCATCCTATTCTAAAAGTTTATTACTTTTGCACCCTCAAAAAAAAGACGTATTGGATAAAACAATAAAATTATAAAATATGAAAAAATTAACCTTTTTAACCGTTTTTATCGCGCTGTCGATCAGCATGATGGCACAAAGCGTAACGCTTTGCGAACCTTTCTCCAATTGTTGGATCAGACGTTCCACTATCATCGGAACATCCATCGGACAGGATGAAGAGACCCTCTACTACTACCTGTCGCCCCGTCATTCAGACTCTTTCAAACCGAAAACCTGGACCGAGCATGTTTTCTTCATCGACAAGAACACGATGGCCAAAACGGATATTCCCGTCACCACACCCAACACCCACACGATGCTGGATGCCATCCTTTCCGAGGACGGAGTCATCGCATTGTACCAGAGCCTGTCCAAGAAGGGTGACCAAGCCATCTTCACCATCGCCAATATTGACAGAAACGCCAAGCAGGTGACTTTGGACAATGCCACTACGGTTACCGTTCCGACCAACGCCAAATACTGGCCGGAGTTCAAGACCGCCAAATCTCCGGACGGCAAGCTGCTGGCGGTATTAGTGATGGTCACCGGAAAAGACAGCCAGTTAGAGAGCCTTTCCGCATTGGTAATCAACAACCAAGGCGAGGTCGTGTGGAACGGGGCCGTCACCCCAGAATTCGGAGGAAAGAGCTTCTCGTTGGGCAACCTCACGATGGACAACAACGGTACCCTCTACCTGCCGGCCTACACCTGCCAGGTGAGCGGCAAGAACATATCCAATGTCAACCTTATGATGACCAAGACCACCGAAGACGGCACCGAAACCTACACGGAGGAAGTGAGCTTCGGCACCCCGCAGAATTTCACCGCCAAGGTGCTCAAGGACGGCAACATCGCCGTTGCGGGCTACTACACAGAATCCATGACCAACACCGCCATTCAGACGAGCGGCTACTACTTTTACAAGTTCGACACTAAGTCGGAGAACATCACTGACCTGAAAAACTTCCCCTTCGCCAGCGACTACGTGGAGAAGACGGCGTGGGCCCGTTTCTCCTCCGTACTCGGCAACCAGCAGTACTCCATCAGCGCGGGCGACATCTTCGAGTTGGCAAACGGCAATCTGGTGCTTTGCGGCGAACACCGCTTCATCAAGGAGATTTATGACGGCAACATGCACAGCTACACCTACCAGATGCTCACCAAAAACATACTGGTCTCCACCCTCAAGACCGACGGCACGTCCAACTTCACCATGGTGGAGAAGCAACAGATGTCGTCCAAGGGCACCTTCCCTGACGACGACTGGCGGCCCGTCTGCGTCTCCTACACCGCCTTCGCCCATGGGGACGATATGTACTTCCTCTTCAACGACGACACCAAGAACATCCCCTACCCCGGAAAGGATGCGGTCTGCACTTTCGCCGGTTTCGGTATCACCAACAACTGGAAAAGCGTGCTGATGCGCCTCACCCCCGACCAGAAACTCACTCAGCGCGTATTCCCTGAGACCAAGCAGCTGCTCCGCTATGTGGATTTCACCGACGGCGACAACTTCTACGCCTCCGGCATCAGAGGCGGCGAGGTCTATATGACGAAATACGCAATCGAGGAGTGAGCAGTTAGTAGTTAGCAGTTAACGTGGTAGTACATACGTTAAACAAAAAATACATTAAAAACATTTTCCAAAAAGGGCTGAAAGCCCGACCACGTGTCAGCCTAGGGTGAGCGATAGCGAGCCCTAGGAATACAAATGTACAAAAATGTACAAAAAACATACAAAATCAAACGGGGTTGTCCAAAAATTTGACGGACAATCCCGTTTTTACAATATATAACACATTGTCATCCAACATATTATAAAGTTTGGCACGATAATCGTATTTTTTCGTCTATAAAATGTAAGAAAACGCGCACTTTTGTGTCTAAGGATATGTAATGAGGAAAAAGATAAACGACGTCTCTTATATTATAATTTTGTATATGTTTGCAAACTTTTTCAGAAAAAAGACAATCGAGATTAACCATTTAAAAATCAAAGATATGACCCATTTGAAACACCAAACAAGACGAACTTTGGGCATCCTGCTGACCCTGTTGGCTTGCAGTATGTCGGTTTTTTCTCAAAGCACCGTTACAGGCAAATTGCTGGATGAGAACTCCGGCAAGCCGGTGCAATACGCCAATGTGAGTTTACTGCGGCAGAGCGACAGCGTACTGGTAGCCTACACGGCGGCCGACGACAAAGGGGCGTTCACCCTGCAGGCAGTACCGAATGGGAACTACCGCATGGTGGTCTTCTTTGTGGGATACGAGAACTATGTGCGACCGCTATCGGTGGATAAAAACATTGATTTGGGAACCATCAAGATCAAGCCGGGCACGGCTACCATTGGGGAGGTGGTGGTGAAGGGCGAGCGGCCTTTGTTCGCCGTCGATGGTGAGAAAACCTACTATAACACCGCCGAAGACCCTACGGTGCAGACCGGTACCGCCTCTGACGTACTGCAAAACGCACCGGGCGTTTCCGTGGATGTGGAGGGCAACGTCACCCTGCGCGGCGCTTCCAGTGTGGAGATATGGATCAACAACAAACCCTCGCACATGAACGCCGAGAACCTCAAGACCTACCTCCAGCAGATGCCCGCCAACAGCATCGACCACGTGGAGGTCATCACCAACCCCTCAGCGCGTTACGGTTCCAAAGCCGACGGCATCATCAACATTGTGACCACCACCAAGGTGATGAAGAACCAGTTTATCAGCTTCGGTGCCAACGCCTCCATCAAACCGTATGCAAGTCCTTGGATTTCATACGTTTGGAGCAACGAAAAGCTCTCCATCAACCTCTACAGCAACTTCTCCTATTCGATGGATCGGTATCAGAACATGTCCGACATCACCATTTTCCAACCCGGGTTGGAAGGCCGCGACACCGTGAGTTTCGAGAAGGACTCCACCTATTCCAGAGGCCACAACTTCGGGGGCGGACTCCATTTCAACATGGATTACGAAATCGACAGCATGAACAGCATCTCGTTGTGGAGCGGTTTTTGGCCGAGCTTGCGCAACTTCAACGGCTATTCCGAGGTCTATCGCGAAATGTTTATCGACAGTTCCCTTACCCATTATCGAACGTCATCTCCGAGCAGAAGTAAAAGCCATTGGGCTGGTTTCGGGTTCTATTATCTGCACAATTTCGACCAAAACGGGCACAACATCTCCTTGGATGTGAATGGAAGCAGCTGGGGATGGGGAAATGTTGACAAAACAGACAAAATCTACCTCTCACCAACCGAATATACGCGATACATGGACGGGAAAAACCGCAGCGGCTCTTTTGACTTGAGCGCCGAATTGACCTACAACCGTCCATACTCGGAAAACGGCGAGATTACGCTTGGCTATTACGGCGGATACACCCAGTCCAATGAATACAGCTATTTGGACACGCTGAACAATGGGGTTTGGGTGAAAGACGAGATGCGAAGCTACAGGAGCATGGCACCGGAAGTCGAGAACCAGGTGTTTTTCACGTTGCAGCATAAATTCGGCAACTTCACCATCAAGCCTGGAGTGCGCTTGGAGCACACCTACACCAGCATCCTCTACCCCGAAATCGTGCCCGACACCTTTGCTGTGCGGCGGCACTTCTTCCACGTGCGCCCGTCGCTGCACCTGTCGTACCGCACCAAATCGATGCACAACTTCCGCTTGAGCTACACCTTCCGCAGCAGCAATCCGGAAGCCGAAAATCTCACCCGCTTTATCAAATTCGAAGAGGAGAGCTTCTACGGGGGCAACCCCGACCTGAACTCCATCCTGACACATTCCGTGGAAGCGGGTTGGCAGAAATACTGGGAAAAGTTCGGTTCTGTGGGCGTGACGCTCTACTACCGCGCCAAAACCCGGGACATCGACGAAATCACGGTTCCCGCCTACCACGAGATTTACGGACGTCAGGTTTCCTTCACCTATCCCGTGAATGTGGGCAAGGCGATGAACACCGGCTTGGAACTCAACACCATGTACCGTCCGAACGCCATGTTCAACATACGCCTCTATGCCAACGTCTATCATCGTTACATAGAAACGATGTACGACAACGAATTCTACAAGCAGCAGATGTGGTCATACAGCTTCAACATGAGCGTATGGGCTAAGCTTTGGAAACGTCTGGAAATCAACGTGTCCGGCTATTACGGCTCACCTTCGATTTCTCTGTTCAGCAGCACCCACGCCCACTACAGCATCAATGCGGGTCTGCGTTGCGACTTCTTCGACAAAATGCTTTCGGTCTATCTGAACGCCAACGACATCTTCAACTGGAACAGCTGGGGTTTCGACAACGACAGTCCGTACTACGTGTCGCACGGCACTTACAAATACAACTCCCGCACAGTGGCGTTGGGCTTCACGCTCAGATTCGGCAAGATGGAGCTGGAGAACCAAGCCCGTCAAGGCGCCGCCAGCGAGAGCAGCGGCCAAGGCGGACGGTAGTCGGCGAAATGAATAGGGCTGTCGCAATGCGGCAGCCCTTACTTTTACTTATACAAGAACCTCCTGATCGACCGCTTCGGGGTCTTCGCAAACTCCTGATCGACGGTTTCAATGGCGGCAATCTGTTCGTACTTAGCCACCAAAGTATTGATTTGCTGCAAATTCTGTTTCATCTGTTCCTCAACGGAGATGGCGCTCCAATCGAAGGCGGGATCGGGATAGACCAACGCCACGAGCTTACCGTTGCGACCCACCACCAGTGCTTCGGAGACACCCGGCAGGTTGCTGAGTTTGGCCTCCAACTCCTCGGGATAGATATTTTGGCCGCCGGCGGTGAGAATCATCGCTTTGCTACGACCTTTGATATAGATGTTGCCCAACTTGTCCATGAGTCCGAGGTCGCCAGTGTGCAGCCAACCTTCGCTGTCGATGGCAGCTTTTGTGGCTTCCTCGTTCTTGTAGTAGCCCATCATCACGTGCTCGCCACGGAAGAGGATTTCGCCGACTTCTTGTCTCGGGTTGGGCGAGTTGACCATGATTTCGTTGCGCGTCACCACTTTGCCACAGGAGCCGAGCGTCTGTTTGTACCAATGCTCGTAACTCACCAACGGACCTGCTTCCGTCATGCCGTAGCCCACCACCAACGGGAACTTGATGCGACGCAACACGCGCTCAACTTCCTGGTTCAGCGCGGCACCGCCTGTGATCAGCCATATCAGGTTGCCTCCGAAGGCATTCATCAGCTGCTGGTAAATCTTTTTCTCTACCACTTTGCACAATATCGGTGTATTCCACAGCACCTTCACGCTCGGTTTCGCCAAAGCGGGGAAAATCTTGGCCTTGAATATCTTCTCAATCACCAACGGCACCGTCAGAATCATGTAAGGTTTGGTCTCGGCGTAGCACTTCAACAGCGTGGCCGGGGACGGGGTTTTACCCAAGAAATAGACGTGACAACCTCCCGCCACCTGGTAGAGAAATTCGATGGTCATCCCGAACATGTGTGCAAGAGGCAGCATGCAGACTTCCGTCCAGCCCGCGTGGTTGGGGATCTCCTCCTGACTGTACTGCACATTGGCGGAGATGTTGCGATAGCTCAGCATCGCGCCGCGCGGTGCACCCGTAGTGCCCGAGGTATAGTTGATGATCATCAAATCGTCCAAATTGTCGGTCGGGAAATTGATGTCCTCGCGATTCAGTCCGCGCGGATATTTTTCGCGATATTTGTCCTTATATTGCCCGAAAGCCCTCTCCTGTTGCTCGTCACGTGCGTACAACAACTGGAAATCATCGGTGTCGAGAATCAAGTTGACATTCTCCAAATGCTGTACATCAATGTTTTTCCATACGTTCTGGCTCACAAACATCGCTTTGGCATCCGAGTGGTTGGTCAAATTTTCGATGTCGGTGGGCGCAAAAGCATCCATGATGGAGACGATAACACCACGATTGGCGGCAATGGCCAGTAGCGCGACCGCCCAATTGGAGCAATTACGGCTGCAAATCACGACCTTATCGCCGCGTCCCAAGCCACAGTCTTGCATCATCATTTGCAGCTTCACAATCTGTGCAGCCATCTCACCATAGGTGTAACTGGTTGTGCCATTGTAATCTGTAAGAGCAGGCGAATTCCAATTCTCAGGAATAGTCCGGTTGTAGTATGTAAAAAAATGCCTCGTCGGCTCAATCTGTTTCTTTTTCTTTTTCATATTGTTTCTAATTGATTGTCTGGTAATTAGAGGATGTCTATTTCAAGGCGCAAAGGTACATTTTTTTTTGTTAATTATTAGCTATTGGCTGTTGGCTGTTAGCTGTTGGCCATTAACTGCTAACTACTAACTTCTAACTGCTAACTGCTAAAAGCTAACCGCCATCCCCATCACTCCCGCTACCACGATATACCTTGCGGCTTTTCCTACAAACATCAGCACGGAAGTCCAGAAGGGGCGGATGCGCATGAGTCCCATGGCGATGGCGATTACATCGCCGACGACGGGCAGCCAGGTGAGCAGCGCCGCCAGCACGCCGTATTTTTCCACCTTCAGTCGTGCCTTTTCCAAGGATTCCTCCTTGACTTTCAGGTATTTCTCTATCCACGACCATTTGCAGAACCAGCCCATGGCGAAGCTGATCATTCCGCCCGCCGTATTGCCCAACGATGCCACGAGGATAACAATCCACGTGGGATAGTCGAGCAGCAACGCTCCCGCCAGCAATGCCTCCGAAGAAAACGGAATTACCGTGGCAGAGAGCATACACCCTATGAACAGACCGAATAATCCTAATTTTGCGAGCATGGGAGATGGTAGAACTTTGAACCTTGAACTTTGAACCTTGAACCTTGAACTTTGAACTTTGGCTATTGGCCGTTAGCTATTAGCTGTTGGCTTTTAGCTTTTGGCTGTTGACGGTTTGCTGTTGGCCATAACTGCTAACTACTAACTGCTAACTGCTAACTATTTCACGATTTCCAGCATCCTGTCCCCCACCCCGATGTTGTAGCCTTCGGAGAAGTAAAGGATATGGCCATTCTTGTCGATGACAAAGCACATCGGGCTCCATTCGGACAGTTCGCCATTCAACGCTTTCTTAAAAATGGCGACGAGTTCATCATAGCCCTCCTCAACCACATTCAGATTTTTCGGCTGTTTGGCTTCACTTTTCCACTGTCCCTCTTTCTTAACGAAAAACATCGGGCCATTCCATGTTTCATAACCCTCTTGCTTGGCTGCCATCTCTTTCATCAGGTGGTTGACAGGTTCGGTACCAGGCTTCCCTAGACATAGTATAAGATGCTCTTTACCGCTCTTCTTCAGAATATTAGCCAAAGAAACATTTCCGACTTTCGTCTTCTTCATGTTGATGGTTCCGGCGGATTCACGTACATTCGCAAAAACGACAACATCTTGATTCACCTCCCTGCTGATCTCACGCACGGTGGTATCCTTCGTTACGTTGAAGAACTGCATTTGCGAGAAAACACTGCCGTCTGGTTGGCGCTCGCCCAGGGAGAGACAATAGTAACCCGCAGGCACGGAGAGCACGATGGGGTTGGTCTCCACACGCGGGTCGTTCTCGAAATCGAAGCTCACAAATTCCCCGTTCTCAAAACGTTGCAGTGTGTATTGCGTGTAATACCCCATCTTGTTGGGATTATTTAGGATAAGCGTTTTGTACTCCTCAACGGGCTTTTCTTCGAAGGTCACCAAATTCCATTTGCCGTTCTCCCACGCATATATTTCGTTGGAGGCATTGTCTAAATAACAGGGTTTGTTCAAAGCACGGCAAAGCGCTACGAAGAAAATATCGCGGGAGTGGGCGTCTGCCCGATTGAAACGTATAACGCCTATCGGACTTATGGGACAATTATAGTAATTGCACTCATTGTCCACCACAATGGTTTTCTTGACGAAATCATAGATTGTTTTTATGGAACGGTCCTCATCAAACAAATGAAAGCCGCGACTCATTACACCCCGCCAACCACGAATCAGTTCATTGGAAATTCGTGCCGGCAAAATGCCTTTGAAATATACATCTAACGGATAGTCACCCTCGTGGTAGTAGGTGAGCTGTCGCTCCAAGGTTTGCCACTTCGTATCTCGCAAATCCTTATCCGACAATGCGTTGATAAATTCTTTCAGATAAAGTCCATCCTCCTTCTTGTCATACTTTTGCAGAAATAGGATGATTTCAAGATAGTTGCCCTCACTGCGGCGCACGATGTCGTAGAGTTCCTCGTCGGTGAAGTACTCGCTTTTCAGGTTCGCTTTCACCCACGCTTCCGTGGGGAACGTGGCACGGTAGGCCTCGCGCAAAGAGTCCTCATACTGCTTGCGCTGCTCGCAACGCGCCTGACGGACGGGATCCGGTGCGGGAATGTCAGGATTGCCCACGGGCGGCACAATGGTGAAATCCTCATAATACTCTGCATTCATGTGAATGAGAGGTGTTCCTGTAATATAGTTTGGGAACAACATTATAGTACACCCTTTTGGGGTGCGACCATCAATTATATCATAACCATACATACCATCCTTGCTAACCCACACTAACAGATCGCCCTTGCCCGTGACGAGCGAAGCCTGACCATTCTCGTCGGTCAACTTGGCGGCCAACGTGTAGTATTCGGCATAGTTATATAGTTTGAAACGCACCAAAGCATCCTTGACGGGCTGGTGCTGCTCATCGACCACCGTAATGGTAAGATGTACCGTATCAGCGTAATTGGACAATACATTGATGCAGGAATAGTACCGCGTCTTCTTGTTGACCTCTTCGGGACCCTCGTAGCGGCCGAAGACGTTGGTGTGTACCATCATCGTGCGCGTGGAGGGATAAGCAAACCAGCCCATATTGAGGTCGGGATCGGGCTCGCAGGCACCGAGGAACCACCACTTGCCATCGACCCAGACCTCCACCCATGCGTGGTTATCGTCGCAGTGCGCCCAGCGCGGGGTGTAGCACTGACGGGCTGGGATGCCCACAGCGCGCAACGCCGTCACCGTGAGGGTGCTCTCCTCGCCGCAACGCCCGTGCGAAGTCTTCAACGTGGCCAACGGCGCCGATGTACGCACATCAGCAGGCTGATAGTCAACGTATTCGTGGCACCAATGGTTCACCTCCAACGCGGCATCGTACATGCTCATATTCTTGATGCGGTCTTTCAGCTGGTGAAAGATATACGACCGCGCGGTGTCCAGATTCTCGTTGTTCACGCGATAGACGACCACGAAATGGCGGAAGATGTCGTCGGGAATGGTTTTGCCCCAAGAGAAAGTCTCCCGCGCCTCCAACGCCACTTTCACCTGATCCTCGAAGAACTTTAAATCATAATCAGCGAGGTCGCTCTGCGGCATGTAGGCGTACAAAAAGGTGAGATATTGCGCCATATCGCGACTGTGGACGTCGGACATGATGCTATAATTCGAAATCTTCTCGTATATATTTTGCGACACCCCGGGACGGTTTTGACAATCCAGATACACCGCACTCCAGTAGTCGGTTTGCGCGAAGGTCGTAGAAGCCAACAAAAAGCATATCAAGAAGTTGAAGAACAACTGTGGTAATGATTTTTTACACATAAGCCAAAAATATTTAGGCCGCAAAGATAACATATTTCGGGGAAAATCGCATTTTTTTGTACCTTTGCGCCGCAAAATTGACAAACGATTATGAACCATTCAGACAATAAAGAACAAGCGACCTTCCTGCCGGCGTTTCCGCTGACAGTCTTTCGTAACAACCTGCCTGTCAGCATCCAAGACAAAGAGGAGTGGCAGCAGTTTTCCAAAGATTACAAGCTGATCCACGCCGCAGGCGGCATCGTGCACAACGAAAACGACGAGATTCTGATGATCTTCCGTCTCGGTTATTGGGACTTCCCCAAAGGCAAAGTTGAGGAGGGTGAATCCTTCGAGGAGGCTGCCGTGCGCGAGGTGGAAGAGGAGACCGGACTGCATAACATCGAACTCCATCAACCGTTGCCAAACACGTATCACACCTACACCCTGCGTGATACGGACATCCTGAAAGTCACCCACTGGTACGAGATGCACGCCCCGCAACAGACGTTGACCCCGCAAACCGAAGAGGACATCGCACAAGCGGTATGGGTGCCGCGCAAGGAGGTGTCTGGCCGTATGCAGGATTCGTATCCGTCGCTTAAGGGATTGTGGAACGACCAATTATGCATTATGAATTATGAATTATGAATTATGAATTATGAATTAAAATGAAACGAGTATTGATATACACCATTATAGTGTTTGCGGCGACGGCGGTTTCCGCGCAGGAGATTGCCGGGTATTGGGAGGGGAAAATCGCCATTTCCAAGAAGGACTCGCTGACGATTGGCGTGCAAGTTGAATACCGCAACGACACGCTGTATGTTGAGATGGACAGTCCCGACCAGTATTACGTCGGGGCGCAGGCCTCGGACATTCGTTTTCAGGATTCCACACTGTCGTTTCGGGTGAGCAACATCGGTCTAAGCTTTTCTGGGAAATACGACGCGGTGACGGCGACTTTCCAGGGCGAATGCGTGCAGCACAAGATTCACCTTCCGTGCACGCTCGCACGCGGGGCCACGCGCAAGGTCTTCCGCCGACCACAGACCCCCACTCCACCCTATCCGTATCATACTGAGGATATTACGTTCAAGAACCGGGCTGGCAAATATCCGCTGATTCTGGGCACACTCACCCTTCCCGACTCTACCCCGAAAGCATTGGTCGTCTTCATCAGCGGTTCCGGCTGGCAGGACCGTGACGAGAGTATCTGCGGGCACAAACCCTTCGCCGTCATCGCTGACACCTTGACGAAGGCCGGCTATGCCACCTTCCGCTACGACGACCTCCCCTCGGCAGTTTTCCGCAAATCCACCACCTACGATTTTGCGGATGCGGTGAAACTCATCCTCGACTCCCTCTCTCTCCGACCTGATTTAAAATATGTTAAAACGGGCCTCTTAGGACACAGCGAAGGCAGCCTCGTGGCCTTCATGGTGGCGGCAGAAGATTCCAGAGTTCAATTCACCATACATCTCGGCGGAGTCGCGCAACCCTTCGACGAAATCCTGCTTTATCAAAATATCGCATTGGCAAAAGCCTCTAACAAACTCACCGACAGCCAAATAGAATATTCCACCAAAATAAACAAGGATATCTATCAAATCATCAAGAAAAGCAAAGACAAAAACCAATGTATGGCCAAATTGGAGCAATATTGGGACAAAATCGCATCACAATTATCAGAAGAAGAGAAAATCAACTACAATTTCACTCCCGAAGGGAAAATCACGCTCCTGCAAACGTTCAGTTCGCCATGGTATTTCACGCTGTTCCATATCAACCCCATTCCCTACCTCAAGAAGGTAAAAACGCCCGTCTTGGCCATTTCCGGCGAAAAAGACCTGCAAGTGGAAGCGATTTCAGCACAAAAGAACATGCGCAAGTACCTGAAAGACAAGTACCATTACCATCTGAACACCTTTACAATACTAAAAGGGGACAACCACCTGCTTCAGCCTTGCACGACGGGCAGCGTGGAGGAATACGGAAAAATTGAGACCACTATCGACCCATTGGCATTGAACGAAATCGTTCAGTGGTTGGATTTCTGGTGGCTGTTAAATCACCCTCCCGGTGCAACACGCATCGGCTTTTAACAATTATTAGGAACACAAAACACCGACTCGCTTAAATCAACGGGTCGGTGTTTTCCTTCTCCACATCCGGAATCAGCCGTTTCACGGGTTTGAAGTCGTAGAAGAAGCGGCTAGCGATGACACGGACGACCGTATAAGCGGGAATGGCGATGAGCATACCTACCACACCACCTACATGCCCCGCAATGAGCAACACAACGAATATCTCCAGCGGGTTCGCTTTAATGCTCGTTGAATAGATGAGCGGCTGATAGATGAAAACATCCACCAACTGGGTGACCAGCATAATACCGAGGACAATCAGAGCAAAAACCCAAATATTCACGCCCAGTCCGATGCCTGCACCGTATTTCAAAATGATGCAAAGCACTACCCCTAACACCTCGCCAATCAGCGGTCCCACGTACGGGATAACGTTCAGAAGTCCAGCAATAAAGGCAATGCCAAGGGCGTAGGAGAAATCGACACGGGCGATAAGCCAGAGTCCGAGGCAGTTGAGGAGCACCACGCCGAGAATCTCCACAATCAGTCCCACGAAATAGCGGGAAAGCAATCGTTCAATGTCATGAATGGTGTTTTTCACTCTTTCCTCGATGGCATCAGGGACCATTGCGCCCACAATCCGTCTAAAAAGCGTGTCGTCTTTGATGAAAAAGAAAGAGATGAAAATGACGGAAAAAAGTCCAACCGCAACGCCCACGACAGCAGAAGCCACGGAGCCCAGAATACCCGAAATGTTCGACAAGTCCACCACTTCGGAGACTTTCTCCATCAGCAGCGCCACACCGTCGAAATCTTCGCCCACCCATGGAAGCACTTGGATGATCCAACCGTTGGTTTGGTCGATAATATTTTGACTATCAAAGGATTCCTGAGCACTCATCAAAGAGGCTTCCCCAACAATGCTGGTAACAACAGGGACTACCTGCATGACGATCTCGAAAAACAAGGCAAAGATGACCACAAGGGTGATAATCGCCAAAACAGCGTCAGGAGCTGATTTCCCCTTGATTTTGATTCGCCGGAGCAACCGAAGCACAGGCTGACCGATCAGCGAGACCACGAAGGCCAGGATGATGTAAGCAAGCACGCTGCTGAAGTAGTAGCAGGTCGCAGCGACAAGTGCAATGGCACCAATCAAAATAATGTACCGGGCGAGACGATCAATACTGCGTTCTTTTTCCATATCAAAAATGTTATATATTATCCATAGAGAAATCAAAGCGCAAAAATACAAAAAAGTATCTTTCCTCTACCATTATTCATCGCATCTCCATCGCGATTATTTTTTTGCTGTTGAATATTCGAATTTTTGTACATTTGCCGTTTAATTCTTTATAAAATTTCAGCAGAAAAGCGGGGGTGCCGAAAACCGCAAAAAGAGTAGGCCTAATGAACCTCTGACGAGCCGACAAAAACATGTACAAAGCCATTATATTCGATCTAGACGGCACCCTTTATGACAAATCCGGGTTGGCACGACGCCTGATGTTGAGTCAGCTGCGGAAAGGTGGTTTGGGTATGCTCAAACGCGAGCGCGAGGTACGCAAAATGTTGCGCGGGCATCACTACGATAGCGAAGAGGCCTTCTACGAAGCCTTTTTCGCCCATTTCGCCCGTCCGGAACTGGCCCGGAGGTGGTACTTTGAGACCTACATGCCCGACATGGTGCGTATTTTGCGTGAACATTATCGGATTGCCCCGTGGGTGGGAAAAAAAATGGCGGAAATCCGTGCCTACAGTCAGAAAGTGGTCATCTTTTCCGACTATGGATGTGTGCGTGAGAAGCTGAAGGCCATCGGTTTCAAGCTTGAATGGGCGGACCACCTTTTCGAAGCGCCCGCCCTCGGCGGACTGAAACCCTGCAAGGAATCTTTCGAGAAGATATGCCAGGAAATTGGTTGTCAACCGTCTGAATGTCTGATGGTTGGTGACAGGAAAGACACTGACGGCGACGGTGCGAAAAGTGTGGGCATGGCGTTCCAACGTGTATCGTACTAGAGGCATGAATCATTGCATTTTTAGAGGGTTGTACGGCAGCCGATTCATCAGGTCACAACAATGAAAATTTATGTATTTTTGCCGCCGTTTTTTCAAGGAAATAAATATCAAAGAATATGAGAAAATTAATGTTTGTTTGTTTGATGCTGGCTGGCTTTATCGCGTCGGCACAAACCGTTAACTGTCAGTTTAAACAAAGCACATTCATCAAGGCTTCCGGCAAAACCATCGAATCGGAAGGCACCCTGAAATTGGTGGGTAAAGACAAAATGGAAATGACCTACACCAAACCTGCAGGCGACTACTTCATCATCGACGGCAAATCCATCAAAATGAACCTCAGAGGCAAGAAATCCGTGATGGACACCGAGAAGAACGCCGCTATGCGTACCTATCGCAACACGCTCCTGAACTGCATCCACGGCAACTGGAAACAGGCGGCAACCGACAACAATGCGGACATCACCATTACGGAAAAAGGCGGCAACAAGGTTGTCACCATCACTGCCAAGAAGCAGGCGCCGCGTGGTTACTCCAAGATCATCGTCACCGCACGTAAATCCGACAATCTTCCTGTGGAAATGGTGCTTGAAGAGTTCAACGGCACGGTGACCACCTACAAACTGAGCAATATCGT
Source organism: uncultured Bacteroidales bacterium (assembly GCA_900317715.1). Classification (GTDB taxonomy): domain Bacteria; phylum Bacteroidota; class Bacteroidia; order Bacteroidales; family WCHB1-69; genus F23-D06. The sequence goes on along the minus strand of ONHS01000004.1, from coordinate 43,912 downwards.
TAAAAAATAGTCCTACATGGAATATGGCACCCTCAAAGTGAAAGACGGGGTCTATATCCCCGACATCGGTATCGACTACCCTACCGACAATCCTTACAAACGTCTGCTCAACGTGGAAGTGGAAGATTCCACCAAAGGACGCTTCCAGTTCGACGAGACATATCCCTATCTGGATGATTCGTGGCGTTTCAAGTTAAACTGCATTGGCGGATTTATCGTGAAATGGCTGTTGGTGGCCATCCACAACCGTTGCCATTTCGGCTTAAAAATCGAAGGCAAGGATATTATCCGAAAATACAAGAAGGAATTGGCCGACAAGGGGGCTATGTGCATATGCAACCACGTTTTCGTGTTCGATGCATTGGGCGTGAATGCAGCATGGCAGCGTTACAAACAGGTGCGTATCCCGATGTTCGCCAAGCACTTCAATGGACGTGCCTGGTGGATTTTGTGGCAAGCGGGCGGCATTCCCATTCCCGAAACCCGCGAAGGCATCCGCAAATTCAACGAAGCTTTCGACGAGTTTAATCGCCGTAAACTCTGGTTCATCATCTTCCCTGAAACGGTCAGATGGAACATGTACGTCCCGATTCGTCCGTTCAAACGCGGTGCCTTCTCAATGGCCTACAAATACGACCGTCCCATCATCCCCAATGTCTATACATTCCGCGAGAGAAAGGGTATTTACCGTCTGTTCGGCAAGAAAAATTCTCCTTGCGTCACCTTGCACGTCGGGGAACCGATCTTTTTCGACAAGACCAAGAACCGCAAGGAGGAGCTCGACCGCGTTTGCCAAGAAGCGCACGCTGCCATGGTGCGCATGGCCGGCATTGAGACCAATCCTTGGCCTGCCAACGGCGAACAATAGTCCTTCCATGCTTACAAGGGACCCTTTGCCCTGCCGACCGAGAACTTAGACGACCAGCCGCACGAGCCAGGTAGCCGCCGCCCTGCTGGGGGCTTGAAGAGATCCACCCAAGCCGAAGGCGCAGTGTGGGAATCGCCCATGGTAAACGACGCAGTCGCGCAATGCAAGGAGGTACAATGCAATTAAAAAACGATAACAATGAATATAGAACACATCGAAATCTGCTGCGGCAGCATCCAGTCGGTGGCGAATGCGAAAGCCGGCGGCGCCGTGCGCGTGGAACTTTGCCAAGGATTGATAGAGGGCGGCACCACGCCGTCGCCCGCCATGATAGACTATGCGGTGCGTGAATTAGGCATGAAAGCTTTTGTGCTGGTGCGCCCACGCGGAGGCGACTTCTGCTACAACGAATTGGAAATCAAAATGATGGAGGAGGATGTGGCCTACTGCAAAAAAGCGGGCGCTGCAGGTATCGTAGTCGGATTCCTGCATCCCGGCGGCAATATCGACACCGAGCTGACCCGCCGTTTTGTGGAACTCTCCGCCCCGCTGCCAGTCACCTTCCACCGGGCTTTCGATCGTTGTGCCGAACCCTTGAAGGCATTAGAGCAGATCATCGACTGTGGTTGCGCCCGCATCCTGACTTCTGGTTGTCAACCTACCGCTGTGGAGGGCGCAGGCCTACTTCAACAGCTTGTGAAACAAGCAGATGGTCGTATTGCCATCCTTGCTGGCAGCGGCATCACACCCGAAAATGCGGCCGCGTTGAAGCAGCAAACGGCGGTCCCCGAAATTCATGGCTCTTGTAAGATCACGCGCCCGGATGGGGCGTGGGAAACGGACACGGAGGCCGTGCGTGAACTTCTGAAAGTGTTGAGATAGTAATGAAACCAACCTGTTCATTTCGGTGAAAAATTATCGTGAACATCTTTGTGATTTTTTTTTTACTTTTGCAAATTGAAAAATGAACTCACGTAAATTTTCACCAAAATAAAAGCATTATGACAAAAAAGTTATTCGCTGAATTGATTGGAACATTTGTTCTCACCCTGCTGGGTTGCGGAACGGCGATGTTCTTGGGTTGTGCCACTCCCGCGGGCGTTGTTGGCACAGCTGTTGCATTTGGTCTCACTGTAGTGGCCATGGCTTACACTATTGGCGGCATCACGGGCTGCCACATTAACCCCGCCATCACCTTTGCAGTGGCGCTTTCCGGCCGTATGACATGGAAAGAGGCTTGCATCTATTGGATTGGCCAATTCATTGGCGGTATCCTCGCAGGTGCTTGTCTGTTGGCACTCGTCAACATTGTGACTCCCAGTGCTGAGGGCATTGCGGAAGGTATGATGGGTCTCGGCTGCAACGGCGTGGATAATGCCGGCGGTGTTTGGGGTGCATGCCTCGTGGAGATCATCGCTACCTTTATCTTTGTACTTGTGGTGCTCGGCACTACCGACAGCAAATTGGGCGCTGGCAACCTCGCCGGCCTGGCTATCGGCCTTACCCTCATTCTGGTACACCTCGTCTGCATTAACCTCACCGGCACTTCTGTGAACCCGGCTCGTTCTTTCGGACCGGCACTCTTCGCAGGTGGCGAGGCCTTGTCAGTGGTTTGGGTGTTCATCGTGGCTCCCATGATCGGTGCTGCTCTTTCTGCATTGGTTTGGAAAGGACTTGCGTGCAACAAAGAGTAAGTTGAACCTATAGCAATTCGTAAATACGGACGGTTTTGTGAAGACCGTTCGTATTTTTTTTTTCGGATGTAGTTTTTGGAACTTTTTTTACGTTATACTATTTGTGAGACCAAAGGACCCTTTTGAAGTCATGCTCCACCGTCATCGGGGATTGCTCTTCTCTCTATGCCGGCATTACAGTCGGCGGGGATTAGAAGTTGAAGACCTGTTGCAGGAGGCCACCGTGGCACTCTGGCGCGATCACGAGCGACTTCTGTCCCTGTCGGCAGTGCCACAGACGGCCTTGATATGGAAGATAGGGCGTAACGCGGTGATTGACTGTCTGCGGCGCGTGAAAGAAACGGAAGCTCTGCCCGAAGGTTATGAAGTGGCTGATGAGGACCGTACTCTGTTGCGCGAACTCCACGAACGAATTGCTCTGCTTGACGAGCCCGATCGTTCGATTGTCAAGCTCCAGCTGGAAGGTTACAACTACAAAGAGATTGGTGATCTGGTGGGCATGACGGAGAAAAATGTGAGCGTGAGACTGGTGAGAATTAAGGAGAAATTAAGAAAAACGATGAATATATGACAGAAAACGAATTTGATGTATTATGGCAAAAGGCTGAGGCAGAAGGTTATAGCCAACGCTTGGCTTCGGAATACCCTGCATGGAGGCAGAGACAACGCCGAACGTTCAGCATCGTAGCTGCCTTCTTGATTGTGGTGTCAGTGGCCGTTACCGTTTATACCTTACAACAGCGCCAGCCTCGGAATTATGAGAAAGTATATTGTAACCGTGTCGGCACCCCAGATGCGCAATGGGCTGACTTGGCTTCGGAAATGCTGATGGAATAATGAAACGACTAGTAATCATATTGATGATGTTGCTTCCGTTGGTGGCGATGGCGCAGAACGACTTGTACAAGCGCTATGCCTCGCGGCAGAATCTCACCGTGGCGCAAGTGAGCGGTTTTAAGCTTAACGAAAGCGAACGCGTGGATGTGGTGCTCGTGGTGGCCGACAACGAGGCAGCTTGGAAGGAATTGACCAAAGAATTGAATATCAAGGGAGAAGACGGGGTGGTAAGCTGGCTGGGCGATTTCAAGAACCCCGCGCAGCGTGTGAAGTGGACAGGCACTTCGGTCTTGCGCGTGGTGGCCTCGCACAAACGGCGTACCGTGGCCTTCTACCGTCTTGACACGGAGGCACAATACGATGCCCTGTTAGATTATCAACTGAATAATATGAAACAAACAAAATAAAATGAAAAAGATGAAAAATATATTGAGATTCACCGCTTTGTTGGCTGCATTTACGCTTGCCTTCTCAGCTTGCGACAAGAACAATAATAACGACCCGGGCGGCAGTGAAATCAACAATGAACCCAGAGAACGGCTTATTGTTTACACAGTGGAACAAACCGAAATCCGCAAAACCTTGGAAACGGAAGGTGAGTGGGATGTTTTGCTGGATATGCTTTGTGACCAGGCCATGAGCGGCCATGAGGTGACTTTCTACAACATGAACCCAACGACATATCTCACGAAAAAAGACACAAAGGGCACTAAAGCCGCCAAAACGTTCTCCACCACGAATCGTGACGAGATGAAAGCCTGGATGAAAAAGATGGAGGAAGAAGGACGCACGGTGGTTGTCACCTACGATAATGGCACGTGGAGCGGTATGGCCTATTCCTGCGCTCCGTCGGCAAACACCTCTAACTCGATTATCGGTACGTGGCATTTCAATTGCCTTTCTGTAAACCATTTAAACTCAGATGGTTCCCTGCAAGGCTCAGATCTCTATGTTCCTGAGGACGGAGGTGGTTCTATGTATTACACCTTCTACGACAATGGAAATATGACGTTGACTATCAATGGAGTGGGCGGTACTACTGCGACGGATAATTCCAGCTGGACTCTCACGGACGATGGGAAACTTGATTGCGAGCTTCTTCCCAACAGCGGGAATTGGGATGTCAACTGGATCACCCACAACACTATGATTATCTCCCGCAGAGGCCTTGATGACGAAGGCGGAGATAATCTCTATCAGTTGCAATTTGACAGAGAATAAAAAAAAATTTCGAGGCTGTAGTTTTTCGTTCCTTTATTACGTTCTTACAGTAGAAAAGCCTGCTTAAGCAGCCTGGTTCTTAAATAGATTCAAAAAAATCAATCAAATTAATAATCAAATTAAAAAATCAAAAAGTATGAAAAAAAACATTTTTGCAATCGCATTAGTCGCTTTCGCACTCTGCATGGCATCATGCCAAAAAGAAGCCATCACCCCTAACGGAAATGGAGATAATACTGAGACTCCTGTAACAACCCCGAAAGTTCAGGTCACTTCCGACCTCATCGGCACTAATTGGACGGCCAATCTCCCCCTCAGTGACTTGGTTTACGCGATGACAGGTACGAATCTCAACGACCTCGGTTGCCAATTCCCTGACAACTTCGATGCCAATATGGTTTTCCACCTCAATTTCGATACCGATTTCGCTCACTTCACCTTCAGCGAAAACATGGCTCTCATCAATGTGATTGAAATAGCTGGCGGTTACACCAACGAGGAAATCGAGAGTATGAATCTTGCATACGTATATGATGGCACTACGCACACAGGTACGTTGACGGCTGTTGGCACCGATGAGAATGGCGATCCTATCAACTATCAGATTGTCTTCACATACGATGACAACGACGATACCATCACCATTAACCTTCAATTCGCCAACGCTGAAGATGAAGACACCGTTATCAGCTTCCCGTTGGTGTTCCACCGCGATGCAGCAAATGCATAATCTTTATTCGAATACCTTCATAAAAAAAGTGCCCGCAAGACTACGGGCACTTTTTTTTATGGCATTGATCATCAAAAACGGCAGACCGTCTGGCCTGCCGTTTTTGATTTATGTTACGATAAAGCTTCAGATCACATATTCGGGTGCACCATCACCTTCTCTGCCGGGCGGTTGCCGAACTGCACCAAATAGACGCCGGCTGACAACGCTTCGTTGCGGATATACTGGTAGAAAGCGTGATTACCAATGGTTGTCAAGCCACCGGGTGAAGGCGCAAGAATAGCAATTATTTTGAATTATGTTCCCGTATCGCCGCCTCATACATCTCGACGAGCCGTTTTGCGACCACGTTGTTGATGTCATAATTGTTCATCGATTCGGCGTATTTGAAGCCCATCTCCCAGCGCTCCTGCGGGTGGTCGAACCAGTAGTCGATGCGCTCGGCGAGGACTTTGGCATTTTTCGAGGGGAATTTGCTGCGCTCGTCCAGGGCGTAGGCGGCGGTTCCTGAGTGTCGTGCGGTGGCGATCACGGGCACGACGGCCTGCTGGAGGGCTTCCGTGATGCTCATGCCCTCCACTTCGATGTAGGCGCAATGGACGGCCAGGTCGGCGTTGGCGGCCAGCTCGCGCAACTGGTCGCGGTTGTAGTAGCCCACGGTCGGCTTGTAGTCCACCACACCGTCCTCATAGAGCTTCTCGGCCATGCGCGTGTATTCTTTCAGCTTGGGACCGCGGCCCGCAATATGCAGCCGGATACGTTTCGCGTACTTGCTGAGACGTATCGCCTTGTAGAGCGTTGGCTGGTCTTTCTCCACGGCGGTTCGACCGATGTAGATCAGGTCGAGCGGACGGTTCTCATCGAAATAGTTCTCCGGCGGGGTGAGCGGACGGATGCACTTGTCGGGAATCACACCGTTAGAGAGCGTGAAACAGTGCGCTTTGACGCGATGGCGGACCAGCCGCTCGCGAACATTCTCCGTAGGGCATTGGATATAAAGGTAATGGCGGTAGAAAACGCGGCACCAGTGACGCAAGATCAGCTGGCATGTCAGGAAACCGCCGCGGAACCCCAGGGTGTTGAAGATGATGTTCTCCGGATGCACATGGTAGGTGCCCACGAGCGGTTTGCCCAGTTTCAACGCCCATTTCATGGCGGCACGATGGAGGAAGAAGGTCTCCTCCATGTGAATGACGTCCGCCCAGCGTACCGCCTCCTCGATCTGCGGTCCTTTCCACTTGGCAAAATGGTAGCCGAAGGAGGAGAGCATGGGTTGCACAAGGGGAAAATCGAAATTCTCCATCTCATAATCCGCGTGCGGGCCATTGGGATCCTCGAGGTTTTTGCCCGAAAGCACCCGAACCTCCTGTCCCGCCTCCCGCAACGCCTTCACGGTCCGTCTTGCCGACTCGTCAAGGCCATTGCCTTCGCAAAAGAAGTTGTTTACTACAAATAGGATTTTCATATAAACGCTATTTTAAAAAACGGCGGCAAAATTAACATTTTTTATGAAATATAAATTATTGATAATCAAGTATCTTTAAATGTTAATACTTTATTTTTGGCGAAATAAAGGAAAAATTTCACTAAATTGATTTGTGTGTAATGTCAGGGCAGCCTATGCGCCAGCTGACGTTTTCAGGATATGGAATGAAGAACGACCGGCGAAGGCATGCCTGTTGATGAAAAGAGACCGATTGGATCCCCGGAACAAAAAAAACGGGCGGAGATTTTCCGCCCGTGATCCTCAGGAACAGGATGGTTATCGGATAACCACCTGTTTGGTGGTTTTTGTGCCATTGCCGGTCACGGTCACAAGGTATGTGCCGGGCGCCAATCCATCGGTGGAAATCACCACATGGCTGTCGCCATAGAAGCCGTCGAACACCTTTTGACCCGACATATTGTGGATCTCTACGCGCTCGATGGCCTGGGAACTCACCTGCAGATAGTCGGCAGCCGGGTTCGGATAGATACTCACCTCGACCTGGTTGTGCTCGTTGACGGAAACGGATGTGATCGTGAGGGTGACGGGTATCACCACCGCATTGTTGTCCGGATCGTTGGAGTAGCAATGGAGTTTGGCGGTATGGGTTTCGCCGAGGCTCATGCCATTGGTGTTCACGGTAATGTTGTCCGTGACGGTGCCGCCGGGAGCAATGGTGCCGTCGGTTTGTTCCATAGTGAGCCACGGAGTGATGGGCGTTCCGTCGATCTTACCGCCAATCATCAAATTGTAGTCATATCCGGTGAAGTGGTTTTGCCAACCATTGCCATTATTGGCCCAACAACTGTATTCGTTAGCCGTATAACCGTCCAAGTAGATGTGGCCGGCTATTCCCGTTTCCTCGTATGCTATCCCAAACCAAAGGTCGCTTCCGTCGATCAAATAAGGCGTTGTGAGCTGTATGTGGTTCCAACCGTCCACTGGAGTGAAGTTCTGTTCGTAAACCACCTCACCTGGTCCCTTCTGGAAGAGCATGTCGGTCATGGCATAGACAACTATCTTGGGGTTGGCGACTCTGCTGGAAAAATAAACATCAATTTCGTTGAGCTTTTTTCCGATATGCGACTGCAATTCGGAGGAGGGGAAGCCCACCGCGAGATTAATGGAATTACCATCGAAGGAGGTGATGGTTTGATAGGGATTTTGGGCTTGGTAATAATGCAAGTCGGTCACACCTGTTGAAGTGGGGTTCGGGTTCGGGATGTCGTAAGTCGGAACAACCCTGAAATTAATGGCGCCCTCGCCGGGATTGCCCATGAAAATCGGTTCTGTGGCCGTGGAATTGGAAGCCACACCCAGCAACATACTTTCAGGAGAGACTTCAAAGGTGCCGTATTGCGCGGCGGAAACCTCGGTCACCACAAAATCATCCACATAGAAGATCTTTCTCTCAACGGTTCCTGCACATAGATTCACAGCATCCAACCGATTGTCCCCTGTGGTGGTACTGATCGTATAGTGGAATGGCCAGCTGTGAATGAGGTTGTTGTTAATGGTAAGGGAGGCTTGGTCGTTGTTCAAGTCCAGATCCACCTGGACAGGAATCCATGTGTTGTAGGAATAGTTGAAGTTGTGCTGGCTGTTGCCCACAAGGAGATAACCCGTACTGTCGTTGTCGAAATAACACTCAAAAGCCCATTGGCCGCGCAGGATGTGCTGGACGTTAAAATAGGCACCAGGACCTGAAGGGTTATGAGTCCCAGAGGGGATGTATAGTTTGAAATCGATGACGTAGTGTCCGCTGGTGTAGCTGTTAAAAGGGTAGAGTTGGTCTATCTCCTCCTCGATGTACAGGGAATTGGGCGTGGAATAAGCCTGTGTGCTGGAAATAATGCCGTCGTCACTCCCTCCTGGCGTTCCGGTCCAGGTTGTCCATGCGGAGTTGACTTGCGAGAGGTGGCTGCCCACCGGGTAAGAATCAAAGTTGTCGCTGAAGACAACGGTTTGCGCTGTCACAAAGGATGATATCGCAAACATCACAGCCCAAAAAAGTAAATGTTTTTTCATAAGCATCTTGATTTTAATTTAATACTATAACGTTCTTTCTATTTTTCATTCTCGTTTTTTTTCACCTGTTTTTGCGATTGACTACGTCCAAATAATGTGCGGGCATATAACACATTATGGTTCATATTTGATTAGACCGAAATTGGTGGCAATCCATAGGGTTTTGCCCTCGAGGGCGATGTCAGAGATCACATTTTTGAACATCCCTTCTCTGAAGAAAACCGCAGAGATGTCAACCCCGTCCTTTTTCACCAATCCGTTGTTTGAGGCCATCCAGTAGTTTTTGCCGTCGTATTCAATGTCGCGGATCATGTGGTCGGGAATCCGAGAGTTGGACTTATTGTAGTGGGTCCACACTTTGAGGTTGCTGCTCAGCACGGAGAGTCCACCGCCGCCGAAACCACCGCCATAACCGATTATCAAAGCGCCGTCGGGACGGAACTTCAGCCCGCGGATGGTGCCCAATTGCAGTTCGGAATTCTTCTCCGTGTATTTTTTCCATTTCCCGTTCGAGTAAATGAGCAACTGCACATCGCAACCCACGGCGATGGTACCGTCTTCCCGAACATCCATGCAGAGAATATTATCGTAGGGGATTTTCATCGTGGACCAAGATCCGTCTTTGTAAATCACCGCTTTGCCAGGAAAAGCGAACCATATTGCTCCGTCGGAGGTTTCGCGGATGTCTCGCACATCTATGTTTTCAACTCCCAAGCTGGCAGCTGTGAAAACCGTCCAATTTTTACCATCAAACTTGACGATTCCCTCCTCCGGGCGTGAATATTCTGCCCAAAGGTTTCCTTTTGAATCCACGAACAGCGTCGTCACGCAATCGCCTTTGACGGCGGAGTTCTCTTTGTTGAAAACGGTGAACGTGTCGCCGTCGAATTTGATCAACCCGTATTTGACGGTACCCAACCATTTGTTGCCGTCATGATCCACTACCACGGCCCAAAGGTCATTGTCAATCAGTCCGGAATTGGAGGTGTCGTAAATCTTCACGTTCTGTCCGGTACACAACGCACTCGATATTACGCACAAACAAATCGCCATCAGGGTTCTCACGTATTTTATCATATTTTTACGTTTTAGAATTCGGGGCGAAAATACAAATTTTTCAGGGAACAGGGAACAGTGATTAGTTAGCAGTTAGTAGTTAGCAGTTAATGGGGAATCGGAAATTTTTCGCGTAAGTGGGATGTCCCGTCAGGGGTCAAAGCTTGGTAGAACGGTGACAAGGCCCGTTTCTCCAAGCCCCGTTAGGGGCGAAAGCTCGGTAGGAGAAGACGCTTCCAGCGTCTTAATTCGCACGCCGTCAGGCGTGCGTGCAGAACGAAACAAACAACACCCCGTGAACAACCAGAAAAATGTAGGAGGCCAAAACAAACCATAAACCGTTTTCACGCAGGTTAGTTGACAGAAAGTAGCACAATATGGCAGCAATGGCCCAACAGACCACGGAAATGATGTTGATCGTACGTCTTTTTTGCTTCATTGCCATGGAAAGTTCCTCTTCAGAAGACTCCCGGCGGATAAAGAAAACGCTTGTGACGGCCAGTCCTACGGCCGGAGCAGCTCCCCAGCCATTTTGGAAAACGCATATCAGCAGGATGCCAAGTGCTCCCCAAAACAAGTTCAAAATCTCGAATTTTTTGTTCATAATGTAATCTTTTCGTTGTTAACTTCCCATTTGTAGGCAGGGACTTTCGCCTTATTGCAATTCATTCGACAATCGATTGATCTCATTCTTCCAGAAACTCTTTTTTCGCCATAATGATTTGCTGAACACCCATAACAAAATACCATAAACCACCGAAATGACGAAATAAACAATTGTCAACCAAGTATTTGCAACAATCGACCAACTCGCAATCAAGGGAAACGTAACCAGTAAAACAGGTGCAAGCAACCACAACCAAAGCATACGTTCGTATGTGAAATAGAGCTGATTGTATGCGTGGGAAAGCAGATGTTGGCCAACCGATTTGCTGAATTCCGATTTCCGAAAATGAAAGATCTTATTCCCGACATTGCTGGTACTCATGCCCATTATTTCCGCAATTTCTTGATGCGTTTTACCATCTATATACAAAAACAGCAGCACTTGATCCTCTTCGGCCAACAATCCAATCAACTCATACAACGTTTTGATGTCGCTTTGACCCTCTTCAGCGATGTCAATGGTTTCCAAATCATCAATAGAACTGCATTTTGGCGAACTTTTTCTTGCGAATGAGATGGCAACATTCAATGCAACGCGATATACCCACGTAGAGATTTTGCAGTCAGGTCTTTTTGTGAATTTAGGGTAACTTTTCCACAGATGATAGAGAATTTCCTGGAACAAATCCTCAATGGAAAGCAACGAGTCGATAGCCGAATAGTATCGGCATACATGCAGAATTTGCCGCTCATTCTCCTTGATTAGTTCCAAAAAAGCCGTTTCCTTCATTATTATCCGCTTTGTATAGAATATATCGCAAAGATACCCCGAAAAATCACACGCGTCGATTTTTTTTTGAAAAAATAATATACAATCAAATGATTGTTTAGATTTTTTTGTATTTTTGCAACCGATTTAAAAACAAAATAGATAAAGAAATTATGGCAAAACCAATTGAAGCAACCCCGGTATTAAAAGGAGACGATGCGTTTGAATTCGTCTCAGAAATGGAGAATAGCACTAAAGCCTCAGAAGAGGAAAAGAAAAGTGTTGAGCAAGGAGCCGCATTCCTTGAATCTATGTTAACTTTCGTTTTCTAACGTCCTTTTCATGAGAATAATACGTCTTTCGCCGGACTATCAGTTTGGCTCTTTTGACTGTGGAGAGTCCGACTTGAATGATTTTCTGCTTACAGATGCAAAAGAGTACGCATCAAGGCTGTTGGCTGTTACATATCTCATTGAATCCGATAATGGAATTGCTGCTTTTTTTTCGCTGTCTAACGACCGTATTTCTTTGGCCGAAAGTGACAAAGCCACATGGCGACGGATAAAAAATGCCTTTCCCCACCGCAAACATCGCAGCGATTACCCAGCCGTCAAAATTGGTCGTTTAGGTGTGGACTATCGATTTAAGGAACAAGGTTTGGGCACGTCCATTCTTAACTTTGTAAAAAAGGCCTTTATTACGAATAATCGCACAGGATGTTGCTTTGTGACAGTGGATGCTTTACCCTCAGCCGTGAACTTTTACGAACAAAACGGTTTCCACCTGCTGCGAAAATCCGACAGAGATAATGCAGAAACCGTCCCTATGTATTTTAATCTAACACGTTTTGTATAAGTGAATTAATAATAGAAAACCTCACGATGATCATAGAACGAAACAATGACGGCAGCTACACTGCGGTGCCGCAACATAAACACAAAATCGGTTTCATTTTTGCAAACTATTACAGGTATAAACCGGCATCAGCTCAGTCATTATGCCACGGGGAAAAGCCGCCCGTCATCGAAAACAGTTCAACGTATCCAAGAGGGAATCACACGTTTCTCCGAAGAGTTGCGTAGGGTTTGTCTGGTATAACATGCGCTTTCTGTCTGCAGACCAGACTTGTCAGGGCTGAAGGGTCCATCAGAAATGCTACCACAAAAACACCCCGTAAACAAAAACGCCAACGAGAATTAACATCGCCGAATACCAACATGTCCAGGCTATCGTAACGGCGTATTTCTTGAAATTTGGCGATAATTCCTCCACATCTTGTGTCTGTAACAATCTCCTGAATTGAACAACAACGGTATTTACGGGTGCAAATTTGGATATGCGCACGCCATGTTCTTCCAAAATGAAAATCATTTTATACCTTAAATACATCAATACCACAAACAAAATGGCATATATGGCAAAAATGACCCAGAATATTCTCAGCATAATTCAGATTATTACAATTATTTCCGGCGGATTATCCCCCGCACCATCTCCTTGTTCATCAATCCTAACACCGCCAAATATCCGATCAAAATCACCGTGTTGACCACTAAACGGACACCCATGCTCTCGATGCCGAAGAGTTTGTTGACCCCGACGCTCAAGCCATACACTGCCACTGCAAAGAAGAGGTAGAAGAGGATGCGCTTGAGGTCGTAATCCACATGGTAGTACTTCTGTCCGAGGAGGTAGGAGACGACCATCATGGAGAGGTAGCAGGCGAAGGTGGTCCAGGCAGCACCCATATAGTCGAAACGCGGGATTAATATCCAGTTGAGCACCAGCGTGATGGCCGCGCCGAAGAGGGCGATGTAGGCCCCGAACTTGGTCTGACCGGTGAGCTTGTACCAGATCGAAAGGTTGTAGAAGATGCCGAGGAAGAGGTTGGCCATCAGCAGTATGGGCACGATGGACAGACCCACACGGTAGGTCGCGCCCACGAAATACTGCACGAGGTCCATATAGAGCATGATGCCAACGAAGATGACGGAGCAGACCAGCACGAAGGCGGTCATCACCTCGGCGTAGGTCTCCTTCGCGTCCTTGTCTTTCGCTTTGCGGAAGAAGAAGGGCTCGGCGGCGTACTTGAAGGCTTGGATGAAGATGGTCATCATAATAGAGATCTTGTAGCAAGCGCTGTAGATACCCACGGAGGCTTGCGGATCGGGGGCAAGCGACAGCCGCTTGAGCAACACGCGGTCCATCGTCTCGTTAACGATGCCGGCCAGACCGAAAATCAGCAACGGGAAGGCGTAGCGGAACATCTTCTTCCACAGCTGCCAGTCGAAGACGAATTTCTGCTTGAAGATGCCCGGGAAGAGCATCAGCAGGGTGACGACGCTGGCCACGAGGTTGGCGATGAAGATGTAGCCGACCCCGATTTCAGGGTTGTAGATGGCGTTGACGAAGGCGGAGTCGGGGTTCTTGGTGAGCAGCCACGGACAGAGCAGCAGGAAGAAGAGGTTGAGCAGCACGTTGACGAGGATGTTGGTGATTTTCACCGCTGCGAAGGTCATCGCCCGGTTCTGGAACCGCAGGTGCGCGAAGAAGATGGAGGTGAGCGCATCCACGCCGATGATCACGGAGAACCAGCGCACGTATTCGGGATGATTCGGGTATTGGAGCCAATCGGCGATGGGCTGCGAGTAGATTCCGCAGAGCACGATGAAGAGTGTGGAGGTGCAGAGCAGTGACCCTACAACAGTGGTATAGACGCGGTCCTTGATTTCGTCGTCCTGCGAGAACTTGAAGAAGGCGGTCTCCATGCCGTAGGTGAGGATCACGATGAAGAGGCTCGTCCAGGCGTAGAGCTCGCCCACGACACCGTAGTCGGCGGCGTTGCTGAAAAGATAGGTGTGGAGCGGCACGAGCAGGTAGTTGAGCAGCCTGCTGAGCACGGTGGTACCGCCGTATATGGCCGTCTGTCCGGCCAGTTTCTTGACTTCGTTGTTCGCCATTGGTTTGTGGTTTTGTTGTTTCCCCACACTGCGCTTCGCCTTGTGGGGTTCTCATCATCCCCACACTGCGCTTCGCTTGTGTGGGGTTACTTGCACTGCGTGCGTGTTGCCTCTTCGAGGCTGCTTAAGGAAGAGGTTTTATTAATTATCGAGGATGTCGTCCTCCAGGGTGAGCTCGCCGCGCAATGGCACCTCCATCGCCTGCTTGATCTTCTTCACGTCGGTGAAACAGCCGAGGAGGTACATCAGTTTGGTGATGGCCGCTTCAGTAGTCATGTCATGGCCGCTGATGACACCAATGTCGGAAAGATTCTTGCCCGTGTAGTAGCGTCCCATCAGCACTCCGCCGCCACCCTTGCATTGGGTAACGTTCACAATCACTATTCCCCGATTGACAGCATCTTGCAGGATACGAGAGAAGTGGGGATTGGTAGGCGCATTGCCCACGCCGAAGGTCTCCATGATCACTGCCCTCAATCCCTTGGTCTGGAAAACAGTCTCCAAAAAAACATCGCTGATGCCTGGGAAAATCTTCAGAACCGCCACGTTGGTGTCCATCTTGTCGTGGACGATGAGCGGATTTTTGCTGTTCGGGATAAAGAGATAGCGTTTGTGATAGTCGATGAAGGTGTTCACATCGGCCAGCTTCGGATAGTTTGGCGAATAGAAGGCATTGAACCGCGCGGCATCGTCCTTGTAGGTGCGGTTACCGCGGTAGAGCGCATTCTGGAAATAGACGCACACCTCGCGAATCATCGGGTGCCCGTCTTGCACGGCAGAGGCAAACTCTATGGCATTCAATATGTTGCGCCTTCCATCGGTACGGATAACGCCCAAGGGAAGTTGCGAGCCTGTGAGGATGACGGGCTTCGCCAAGTTCTCCAACAGGAAGCTCAACGCCGATGCGGTGTAGGCCATCGTATCGGTGCCGTGCAACACCACGAAACCGTCGAAATGGTCGTAGTTCTCCCCTATCACCTTCGCCAACCGAATCCAGAAATCCGGATTGGTGTCGGAAGAGTCGATCAGCGGCAACAGCGACTCAAATGTCAACTCCGTGTCCAACAGAGACAACATAGGCAACTGCTGATGAACGTCCTTGAACTCGAACGGTTTCAGGGACTTCGTTTCCGGATCCATCATCATGCCGATGGTTCCGCCAGTATATATAACTAATACTTTGCGCATTTTTTGAAATAGCTATGTTGAGTTAGCAGGTAGCAGTTAGTAGTTAGTAGTGATTCGGCATCGGAGCTTAACTGCTAACTTCTAACTGCTAACTACTCACTATTTTAATATGTTCCCCAGAATATCCCTCGAAATCTCTCTCGTAATCGTTCTGGTGGCCGCCGAGGTGGTGTTTTTGATCACTTTTTCCTTGGTGGAGGTTTTGGACTTTGTCTTCTTGCCGGTCACTTTGTCGCTGACGGCGGTGCCCACTGCGGAGGCGATGGTGGCCGTAATGGCGGTGATGATCGCTTTGAGGACCTTGCCGAGAACGCCTTGTTTCTTCGTCCCTTTCTTCTCTTCTTTCTTCTCCTGCTTGGCCTCTTCGATGGCTGCTTTTTCCTCTTCTTGTGCAGCCAAAGCCTCTTCCGCCTCTTTAATCAGCATTTCAAAAGCACTTTCGTTATCCACAGGCGTGTCGTATTTGCCATAGACGCGGCTCTGCTTGATAATGTCCATCCGCTGTCCCTCGGTGATAGCACCGATTTGCGACAGTGGGAAGAGGACTTTCGCGCGTTGCACGATGCCCGGCGCTCCCTTCTCGTCCAAAAAGCTAACCAAAGCTTCGCCGGTTTCCAAGTTCATGATGGCCTCGTCGGTTTTGAACGCCGGATTGGCACGGAAGGTGTCGGCTGCTGTGCGCACCGCTTTCTGATCCTTAGGCGTATAGGCACGCAAAGCGTGTTGAATGCGGTTACCGAGCTGTCCAAGGATGTTGTCCGGAATATCAGTCGGATATTGGGTGATGAAATAGATACCCACGCCCTTGCTTCGAATCAGACGGATTACCTGTTCTATCTTGTCAATCAGGGCTTTAGAGGTATCTTCAAACAAGGTGTGCGCCTCGTCGAAAAAGAAGACGAGCTTCGGCTGGTCCAAATCGCCGACTTCAGGAAGCGTGGTGTAGAGTTCGGAAAGCAACCACAGCAGGAAAGTACTATAGAGTTTCGGCTGCATCATCAGCTTGTCAGCGGCCAAAACGCTCATCACGCCCTTGCCATTTTCGGTCTGGATCAGGTCATAGATGTCAAAGCTCGGCTCTCCGAGGAATTTGTCCGCCCCTTGCGCTTCCAACTGCAACAGCGCGCGTTGGATGGCGCCGATAGAGGCTGAAGAGACATTGCCGTACTTCGTCGTATATTCTTTGGCATGTTTGGAGACATACTCCAGCATGGCCCGCAAATCCTTGAGGTCGATGATCATCAGCCCACGCTCGTCGGCGATGCGGAAGACGATGTTGAGCACGCCGTCCTGCGTTTCGTTAAGGCCAAGCAGTCGCGACAGCAATTGCGGTCCCATCTGTGAGATGGTGGCGCGAATCGGATGGCCCTGTTCGCCAAAGACATCGTAAAAGCGCACCGGGCAAGCCTGAAACTCAGGACTTTCGAGACCGAATTCGGGAAGACGCTTCTCAATAAAACCGCTCATCTGGCCCTTTTGACTGATACCGGAAAGGTCACCTTTCATGTCGGCCATGAAGCAAGGCACACCAATTTGTGAGAATGTTTCGGCCAGCACTTGCAAACTGACGGTCTTACCCGTACCTGTCGCACCGGCAATCAAACCGTGCCGGTTGGCCATCTTAGCTTGAATGGAAAGCGCACCCTCTTCGCAATGCGCCACGTAAAGTCCTTGTTCGTTTGTGTACATATCGGTTAGGGTTTAGGGGTTATGGTTTAAGGTTTAGGGAATCTTTGGCTATTGGCTGTTAGCTATTGGCTATTGGCTATTAGCTGTTGGCTATTCATATCATTCTTAATACTTAATTCTTAATTCGTCATTCTTAATTCTTAATTCGTCATTCTTCATACGTCTCACGTCATACGTCATACGTCATCTTTCTTCACAATCGCCAGCAGGGTCTGCCACATAATCTTCAGGTCCACCCCAAGGGATTGCTCCTCTACGTACTTCAAGTTCAACTTTAGTTTATCGGGCATAATTTCTTGGATGTAAGTCTGTTCTGGATTGTCAGATTTGGCCAGGAGCTCGTTTTCGTTCACGTAGCGGATGGAGGCGTAGTCGGTGAGGCCGGGGCGCACACTCAACACGCGCATCTGCTCGGGCGTGTACATATCCACGTATTTGCGCACTTCGGGACGCGGTCCCACAACACTCATTTCCCCTTTGAGGATGTTCAGGAACTGCGGAAACTCGTCGATTTTATACTTTCTCAAAAACGCGCCGATATGGGTGATGCGAGCATCGTGCGCACCAATCGTGATTTGACTGCCTTTATCCGCATCTGTACGCATCGTGCGAAACTTATAGAGTTGGAAATCAACATTATTCCGCCCTACTCTACTCTGCTTGTAGATCACCTTGCCGCGTGAATCCACCAAAATGCACAACGCAATCAGCAAGCCGAACGGCAAGCCTATAATCAGCACGATGAGCGAGGATAATATGTCAAACAGACGCTTCATATCGATCAGTGGTATCTCCAGTAATCATCCATTGAATTGCCCCAATAATCGACCGGATTGGGGTCATACAAATCTTGTTGGGTCTGTATCTTGCGTACCAACATCATCTTCCAGTTGGGATTGCTGACTTCACCATACATGTTACTGTGCAGCAGTTCATAATCGTTACCCGTCAACACCGGATCATAAAACACGAACTTCACATTGGTCTGGTTATGCAGATAGTAATAATGCCAAATTTCGTAAGGCAGCGTCACAGGATCCGAGGGGACTTCATTGATTTCATTCGGCTGCCCATACTGGAGCATCACGCGACCGCGATCGGTGAGATAGCCACGCACCTGAATGCTGCCGTATTTCATCTCCACCAAATCCACCAGTTTTTTGTACTTCAGCCAAGCCTCTTCGGGGTTGCGAGGGTCACGTTTCAGCCAAAAGCTATAGAAGAAACGCTGCAGTTGGTCTGTCGAAACATCTTTCAAACGAGTATCATAGAACTGCCTCTCCGCATAATTACTAATCGGGAATAGACATTTCACATTCTCAATCAACACTTTACGATTGGTATCAAACTCCACAAAGGTGCCATTCACATCCAAATTGTTATAGTCTTCAATGTTGAGTTGCACAGACGGATTGCTTTTTTGGAAGAAGATTCTGTCCACATGAAGAAGGCTGTCGTTTTCATCCAGCAGTTCCACGACCACAAAATAGTTGCCGGAGAGCAAGCTAAAGACATTGAACTCATTGAGAATCAGCACAACTTCTTTAGGCTCATAGGTCATGTCAAGCACATTACTGGGGTTCACCAGCAAGCGCGTATAGGCATCCTCGATAAAGCATTTGGCTTTCAGCTTCCCTTTACCCAAAACGCGCTCTGTATTATAGACTTCCAGCGCAAAGGGCAGCGTGTATTGCGATTCCGGCACAAAATTGGAATACAACGGCGGCAAGAAATAGCCGTATTTCACAAACAGACCTTGAGATTGAGCACGGGTGAAGGTCTTGTAGAGCGAGATCTTGGAGGTCGACAGCTGGTCTTCCGGAAAATCGAGCGTGATTTTGTCGATATAGGTAAGCCAGTTGGTATCGCCATGCAAATCCTTGATATAGAAATAGAGGAAGTATTCCCCTTGTGGTAGCGGGACATTCTGAACATCCGCAAAATCGGGTTTGTCAGCACGCGCGGAGTCCGCGAACTGGTCGCTGCTGAGGATATAGTGCAGCTGCTTCACCAATGTGTCGGCCTGCATCATATCCACCCGGATTTCGACATCCGCCTCGTACTTATTCTGCTTGTTCAGCTCATATTGCACCGTGTTTCCGCCCACAATGAACGTATATTCGATGTAAGGCTGCAGATTATGGGCACAATAGCCCTTATGGCTGATGAAGGTCTTGAGACCCTGGGCAAAGGGGCTCATAGCGGCCAAGAGCAACAAGAACAGAACGGTATATTTTTTCATATCCACTATTTTTCCATTTTAATTTTGAATCTGCAAAGATACACTTTTTGCATTATATATTTCCCGCAAATTTGCCCTATTTAAAATAAATGTAGAGACGTGCCATAGCGCGTCTCTACAATGGGGTAATTCAATTATATTTTAACGTAATTTCTTCAACAATTCCACCGTGAGGTCGGCGATGGGCAGACGATATTGCGCCATCGTGTCGCGTTCGCGAACCGTAACCGTCTGATCCTCCTTGGTTTGGTTGTCGATGGTAACGCAGAAGGGCGTGCCGATGGCATCCTGACGACGGTAACGACGACCGATGGCATCCTTGTCTTCGTACTGCACCATGAAATCCTTCTTCAACATGTCGAAGACCTCCTGACCGATTTCCGGCAGACCGTCTTTCTTCACCAACGGCAGTACCGCGACTTTGTAAGGCGCCAATTTTGCAGGCAAGCGCAGCACCGTGCGGGTAGAGCCGTCTTCCAAAGTCTCTTCCGTGTATGCGTGGCTGAACACCGCGAGGAACATACGATCGACTCCAATGGAGGTCTCAATGACGTAAGGAACGTAGTTCTCGTTGACTTCGGGATCGAAATAGCGCAGTTTCTTGCCGGAGTACTTCTCGTGCTGCGACAGGTCGAAGTTCGTGCGAGAGTGAATGCCCTCCAACTCTTTGAAACCAAACGGGAACTTGAACTCGATGTCAGTGGCGGCATTTGCGTAGTGCGCCAACTTCTCGTGATCGTGGAAACGATAATTCTCGGGAGCGATACCCAGGTCCGTGTGCCACTGCAGACGGGTCTGTTTCCAGTAATCGAACCACTTGAGTTCCTCACCGGGTTTCACGAAAAATTGCATCTCCATCTGCTCGAACTCGCGCATACGGAAGATGAACTGACGGGCCACAATCTCATTTCTGAAGGCTTTACCGATTTGCGCGATACCGAACGGCAGTTTCATGCGACCAGTTTTGTAAATATTGAGGAAGTTCACGAAGATACCTTGTGCCGTCTCGGGACGGAGGTAAATGGTGTCCGCGCCATCGGCCACAGAACCTAACTTCGTGGCAAACATCAGGTTGAACTGACGCACGTCGGTCCAGTTGCGCGTGCCGGAAATCGGACAAGCGATGCCCAATTCCTCAATCAAGGCTTTCAGACCCACGAGGTCGTTGTTGTTCATCAGCTCCGCAAAACGATGGCGGATGTCATCGACCTGCTGTTGATATTGCAGCACACGGCCATTGGTTTGGCGGTAGAGGGCCTCGTCGAAGTTCTCGAAACGCTTTTTGGCCTTCTCCACTTCCTTTTCTATCTTATCCTCAATCTTTTGGATATGATCCTCAATCAACACATCCGCGCGGTAACGCTTCTTGGAATCCTTGTTGTCAATAAGCGGATCGTTGAACGCATCCACGTGTCCGGATGCCTTCCAAATGGTGGGGTGCATGAAGATGGCGCTGTCCAAACCGACGATGTTCTCGTGGTACTGCACCATCGCTTTCCACCAATATTGTTTGATATTGTTCTTCAGCTCCACGCCGTTCTGACCATAGTCATAGACCGCGCTCAAGCCGTCATAAATCTCACTGGATGGGAAAATGAAGCCATACTCTTTCGCATGGGCAATGATTTGTTTGAAAAGGTCTTCGTTGTTTGCCATTTTTGGTTTAAGGTTTAGGGTTTAGGGTTTAAGGTTTAAGTCACACATCACTCAAAGATAAACGATATCTGCAAGTTCTTGGACTTCAGCGAGGTGACGCTGGTGGCGAACATGTTGTCTTCCGGGACCAGCATATTCAGGAAGCCGAAGGACATCTTGAGTTCGGTGGAAAATTTGAAGTAGGTGCAGTAGAAGTCGAAGCCCACGCCGACCTGCGCTTGCACGTCGTGGGGGTTGAGTTTCAGCACCACCTCACCACCTTCGGGCGCTTTCTTCTTCTTGGCGGAAATCATATCGAAGCTGTACTGACCGCCAGCGACGACATACGCCCGTACATTGTTCAACATTCTGGAGGACTTGTACTTAATGAGTATCGGAAGGTCCAAATAAACGGATTCGACATTTTTAGCCGTCACAATTTCTGTCCCTGAGGCGTAGCGGATGGTGTAGTTGACGTAGCGGTCGCCAAACGAAAGTCCGGGGATAAAACGAAGGTCGAAATACTTGCCCAAGCGCACATCGGTGACGATACCGAGGCTGAAACCACTCATACCGCGCGTGTTGATCATCATCAGGGAGTCGTATTCGGCAAGGTCGGGTTTTGAGGAGATGTTGTAATTGAACATGTCGTAGCCAAATTGAAAGCCAAAATGGAACGGCTTTTTGTCGTATTTCAGCAAATTGGGCACGCCAAATTGAGCATAGGAGCTGGAAGCCAGCCCTAACATCAATATCAAGATTCCGATAGTTCTTTTCACTTTCATAACGCTAAATCAAGTATGCTTTAACGAGATTATGAGCAATTTAGTGTTTTATTCTTCAAAAGTGACTAAAAATTCGCCGGAGCGTGTTTGGCCATCTCGGATTTCAGCTGTGCACTGTTGATCGGCACCACGCCGGAATATTCGCACACCAAGCCGCCGGCAAGGTTGGAAGCCAGACAGGTTTCCTCCACAGTATGTCCTTTCAGCAAGAAAAGGGTGGAGACGGATATTACCGTGTCGCCGGCACCCGACACATCGCTCACGCGGCGTTGGAAAGCGGGTTGGTGGTGGAAGGCATCCTTTTCGTGGTCATAGAACGCGATTCCTCGTGAGGACATCGTCACCATCACCTTGTCAATATGCTGTTTTTCAGCGAATTCCTTGGCCAATTCGTGAATTTCTTCAAGAGACAGTTCCGTGCCGTCCTCCACATGCAAGCCTTTGGAAAGTTCCTTCATGTTGGGTTTGAAGAGGTTGACATGAGTGTAGTTGTTGAAGTTCTTCTCCTTCGGGTCAACTGCCACGAAAATGTTCTTCTTATGGGCGAAATTGATGATTTCAGAGATCAAATCCTTGGAGAAAATACCTTTGTCATAATCCTCGAAGATGATGGCATCCACCTCATTGTGGTCGATAATCTGCTCCACAGTGGTCAGGAACTGGCGTTTTTCGCGTTCCTTGAGCGATTGTACGCGCTCGTCATCCACACGCACGATATGGCAGTTGTTACCGATGATACGGTATTTGATAGTGGTGCGGCGACCGAACATCGGCACAATGGCATCGGAGGTCAAGTCACAGTCTTCCATTAAGTTATAGAAAACCTTCGCCTTGGAATCGCTACCGATGACGGAGCACAGGATAGGATCGGCGCCCAATGACTTGAGGTTGAGGGCCACGTTGGCCGCGCCGCCGAGACGATAGCTACGACTTTGCACATTTACGATCGGAACCGGCGCTTCCGGACTGATGCGCGACACTCTTCCAGTGATGTAACAGTCAATCATTACATCCCCGATAACCAGTATTTTAGCGTTCTTGAACTCTTCAAAAATCTGCTCTACGTTTTCTATTTTCATTGCAAAAAAATTAGTCGGCAAAGATACAAAATTTATCGGTTTGTTGGGTTGGGTTTGTTTATTGGCTGTTGGCTGTTGGCTTGACGTATAACTTTTGCCTACTCCCTATTCCCTATTGCCTAAAAAAGTATATCTTTGCCGCCTGAACAAAAATTGAAAAAAAATGAAAAAAACATATTTCTTCCTGGCGGCGGTTTTGATGACCTTTTTTGCATCCATTCAATGCGTTTCCGCGCAGAAGACGCAGGTCTATTACTACAAAATCGACGACAACATCTCCAAACCCGCGCTTCGTTTGACTGAAAAGGCGGTGAAAGAGGCCGAAGAGGGTAAGTACAACTATCTGTTTCTGGAGCTGAACACTTTCGGGGGCGAATTGGATGCGGCGGACAAAATCCGCACGTTGCTGCTCAACACCAAAGTGCCGAGCATCGTTTATATCAACAACAACGCGGCATCGGCGGGCGCGCTCATCTCCATCGCGTGCGACAGTATCTACATGATGCCGGGGGCCTCCATCGGCGCGGCTTCAGTGGTCAACCAAGAAGGGGAAATCATGCCCGACAAGTATCAGTCGTACATGCGCTCGCTCATGCGCACCACGGCCGAGCACAACGGTCGCAACCCCAACATCGCGCAGGCCATGGTCGATCCCGACGTGAAAATCCCCGGCATCAGCGATTCCGGTAAAGTGCTGACATTCACCTCCGAAGAAGCCCAGAGAAACGGCTTTTGCGAAGGCATCGCCAGCAGTCGCGAAGAGGTGCTGGAACAAGCCGGCATCCCCCAACCTGAAATCCACGAGCAGGAACTCTCCACCATCGACAAGATCATCAACTTCCTGGTCAACCCCGTGGTGAGCGGCATCCTCATCATGTGCATTGTGGGCGGACTCTACTTCGAGCTGCAAGCCCCCGGCATCGGACTGCCGTCCGTCATCGCCATCGCCGCTGCCCTACTCTTCTTCGCCCCGCACTACCTCGAAGGTCTCGCCGCGCACTGGGAAATCCTCATCTTCCTTGCCGGACTGATCCTCTTGATGCTGGAGTTTTTCGTCGTGCCCGGTTTCGGAGTCACAGGCGTTTCCGGTATCGTGCTGATTATCGCATCGTTAGTGCTGACTTTGGTCTTCAATGTCGGCTTCAAATTCAACTTCAATCCCGAATTCAACGCCTCCGCATACGTCAGCAAAATGACCATATTGGTCTTGGTGAGCAGTCTGGCGGGCTTCTTTATCTCGCTATGGCTGGGCAAAAAGCTGATTTTGGCGGAGACCCGTTTCGGTTCGTTGGCCTTACGCACCGGACTGGAGAGCGACAAAGGCTTCACCTCTCAGGATATGCGCAACGAGCAATACGTTGGTAAAGAAGGGGTTGCACAGACTATCCTGCGTCCGTCCGGCAAAATCAACATCGACGGCGACATTCTCGACGCCACCGCCGAACACGGTTACATCGAAGCGGGCGAAAAGGTGAAAGTCTGCAAGTTCGAGAATGCGCAATTGTTTGTAAAAAAAGCATAAAAGGCTTTCGGCAAACTTAAAAACAATTCTTTAACATTAGCATTTTTTTGTATTTTGCCGTTTTATTTTTTTTATCAAAAAAAAAGTATCGCAAAGAGAAGCTATGAGAAGAGTAACAAAAGTGGTCTTAGTCCTGATTATGACATGGTTGGCCATACCTACGGCCTTCTGTCAAAACGGCAACTCCTCCCTGGACCACCGTCACAGCGTGAGAATCGGCTGGGGGGATATGCTCTCAGAAACAGTGATTTTCCGCCCTAGCCTGAGCGGTGAGTGGGTCACCCCCGATGCTCTGCCTGAAAACTACAGGCATGATGAAACCTTCGACTTTGGTTACACCGGACATATCTTCGCTGAATACCAATACAGCGTATCCAAGGTGACAAGTTTGGGGATTCAAGCCGATTTGGAGGGTATCTTTTGGAAAAAAGGCACCTTCGACAGATATCACAACCTGATATCGCCGGCGACAAAAGTCAGGAATTGGGATTTGGACCTATTATTCACAGCGCGCTTCACCTATTTTGATCGACCCTGGGTCAGGCTCTACTCGGGTTTAGGAGTCGGTGCGCTCTTTGCCTTCGACAACCAAGGCGAATTCGGCATAGCTCCAGCCATCAATCTCAACTTGATCGGTGCCGAAGTGGGGAAAGGTCCCTGGGGCGGCTCTTTAGAGCTGGGCGCTCTTAACGCAGCGGCCAACACACGTGCCATCTACCAGTTCTTTACACGCATTTTCTCTTTCAGTATATATTATAAATGGTAACAATCTAAAAGAGTGAGGACATAAAACGATGAAGAAGATGAAAAAGTGGATATATTTCAGCCTTTTGGCAATGTTTTTGACTACCTGCCACAAGTCGCCAATTGAGATAGTGGATTTCGACACTTTCCACGTAACAGACGTGAAATATAGCGACGTGATCGTAAACGGGACGCTAAACCCCGAAATCCGTACCATGAATTTAGGCGATGAAAGCGAAGCGAAAGTGGCCAGCATCAATCTCATTGACGTGGCAAAAAATCTGCTGGAAACCATGGAGTGCAACAAAGTGATACAGATTGCGGGCACCTATACGGGTCACGATTTAGACGGAACCCCCATCACGTTGTCTGGCAAAGTATTGCTCCCGGCTAAAGGCAAGATCAAGAACATGCTGTTAGTGAGCCACTGGACCATAGGTGCCAACTATGAATGTCCTTCGGAGTGCTTCCCGCTGGAAGGAATATTCGCAGCCAAAGGATATGCCGTGGTAATCGCTGACTACATTGGATATGGCGTCACAGCGAACCGCGTACACCCCTACATGCACCTCGAAAGTACAGCCCTTAGTGAAGTGGACATGGCCTTGGCGGTGAAACCCTATTTAGAAGCTATCGGAAGAGCGCCTGAGGCCGACGAGGTGATTCTCGTAGGCTACTCGCAAGGAGGATCCACCACGTTGGGCGTGATGAAAATATTACAAGATGAGTACAGCAAGGTGTTACCTATAAAGATGGTGTACGCTGGAGGAGGCGCCTACGACATGGCGGCCACATTTGATGTAGCGATGATGGAAGACAGAACCGGTATCCCCTGCGCCATTCCGATGATTGTGCAGGGAATCAATGAAGGAGATGCATTGGGATTGAATCTCAGCGACTTCTTCAAGCCAGTCCTGATGGAGCATCTTGACGAATGGGTGAATTCGAAACATTACACCGTATTTGAGATAAACCATTTGTTGAACGCCAAGAAGGTGAGCGACCTAATGACCGAAACCGGACGCGACAAGCATAATCCACAGACGGCAAAACTCTATCGGGCATTGATGCTCAATTCCATACTGTTCTTTACCCCTCACGCACCTGTCTATCTTTTCCACAGCCGAGACGATAACACCGTGTCATTTATCAATGCCGCCAAAGCCGAAGAATATTTCAAAGGAAACGATGTTATGTATGATTTTGGCAACTATGGCAACCATCAAACCGGAGCGGTAATATTTATCAATAAAGTTTGTAAGTTCTTATGAAACGGATAATCAATCTTATTTTCCTGAGCATGTTGCTGCTTGCCAGTTGTAACAAGCAGGAAACCCGCCCTACGGAGATAAAAGTACAGGTAGAAAAAGTATCTGGCAGCCGTGCAAGCATCACGGTTGTCCCTGCGAATTTACACGCCTATTATTCCTACGTACTTGTGAGTGAGAATGATGAGAACTTCGATGCCCCAGTATCTGAAATATGCAAAGAGGAAATTCGTAGAATGGAGAAAAGCTATCCTTCTTTTGAGACTGGCTCTTTTACAGATGTCTTTTGCTTCCGCGGGAGCAGGCGTTTAACCATGAGGACACTGTCAAACGACATGGATTTCAAGTTTATTGTGTTCCAGATAAACCCCAAAACACACGAACTCATTGGTCAACCGATCGCCAACGATTTTCACACCAAAACCGTACCAACACGAGACATGCACTTTGATATTCATTTCGAAGACGACATCCTAAGCATCACTCCCACTGACGACAATTTCACCTATATTTGGCAGGTCGAAGAGACAGAAGTGATAGACAATATTTATCGTAGAGCTACAATCTATTTGTACATGATCGTGGAAATGTATATGGAATACGGATTCTTGGATTGGTGTTACGTAAATGGCCCGATAGAATGGGACTTTGCATACGACAATATGATTGACAATACCGAATATACGCTCGTTGCCAGCGGTTGTGAAGAAGGCGAATTCACCACCCCCATCACCTTCGTGAAATTCCGATACCACCCAGGTAACATTGAAGTGTTAGAGGTGTTCGAAGGAGATGAGTTCCGGACAAGCCATTACAGTGACGACAATCGGTCCGGAATCTCGTCACCGAATTTCGACGACATGAGACCCGTTGATGTGAAAATGCCGAGACGGAACATGAACCGACATTGACGGGCCCACCATCAAGATGGCAACCCTGAACATCAAACGCTAAAATTCAATAATTTTGGCACACTTTTTGCTACATTACCTGCCGTTAAAATTTCAAAATTATGCAGACAGGTAAAATTAATGTACAGACAGAAAATATCTTTCCCGTGATCAAGAAATTCTTGTATTCCGATCACGAGATTTTCCTTAGAGAACTGATTTCCAACGCAGTAGATGCAACTCAAAAGCTGAAAACGCTGGTCAGCTTGGGTAAAGCCGACTGCGAACTCGGCGATCTCACCATCGAGGTGAAGGTCAACAAGGACGACAAAACCATCCATGTGATCGACCGCGGTATCGGTATGACCGCTGAAGAGGTCGATAAATACATCAACCAAATCGCTTTTTCCGGCGCTGAGGAGTTCATGGCCAAATACAAGGGCGGCGACGCCAACAACATCATCGGTCACTTCGGCTTGGGTTTCTACTCCTCCTTCATGGTCGCCGACCGTGTGGACATCCTCACCAAATCCTACCAGAAAGACGCTCAGGCAGTGAAGTGGAGCTGCGACGGTTCCCCCGACTTCACGATTGAAGAGATCGACAAGGCCAATCGCGGCACTGAAATCATCCTGCATGTGGGCGACGAAGACCTGCAGGAGTTCGTCAACGAAGACAAATTGGTAGAGTTGCTCAACAAGTACTGCCGCTTCCTGCCCGTGCCGATCCAATGCGGTATGAAAACCGAATGGCGCAAGAAAGAAGACAACTCGGACAATAAGAAAGAAGACAACTTGGACAACCAAGACAACAATAAGGACGAGAACAACGAGAAGAAAGAGGAGCCCAAGGAAGAGGCGGTGCAAGTGCCGCGCATCATCAACGACACCGACCCCATTTGGCAGAAACAGCCCTCTACCCTATCCGACGAGGACTACAACAAGTTCTACCACGAACTCTACCCGATGTCGTTCGAGGAGCCGATGTTCCACATCCATCTGAACGTCGATTACCCCTTCAACCTCACTGGCGTGCTCTACTTCCCGAAGATC
Organism: uncultured Bacteroidales bacterium; assembly: GCA_900317715.1. Taxonomy (GTDB): domain Bacteria; phylum Bacteroidota; class Bacteroidia; order Bacteroidales; family WCHB1-69; genus F23-D06. Next base: position 15,563 of record ONHS01000004.1, on the reverse strand, counting down.
AAGAACCAACTCGACCTCAAGAAGAACCGCGTGCAACTCTATTGCAACCAAGTGTTCATCACCGACGAACTCGAAGGCATCGTGCCCGACTTCATGAACCTCCTGCACGGGGTCATCGACTCGCCCGACATCCCGCTGAACGTCTCCCGCTCCTACCTCCAAAGCGACAACAACGTCAAGAAAATCTCCACCTACATCAGCAAGAAGGTGGCCGAGAAGCTGGAGCAGATGTTCAAGGAGAACCGCGAGGAGTTCGAGAAGAAGTGGGACGACCTGAGCGTCTTCCTGGAATACGGTTCGCTGACCGACGAGAAGTTCTACGACAAGATCAAGGATTTCTACCTGCTGAAGAACACCGAGGGTAAATATTTCACCATTGAGGAGTACCGCAACATGGTGAGTGCGCTGCAGACTGACAAAAACGGAAATATTGTCATGTTGTACGCTGCCAACGCCGACGACCAGCACGTCTATATTGCCAACGCGAAAGAGAAGGGCTATGATGTGCTGCTGATGACCGGATTCCTCGACACGCACTTCATCAACATGCTGGAGCAGAAGCTCGAAAAGGTGCGTTTCACCCGCGTGGACGCCAACGTGGTCGATAAACTCATCGAGAAAGAGGAGGAGGCGCACGTCTCCAAACTCTCCGACGACCAGCAGAAGCAGCTGAAGGAGCTCTTCGAAAAGCAGGTGAACGCGCAGATGTTCACCCCGGAGGTGGCCTCCTTGAGTGAGACCGACCTGCCCGTCACCGTCACGCAGAACGAGTTCATGCGCCGTTTCAAGGATATGGAGAAGGTTTCGGGCCAGCAGGGCTTCTACGGCGGCTTCGACCACTACAACCTTGTGATCAACGGCAACCACCCGCTCGCCACCCGCATCTTGGACGAGAAGGATGACGACAAGCGCACGCAGCTCATCCAGCAGATGGTCGATCTGGCTATGCTCTCCCAAAACATCCTCACCGGCGAAAAGCTGAGCGAGTTCGTGAAGAGAAGTTACGAGCTGCTGTAATTTTCAACGAAATCATAAACAACGTAGGGCTGTCGCATTGCGGCAGCCCTACGTTGTTTCTTTGCGACAGCCCTACATTGCACCTTCAACACCCCGTAAGGCTGTCGCACTGCGACAGCCCTACAATCCAACCTTACGTCTAGCTTTCCTTGACCCACAACCATAAACCATAAACCATAAACCTTAAACCTTCAACCCCATAAACCCTAAACCCTCAACCTTCAACCCTCAACCCTCAACCCCCAACCATACATAACCCAATTTTTCGTACTTTTGCCGCCGATTTAAAAAACAGTGAATCGATTATGAAAAAGATACTCCTTCTCATCGCAATCAGCGTGCTGACAGTGTTTCAGGCGCATGCGGTGCTCAAAGAGAAAGACCTTGCACAAACCCTGGGCGTGCTCCGCTCCGAGCTGGAACTCTCCTACAATGAGCAGAAAGCCATGATGGAAATGTACAAGAAAAACTATGTGGAGGTGCATACCAACCTTGTACGCATGATGCAGACTAGCAACCAGATAGCCCTCATGCTCTATTCCCAAAACGCGGACTTCACCTTCGACATGGCTTACGCTTGTCAGGCGGCCACCGAGCAGTACCATTCGCTCAAACAACGCCACATGCCCTACAACAGGATGAAGGAGCGGCTCACTGAGGAAATTGAACGCTACAACGCCCTCATTCAGACCCTGTTGAACCTGCCTCCGCGTCTGCTGCCCAACGGCGAGCTCGACAAAGCCCCGGATTCCATCAAGGCATTGCTCCCCAAAGTGGTGCTCGACACCGCCCACAAATCGCTCTATATGCTTGATGCACAGGGGATGGAGGATCGCGAAGCCTGCTTGGAATACGCCACCGCCATCCGCGACAACTTTCAGAAAATGCTTGAAAATGTGGAGCGCGACCAAGAGCATTATGAGCGGGTATCTTCGCGCGTAGAGAAACTCAACGAATACGCTCTATCCAAATACGACCATATCCAAAAGAGTATCTTTGTCAACGGCGGGAGGAACTATTTCCAAACGATAAAACGTTTCAAATGGCAACTCGCCATGGCCAAAAAGGATGTGGGAGACAAATACAAACCGTTCATCCGTCATTCCGAATGGCGTGGCCCTGTCATCATGGGTATCAGCGTTTTCATGTTGTTCTACATCATTGTGGCCAGCCTTCTCAGCTATGTCATCATGCGCTGGCTGTTGCCTCGTAAATGGCGGCTTTTCTTTGCCGACAACAGCAAACGGCCTTACATCACCATCGCCTGCGGAGTCGCCATCTTCGCCATCTCCATCTCCATCGCCAGAGCGTTTGTGACCCAAAACTTCGTGCTGATGGCCATCAAGCTGATGACCACCTTCGCCTGGTTGGTGGAAGTCATCCTCGTCTCCCTCCTCATTCGTCTGAACGACAAACAGATACGTGCCGGTGTGCGCGCTTACATGCCGTTTATCTTCATGGCCTTCATCGTCATCATTTTCCGTATCATACTAATACCCAATAATTTAGTAAATCTTATCTATCCGCCTATCCTACTGGGGTTCACCATCTGGCAGTTCGTGGTGATGAAACGCAAAATCGCCAAACTGCCCGACAGTGACATGGTTTATACGGTGATTTCGCTCATCACCATGGTTGTTTCCTGCGTGGCATCCTGGTTCGGTTTCGTCTTGCTGGCCGTCCAAATCATGGTTTGGTGGACCATCCAACTAGCTGCCATCCAAACGATTACCAGCATTTACGATTTATTCAAGCTGTACGAATCCCACCGTTTGGCCCGCAAAATTGCCAAAGAGCGTGGTGAAACGGTTCAAGGCAAAGAGGAACTGCAAAAGTACTACAAAAAACTCCAACCCAAGATGGTCAAAGGCGAATATATCGCCCAGACTTGGTTCTACGACTTCCTATACAAGGCATTGCTTCCGGTTTTGGCGGTACTTTCCGTGCCCGCCAGCATCTATTGGGGTGCCAAAATCTTCGAAATGGAATCCATTTGCCGAAAAGCCTTCGTTTTCATCTTCCTCAACAAGCCTGGCCTCATCCAGCTCTCCTTATTCAAAATATGTATGGTGCTGGAACTCTACTTCCTTTTCCGCTATCTGAATTACGCCATAAAGGCATTCTATCAGATGCTCAGAAAGCGTAAGAAGAAGAAAGACCCTCGAGCACAAGGGAACGCCACCTTAGTGAACAACGTCATCTCCATCTTGGTCTGGGGCTTTTACATCTTGTCGGCCATGATGATTCTGGAAGTATCCGGTAAAGGCATCTCCATCGTGATGGCGGGTCTGGCCACCGGTCTCGGTTTCGCCATGAAAGACCTCCTGGAGAACTTCGTCTATGGCATCATCCTGATGACCGGTCGTCTGCGCGTGGGCGACTACATCGAATGCGACGGCGTGCAAGGTAAGGTGGAGAGCATCAACTACCAGAGCACGCAACTCATCACCCTCGACGGTTGCGTGATTGCCTTCCAAAACGCCACACTCTTCAGCAAGACCTTCAAGAACCTCACCCGCAACCACGGCTATGTACTGGTGAAGGTACCCGTGGGCGTGGCCTACGGCGTGAACGTGGAGAACGTGCGCCAGATGCTCGTTGAAAACCTTCAACCGCTTGCCACCAAGAACGAAGCCGGCAAGTCTATCATCGACTCCAAGCAAGGCTTTTCGGTGGTATTCAACGACTTCGGCGAAAGCAGCGTTGACCTCTTCGTCGTCTGCTGGGTCCTGGTGGAAGAGAAGGCCGGCTTCATTGCCAAAGTCAAGGAGGTCATCTACAACACCCTCAATGCCAACGACATCGAAATCCCATACCCGCAACGCGACATCTACGTCCGCCACCTCGAAATGCCGAAGAAGGACGTATGACGTGGGACGTATGACGTGTGACGTGTGAGGTGATGATGCGATGAGACGATGAGACGATGATGCGATGAGACGATGATGCGATGAAGAAACGATGAAATCATACTAACCACCTACTCCCTACTCCCTACTCCCTATAAACCCTAAACTATAAACTATAAACCCTAAACCCTAAACTATAAACCCATAAACCGTAAACTGTAAACTGTAAACTGTAAACCGTAAACTATAAACCAACAAACTCTAACCTTCAATAACCCATAACCACTAACCAATAACCATTACCCAAAAATGACCAAGCATCTTTTTGCTCGTTACAACGAAATTTTTCCGAAATACTGGAACGAACCAGCGCTGACAGACTACAACGGCACCGACAGTTATACTTTTCAGCAGGTGGCCGAAGAGGTAGCACACCTGCGTAACTATTTCCAAGCGATGGGCATTCGGCAGGGCGACAAAATCGCGCTTTGCGGGCGTAACTGTGCCAAGTGGGCGATTTCCTACCTGGCCATCGCCTCCTACGGGGCCGTCATCGTCTCCGTGCTGCACGAGTTCTCCGGCGAGGATATTGAAGCACTCATCAACCATTCCGAAGCGCGTATGCTCATCGTGGGGCCTTATGTGTGGAAGAACATGCATGCCGAGCACATGCCGAACCTGGAATCCATCGTTTCGCTCACGGACTTCTCCCTTATCGCCACCAAACGTGAGGGCGTTGAGGTTTCCCGCGATCCGCTTCCGGTACCACAAAACAACCACATTTTCACGGTACGCGACCTTGACGACCTGTTGCTCATCAACTACACGTCCGGTTCCACCGGCGACCCGAAAGGGGTGATGCTCTCCTACCGCAGTCTCTCCTCCAACATCGAGACAGGGCTGCAATTCCTGCCCCCCGGAGGCCGTCAGAACGTTGTTTCCATGTTGCCGTTAGCGCACATGTACGGGCAGTTGGCCGAATTCCTATATCCGCTGGCCGACGGTTGCCACATCCACTTCCTGACCAAATCCCCTACCCCAACACTGTTGATGAAAGCTTTCGCTGACGTGAAGCCCTATATCATCGTCACTGTGCCGTTGGTGATCGAGAAAATCTGTAAACGTGCGGTGATGCCCGCTTTGGAGAAGCCCGCAGTGCAACGACTGCTCAAGTTCCCCATACTTCGTAAATTCGTGGTCAACACCATCCACAAGAAACTGATGAAGGCCTTTGGCGGTCAACTCAAGTACTTTATCGTGGGCGGTGCAGCCATCAACCCCGACGTGGAGAAACTGCTCTTGGATGTCAAATTCCCGCTCATCGTAGGCTACGGAATGACCGAATGCGGGCCGCTTATTGGTGGTTGCTATGTCCATGAGTTCGTGCCCCGCTCCGCCGGGCATATCCTCCCACGCAACGAGATCCGCATCGACTCGAAGGATCCATACAACGAAGTCGGCGAAATCCTCGTACGGGGCGAGCACATCATGTTAGGATACTACAAGAACGACGAGGCCACCCGCGCCACCTTCACCGACGACGGCTGGATGCGCACCGGCGACCTCGGCCTCATCGACAAGAAGCAAAACATCTTCATCAAAGGCCGCAATAAGACTATGATCCTTGGCGCCTCCGGACAGAACATCTACCCCGAGGAAATCGAAGGCAAGCTCAACGACATGGAAGGTGTGGTCGAATCCGTGGTGGTGGAGCGCGAAGGCAAGCTCATCGCCCTCGTCTTCCCCGACTACGAAGGCGAACTCCGTTTCCGCCAGACCATCCCCGAACTGATGAAAGAAAACCTAAAGAAGCTCAACGAAAAACTCCCAAAATACGCCCAGATCTTCAACATTGAAATCAAAAAAGACGAATTTGAGAAGACCCCGAAACGTTCCATCAAGCGCTTTCTATACAAATAAAACACTTTCCTTGAGCAGCCTCGGAGAGGCAACACGCACGAAGTGCAATTAACCCCACACAAGCGCAGCGCAGTGTGGGGATCTTCCTATGAGAAGCGCAGCGGAGCCCTGACTATAAACCAAACAAATATGACCAAACAAGAACAATACGAAGCCCTCCTTCCGCAAATACAAGCGGTGATGGACAAAAATGTGGACATTATCGCCAATATGGCGAACATGGCGGCGATGCTGCACGAGACCTTCGGGTTCTGGTGGACTGGATTCTACCGGGTGATCAACAACGAGCTGGTGCTCGGTCCGTTCCAAGGGCCTTTGGCCTGCACGCGCATTGCGTACGGACGCGGCGTGTGCGGCAGCGCGTGGAAGGAACGCAGAACCCTCGTCGTCCCCGACGTGGAGGAATTCCCCGGCCACATCGCCTGCTCTTCCGCCTCCCGCAGCGAAATCGTCGTCCCCGTCTTCCACAACAACGAGGTCATCGCCGTCCTCGACATCGACAGCGACCGCCTCGCCACATTCGACGAGACCGATGCAAAATATCTGGAACGGATAGTTATGTTGTTGATTATTCCCTAAACTTTCATTTGCCAGAACGGACGGGTTGCAAAATGCTAACAGCAGCCCTATCAGAAGCGCAATGATGAGTATTATCATATTGCGAAACAACTGGTAATCACCGCTCCACCATTTTCCAGCTCTCAATTCTGCGGGTTTTGGAGGAGAAGTTCACCCCTATTTTATAGAGCATGCGCGGATCGGTTGCGAACGGCAAGGCGTACTGATTCTCGTCGATCTGCGCCAACGCTTCGTCGGCGGATTTGTCCAGTTTGAACTCGAAAATGTAGATGTAGTCAGCGGTCTGCACCAACATGTCCATGCGGCCGTCGCTGGTGTGCCGCTCAGTCTCCGTGTAGAAGCCCACCATCTTGAAAATGAGCGATACCGCATTGTGGAAGTAGAGCTCGGCTTCGCCCACGATCTGGTAGTCCTGCCCCGCGAACAATGTTTCCAATAAAGACATGAATCTCTCAACACGTCCGGCTTCTATCGCCATCACGAAATCCTTAATGAAGCTGTCTTTGCCCTGACTTACAGGGGTGTAGTATCTGAACAGGAAACGGGAAAAACCTCTTTCCACTTCTTCGTTGGGGAAGTCCAAACGATAAGTCATAAAACGGGGATCATACCCCTTTATGGTAAGATAACCGCTTTGATAAATCAACGGGATTGGGTTGGTGTCGATGGAGTCCAAACTGCCCAAAAGGTCGGCTGTGGCTTCCTCGCGGGTGAGACGTTCCAGATCATAGTTGTTGCGCTTCATGGTCTCCACCAAGAACGTGGGCGTGCCAGATGCAAACCAATAATCTCCAAAATCTTGGCTGTCAAGAGCATTGAGCAGGCTGAATGGATTGTAAATTCCCACGCTACGCTTGCTGAAATGGTAACCGTCATACTGTTTTTTCAATTTTTCGTAGCATTCCTCCTTGCTCATTCCGTTGTACTCTGCCATCTCCCCGACTTGTGCATCCAATTTGTCGCGGATCTCCTTCTCCGTGATACCGCAAATCTCCGCGAATCTATCATCCAACGATATGTCTTTCAAGTTGTTGAGGTCGCTAAACACACTCACCTTCGAGAATTTTGTCACACCAGTGAAGAAAGCGAAACGGATGTAACTATCCATGGTCTTGGCCACGCCATAAAATGATTTCAAAGTGGTTCGGTAGTCGTTCTGCAGTTCAGGATTGCCGATGGCCTCTAACAGCGGCTTGTCGTATTCATCTACCAAAATCACCACCTGCTGCCCTGTTTGCTCGTAGGCGCGTTTGATGACTCCTTTGAATCTTTCAGAAACGGTGTCCTCCTCAGGTACTTTGCCGTATGATTGTTCAAATTGTCGCAAATGACCGTCTATGATGGAGATGAGGGCTTGAGGGGTGGTGTATTTTGCTGCATTGAGGTCGATGTGCAGCACGGGATATTGCTTCCATTCCTTCTCCAATTCGCTGATGGCCAACCCATCAAACAGCTCTTTCCGTCCTTGAAAGTAGGCTTCTAACGTAGTGACAAGCAGGCTTTTTCCGAACCTGCGGGGACGGCTGATGAAATAGTAGCCGCCGTCCTTTGCCAATTGATAAACATCTCTTGTTTTATCAATATAGAGGAAGTTCTCTTCTCGAATTTTCGCGAACGTCTGTATTCCGATAGGGTATTTCATAACAGTAAGATTTGCGGTGCAAAGATACAATTATTTTCGGGTCGGGAAGACAAGAGATTGTTTTTGGACGACAACGGGAACCACTCGGGACAACCTTTTACTCTCCCGTTAAGTTCACTCGGACCATACAGCCAAGAATGATGATGACAAATGTTCTATAAACCGAGGGAATCCCAAATGATTAAAGTTGGTTTGTCATCCGGAATACACTTGTTGATGGTTTCAAAAAGAGTGGTTATTTCTTCAACTCCCATATTTCCAACGGCAATTTTCCGGCTTGAGTCACCTAAAGAATACTCAATTTCCCAATAAATTCCGTCTATCCATTTATCATCGGTATAGTGGGATTCCAAATGCTCCATTTTTTTCAATGCAGATACGATGTCTAGCATTTCTTCTTTAGTTAGTCTCTTTTTCAAAATGTTTTTCTGATTTGTCGAACTGTGTTTTTTAGTCTTCAACTCGAAAATCATCAAACACTCATTCTTAGCGACAAACGAATAATCAATGGAATAGGGCAAAACCTTTTGATTGATTTTTAGTGTATAATAAGGAGCTGTATCGTACTGGACATTACTTTTGTGCGATGCACAGGAGACCAAAAAGAAGAATAGTGCTATGGTGATGGCTTTTTTCATTTTTTGCTTATTCTTCTGGAACACAATATTGTTCAAACTCTTTGATTATGTATGTTTTGTTAGGGTTACAGATGCGCAGAATTGATGCGGGTATGTGATGTTGGGTTTCATGGCGCGAAGATAGGAAAAAATCAGAAATATTGTAAAACGTCAATAGAATTAATTGAATCAACGATTTGTGCTATGTATGCGTTACGTAAATAAGATTCATTTGAAGCTACGAAATCAACAACACATCCATCATTCAGCATTTCGCGATGGAGTATATCAATGTCCATAAGTGCGCACAAATCATCAATCAGGAAGGTTGCATAGCCTTTTCGCATGGCTTTCAAGTCGTAGCCTTGATGATAACAGGAAAGATGGTGTTGATACAATTTCAGGAATACTATTAATAGAAAAGTGTCATATTCGCTCTGTTTACGGATAGTGTTTACGCCCACTTCATCAATGAATTGTGAGAAAAGAGTGTCTTCCTTAATAGAAGCATCAAGATCAACGTGATGAGACTCGAAGTGCTCGGCTATCTGCATAAGTTGGTCATTGTACATGGTATCTGATTGTGAGTTGATTGTTGATCTTTCACATGAGGACAGATTAGAAGCACACACCGGATGACTGCTCTTTGTGCCGCATGAACAAAGAAGCAGGCAGGGCAGCCATAAATATAATATTTTCAGATATTTAGACATCATTTTTCCGTTAATTTCACAACGCTATACGGCAACGCTGTCAAAATCTTGCCGTCCTTGGGAATGACCTTCAAATGAGATATAAACGGACTCCCGCAATCCCCTAACAGCAAGCAAACATTTTGAACGCCGTCATATTCTCCTACGCCTGGATGAAAAGACCCTTCGTAAGATTTGCCTAAAACGCTCACGTTCGGATCGTCAAACAAAAGATAATCCATTCTCAATTTGAACAACTTATAGTATGTTCCTTTTTTCTCATAGTCGAAAACCCAAGGTCCGCGAGGAGGTCGGTCTCCCCAACCAATCATTAAACCACCAGTGAGAAGCGGATTGGTGATTTCTCCCATTAACATGTCCGGTTTTTGAAAATGCTTTTTAAACAGTGGGGAGTTGAACAAGGTGTCCACGATGAAAGAATAGTATGGAGCAGTTTTCTCTTTTCCGTCCAAGTATTGGGAACACGCACGGAAGATGCCCCAACCAGCTCCAATGCACGCGTTGCCAACAAAATGACGGCCAACTTCTTCATCTATTAGCTGTTGAAGTCTGTTGTTAGGTCTGACAAAGGTGTATTTCCCAACACTTATATCATGTGTTTCAAAACGGATATGCATGCATTCTTCTGTTTTCAAAGGCAAAAGGTTATCTATTGCCGATTCATTGTCCAAAAACACAGCACAATAATAATTCTCAGCTTTGTTATCCTTTTTCCCCGAGTTATGGAAAACAGATAGGAGATAGACCGTGTCGGAAAATGTTCCGATTACGGTTTGGGCAGTACCAGAGACTATGGTGACAAAAAAAAAGGTACAACTCATGAAAAATGTTGAAATCACTCTGTTCATTCTACTTTAATTTTTGATTTGGGTTTAATGGGGACTGAATCGTTGAGATATTCGACCTTTACTTTTGCTTTGCCCTTTCTATTACCATTAATTTTCAAAAAATATCTGACAATATTTCTAATATCTTTGTCTGAAATGGGATACATGTAGAAATTGTTCTTGGGGGTAGCGACATACTCCATCCTGCCACCAGAAGAATAATAGGGACGCCCCTTGTCCCCAAGACCTAACAAGTGAAATATTTCATGGGCAACTAGTTGAGGATAATCAATAAACCTTGTATCACCTTTAACATTCATATAAAAATACTTTCCCTCGTAAGTTACACCACCGACAACTAAATGCGAACCTAATCCGGTTCTGCTTTCTTCCTCATTGTTAGTGGATCCTATAAAGGCGTTGCCGTAATAGCCATCGGATTTTGCTCGATCTTGGGCATTAACTATCATCATCTCTTCTTCAGACAAATTATTATGGTAATCATAGTAATAATTAGGATCCGGCATGACGGGGTTGATGGCAAAGCATAATGTATATTCCACATCATCATTTGAACCGTAATGGTCTTATTGTCTCCTGAATTGTCAATGACTACCACAAAATCACTCCCGTCCACATCCTTCATCCATATCGGGTTCCCTGCGCAAAACTGGTACGGACTCAACGACGGGTATTTCGCGGCATTACGGTCAACGCCCCACCAACGCCCCAGTCTAGTGTCATACTCCCAGAACTCGTACCCCGCCAAACCGCTTTCTCCAAACACCTCATTATCAGCCTCCTGCCCGTTGAAGAAGTACCGATAACCCCCGTTATAGGAACGGGGATGCTGAAGCGGGTATGTGGTGGTATGAATCATGGCGCGAAGATAGGAATTTTTTCGGGTTGGACAACAATTAAGATGTGTTTTTGGACGACAACCTGGACAACATGGACAACCTGCTTGCAGCATAGCGAAACTGGGGCGCAGAGGCGGGTATGTGGGGGTGGGAATCATGGCGCGAAGATAGGATTTTTTAGAACAAAGGGCGTGCTTTAATTGAATTCTCCCGTAGTCTGTCTGAAATAGTTTTTTCTGACGGTTTGGTATTGTTTGCGACAAGAACGAGGTAAAAGTTTTTCAACAGCATTTAAAAACCTGCGTACTGGTTTTTCGCTCAAATCATTAATCCACAACCATTTATAGTTTATTCTTGCAATTAGATATGAATCACTATTCCGTGCCGAATCCAGTTTGCATTCTGAAATTATTGCCTTCTCGCACTTAATTAGTCGATACCAGTTTTTCCATTTAAGGCGATTGTTGTTGTTTCGATCATATCGAGAAACAAATACAGGGTTTATTGTGTCGAGATAGAATAGCTTTGACCAGTCAGAAGAAATGAGTACTTGCTGACCTTCCAACACTAAACTGAAAAAATTGTCGTCAATACGTTTGTTCCCGTTTTCTAAGGGATTATACAGCGGGTTGATTTGCTCTTTCTCACAACCGAAATCGCTTATAGGAAACATAAGGGTGTCTTGAATATTGTTGGCTCGTAAAATGATATTGATTTGCTTCCTCAGGGAATCCATTACTCTGTTATAACAGTAGTAAAGCCGTATAATATTGGCATTTTGTTGATCGAAATAACTAACGATATCCGGCCACCCGTCAATAGTAAATCCAAGTTCATGATAATTCACAGACCCCATCTGAGCCACATCATTGTTTATGTAATGAATCAGTGAATTGAACATACTGTCGTTGATTTGTGAGCGAGGCACAAAATTGGAAATCTCGAAGTCGTAATAGGATTTGGATTTTTCATTAATGTGAGTCTCGACAATCCCCGCTTCGCATATAATATAGTTTCGCCAAATATCGCTTATTTGCAAGCAATAGGGAGGTGAAGTTTGGGCTTTCACCAGAGGAGTGGCAAGCAACACGAATATAATATGTATAATGTGATGGTAACGCATAGGAACTGTTATGGGGCTGGAATTGGCACTGAACTCACCTCGATTTTAGAATCATGTTCTATGTCTTCTGTTGTATATAGGAAATCTATGGCCTCTTTCAAATCCAATTCCTTTCTTTCCCAGTAAGATTTTCCATTATTATACTTCTGAATTGCAGTTTCAATTAAATTATCAACCGCATGGGCATCAATAACACCTTGCCAAGTAAATGCCCATAGTTCGTCAAAGGTGTCATAACCACCTGTATTAGACCATTCTTTCCGCATCACTCCCCAAGCATGACGAGTTTCATGCGTAAGACTTCCTCGCATGTTTGGTCGGTAATACACATTCACATTTTTGTCATCAACATAGTGTGTTCTACCTCCTTGACTTTTCTTGAGAAAAGAGACATCTGTTGAATAAGTCACGCAAAAACTGCGGTCACTCATGATTTCCTGAAAACCTTGCCTCATTTCCAGAAGAATGTTATAATCAGATTTTGCATGCAACTTGTCAATCTCTCGATTTAGCTTCTTTTCATTCCAATCCCTCTGAACTGCACACGTTCGAATCTCAGCTTCTTTCTTTTCGATTGTTGAAATTCGCTCAACAATTTCATTATAGGTGTCCAAAAAGTTTTTTCGTGCCGTTTCATCATCGAATATGGTATCCGCTCCGAACCTGTCGGCAAACCACACCGGGTTCCCCGCGAAGCACGCATACGGACTCTCGTACTCCTTGAACACAGGATCCACATTCCATCTCCTGCCCGACCTTGTGTCGTACTGCCAAAAATCCGCACTGAAACTCACCCCTTTCCCAAGCACCTCATTATCAGCCTCTTGCCCGTTGAAGAAGTACCGATAACCGCCGTTATAGGAACTTTGGTTGTTATATTGCTGGTAAATAGTCATTTGCGCATTTTATTTGCTGTGAAAAACTTGGATTCTTGTGTTTTTTTACGGGGCAAAGATACACTTTTTTTGTCAATTATAGTTATTGTTGTTTGATTGGAAAGGCGCTAACTGTTACTCATGCTTCTTGTGTTTGATTGATACTTTTGCAATATTGACTTCTGGGCGGATTATATAAAGAAAAAATGTATTTTTGCATTTGGAAAAAGTTAAACAACAAGACGCTTATGAACGTAAGAATTGAAGATAAAATAGCCTTTATCATCGCCGTGGTCAGCGAGTTTGCTGCTGCATTCTCCCTCAACTCGCAGCAGGCTTACCGCTATTTGGACCGCTTCAAGGGCATTGATTTTGTTGACAAATTCTATAACGTTGAACATACTCTGCCGTTCAATGATGTTGTTCAAGACTTGGCTATCTATTGCCGCAAAAATGGAGGGGGGCTGGTATGATTCTTTATCACGGTTCAAATTTGGAGATAGAAGTCGTTGACTTCAACGAATCAAAACCTGGAAAAGATTTCGGCATAGGCTTCTATTTGTCCCCCGAAATTTGGCAAGCTCAAGAGATGGCCGAAAAGAAAGCTCTGCTTTTAGGTGGTAATCCTACCGTTACGCTTTTTGATTTTGACGAGCAAGCAGCCCTGGCCAATACCAGTATCGCCTATCTGTGTTATGAAAGGTATTGCATTGAATGGGGCAAGTTCGTAGATGAAGCAGGCCTTGGACACCATCTATAATTCCGAGACCTACACCAAGGTCCTTGATTTGCGCACCAGCCTCTTTTCGCAAAGCACAGCCTACGTTTACAGCATCCTCGAAACAGAAATACTGACAGGAAAGTTAGGTTAACTTGCGAACGGCACCTTGCCATTGGAGCCAGAGGCAGCTTGCGGGTATGTAATGGTATGGATCATGGCGCGAAGATAGTATTTTTTTCGGGTTGGGGACGACAACATGAGTTTGTTTTTTTTTGACGACAACGGGGACAACTCGGGACAACCTTTTACTCTCCCGTTAATTTCACAACACTATACGGCAACGCTGTCAGAAGCTTGCCGTCCATACGCACAACCTTCAACGGGCATACGAAAGCTCCATTGCCTGATATATCCCCTATTAAAATCTTGAGATTTTGAATGTTTTCTGGCACGTATGGACTTGTATTTATTGTATAAGAATAGGATTGTGCCAGAATACTGCCGACTTCATCATCGAATAAAAGATATTCTATACATAACTTAAATAATCGGCAGTATGTCCCTCTCTCTTTATAGTTTAATTCCAAAGGCTCACATGGCGGATCAGAACATATAATCATTCCACCTGTGGCGAGTGGCTCAACGATTTCCCCTAACAACACGTCCGAGTATAATGGATAGGAACTAATCTCGGAGTGGAGTAACGTGTCTTTAATGAAATAATAATAAGCTGCTGTATCATGACTTTTTAAATACTCCCAACATGCTCGTACGAAAGATACACCGGCGCCAATGCATGCGTTGGCTATGAAATGGTTGTCAATTTCCCCTGCAATACGTCGTTCAAGAGTATCATTTGGTTTGATAAACGTATATTTCCCAATATTAATATCTGACGTGTCATAGTGCACATGCATGTATTCTTCTGTTTTCAAAGGCAAAAGGCCCTCAACGTCAGATTCCTTGTCCAAGAACACGGCGCAATAGTAATTCTCATCGATGTTCTTTTCTTCTCCTGAGTTATGAAAGACAGACAGGAGATAGACCGTGTCGGAGAAAGCCCCAATTATGGATTGAGTTTGGATATTAGTAAAGGGACAAAGAAGCAGACAGATGCATGTTGTCCATGTTGAAATCTTCTTGTTCATTGTACATCAATATTTGAATTTGGGTCAATTGGGACAGAATTGTTAATATATTTGATTTTCACGTTTGGTGTTACACCTAGATTGTTGTTTTCTAACATATAACAAATGATATTTCGAATGTCTTCGTTTGATATTGGATTCATGGCAAAATTGTTGGCAGGATTGGCTGCGTACATCATTCTACCTTCCGGAGAGTAGTATATTCCCCCGTTGTCGTCTAACCCCAGCATATGCAATATTTCATGCGCAATTAATTCGGGATAGTCAATGAAGCGATAGTCTTTCCAAATATACATTTGAGCATTTTTCCCTATATATGTTTTGCCTGCAACAATTTCCAGCTTCCCATCTTTATTAATATGGCTTTCATCGCGTTCTATGGATCCAAGAAAAGCATTCCCGAATGCACCGTCATTCCGTGCGACCTCCAAAGTACGACAGTTATTATTGTCTCCTTGTATGTTATTGTTATCGGCCAGAAGAGCAGTCTCTTCAGGTGTAATAGGGTTAATGTTAAAGATTATGGTGTATTCTACATCATCAATCGTCACTTTTTTAGTGATACTTTCAATCTCTTCAACGGCAGGCAGCAGTTTTTCATACGCCTCCCGCGAAGAAGTATAAATGTTCATTTGAACCGTAATGGTCTTATTGTCTCCTGAATTGTCAATG
>ONHS01000008.1 GCA_900317715.1 uncultured Bacteroidales bacterium | reverse complement strand
GCGAAGAAGTTGTAGGTGTTGAACAGCGTGCCGAAGAACTTGCGCTGCACCTCGCCGATGCCGGCCTCGTCGAACTTGAGGTTGTCCCACGGGGAGGCGTTGGTGATCATGTACCAGCGGGTCGCGTCTGGACCGTATTTGTGGATGATCTCGAACGGATCCACAGCGTTGCCCAAACGTTTGGACATCTTGTTGCCGTTCTTGTCGAGCACCAAGCCGTTGGAAATCACGGACTTGAAAGCCACGCTGTCGAACAGCATGGTGGCGATGGCGTGCAACGTGAAGAACCAGCCGCGCGTCTGATCCACACCCTCCGCGATGAAGTCGGCGGGGAAGTTGGTCTTGAAGAACTCCTTGTTCTCGAACGGGTAGTGCAGCTGGCTGTACGGCATAGAGCCGGAGTCGAACCAGACATCGATGAGGTCGCTCTCGCGGTACATCTTCTGACCGGTCGGGGAGACCAGCACGATGCTATCGACGTAGGGTTTGTGCAAGTCGATGTTGTTGTCGTAGTTCTCCTGCGACATATCGTTGACCTTGAAGTTTTTATACGGATTTTCGGTCATAAAGCCGGCGGCGATGGACTTGTCGATTTCGGCCATCAGCTGCTCGATGGAGCCGATGCAGATCTGCTCTTTCTTGTCCTCGGTGGTCCAGATGGGCAGCGGCACGCCCCAGAAGCGGGAGCGGGAGAGGTTCCAATCGACGAGGTTTTCGAGCCAGTTGCCGAAACGGCCGGAGCCGGTGGCGGCGGGCTTCCACTTGATGGTCTTGTTCAGCTCGATCATGCGCTCGCGGTAGGCGGTCGTCTTGATGAACCAAGAGTCGAGCGGATAGTAGAGCACGGGTTTGTCAGTGCGCCAGCAGTGCGGGTAGTTGTGGGTGTGCTTTTCGCTCTTGAAAAGCTTGCCCTGCTCCTTCAGCATCACCACGATATCGACGTCCAAGGATTTGTCCTTCTCCGTCTTGGTCGGGTCGTAGGCGTTCTTCACGAACTGGCCGGCGTAGGGACGGTAGGCCTCCACGTCCATACAGTTTTGGACAAATTCGGGGTCGAGGTCTTCGATGCGGTAGAACTTGCCGGTGCGATCGACCATCGGCTGGCGGATGCCGTCCTTGTCGATCATCACGAGCGGCGGGATGCCGGCAGCGGCGGCCACGCGCTTGTCGTCGGCACCGAAGGTCGGGGCAATGTGCACGATGCCGGTACCGTCTTCCGTGGTCACATAGTCGCCGGGGATGATGCGGAAAGCGCCCTCGCCGGGGTTCACCCACGGGATGAGCTGCTCGTAGGAGATGCCCACAAGATCTTTGCCCTTGAACTCCTTCACAACCTCCGGGGCCTCCTTGAACATCGTGGAAACCAACGCTTTGGCCATTAGGATATAGCAGGGCTGTTCGTTGTACGGATGCACGGTCTTCTGCATCACGTAGTCGATATTCGGACCCACACACAAAGCCGTATTGCTCGGCAACGTCCACGGCGTGGTTGTCCATGCAATAGCATATACGGGAATGTTCGCGTCCGCCTCAACTGCTAACTGCTCACTGCTCACTGCTAACTTGAAAAGTGCCACACAAGTCAGATCCTTCACGTCGCGGTAGCAGCCGGGCAGGTTGAGCTCGTGGGAGCTGAGGCCGGTGCCGGCGGCGGGGGAGTAGGGCTGGATGGAGTAGCCCTTATAGAGCAGACCTTTCTTGTAAAGTTCTGACAGTAAATACCATACGGTTTCGATGTACTTGTTGTCGAAAGTGATATAGGGGTGTTCGAGATCGACCCAGTAGCCCATCTCGCGGGTGAGGTCGTCCCATTTGTCCTTGAATTTCATCACTTCGCGGCGGCAGGCCTTGTTGTAGTCTTCCACGGAGATCTTCTTGCCGATGTCCTCCTTGGTGATGCCGAGGGTTTTCTCCACGCCGAGTTCCACGGGCAGACCGTGCGTGTCCCAGCCGCCCTTACGTCCGACGTACTTGCCGGTGAGGGTCTGGTAGCGGCAGACGATGTCCTTGATGGTGCGGGCCATCACGTGGTGGATGCCAGGCATACCGTTAGCGGACGGCGGTCCCTCAAAGAAAACGAAACGTTTGTGTCCCTCGCGGGTCGATAGACTCTTGGCGAAGATGTCATTGTCTTCCCAATATTTTCTCATTTCCTCCCCAAGGGCAGGGAGATTAAGACCTTTGTATTCAGTATATTTCATCGAAGTATAGATTTTTCCAAAAAACTTGCAAAGATACAATTTTTTGGGGATTGGGAAGTCGGGAATTGTAGAGACGCAAAAAATCGCACTTTTTTTTGCAACGATTCGGGCTTTTTTTCGTTAGGAGATTAAACAATTAAGAATTAAGAATTATGAATTAAGAATGATGAAAGACGATAATACGATAAAATCCACCGACTCCCTGCTAACTGCTAACTACTAACTAACTTGGCCCTTGACCCTATTTCCTTAAACCCTAAACCTTAAACCAAAACCCCAACAATATGAAAAAACAACTACCCCTTTTCGTGGCCACCCTCGCCACCCTTTTCATCACCCTCACCGCCTCCGCCCAAGGCGAGTGGAAGTGGGCGCATTACTGGAGCGGGACAGATGCTGCCGTCAATCAATTGTTTAACTTCATCACGAATACCGCTTTTGACGAGGAAGGAAACCTCTACGTCTATGGTTCCGTCGGAGCCGACGCGCATTACGACGGACAGGCATTGGCTTTTCCCGGCAATTCAGATGTCTCGTACAACACCTACCTTTCCTCTTTGTTGGCAAAATTTGACACAGCTGGAAATATGCTATGGTACAAAATGGTTTCGTCCGATGGATATGAATCTCAACCCATGTGGATGGAGTTGCGAGGAAACAACATTTATATCACAGGTGCATCCGGTATGTCTTGGGACGGCAACTATTGGAATTTCTTTTTGGACACGTTAATCAGGAAAGCGGATGTCATGAATCTGCCGGAATCTGAAAGGAAACCGCCTTACAAGAACAGCCGGTGGACGTTTTTCGCACGATTAGACTTGGACGGTCATGTACAAGAACGTCATTTTATTGAGGCTTATTCCAGAGAATTAATTTTTGGCGAATTAAGACAAGTTTTGCCTTTATGTATCGGACGTCGATACAGAACCCCTATGCATGTGGATGATATGGGCAATGTGCATCTGTTTGCAAGGTTCTACTATACAGGTGAAGAGAACAATCCCTACACAATCGTTATAGATGGGGATACCAACAGAACAATTGACTTGTATCTTCCTGGAGGTTCTTGCAATGAACAACCTCGTTTCAATGTCATGGTCTATAAATTTGCACCCAACTGGGAGTTGGAATTCGCCCGCCTGATGATTGAACATACGTAAGGCATTGCCTCGTCTTGGGAATTCACTTATGACAGCATTTACCCAAGTTTTTCACCTTTTGTGGAAGGCCTTTCGTTTGACGAACAAGATAACATGTATGTGTCAGGATATATAAAGATTACTATGTCTTCGAGTGACCATGGCGGCAACCTGCACCAATATCCCATTCATATCTATTGGGACAGCACGCATTATGCCACCATTCAGGATATGAGTTCGGCACAAAGGTTGAACTATTTAATCAAATACAACCCACAGGGAGAAGTGCAATGGTGCAACCAAATATATACAAGAGGTTCTTCTGAAGGTAGTAATCGAGCATCTGCAGTATGGGAAAGAAACTGCCTGCATGGCAATTATTTGTATTTGAATGGTGCAGCATCCTATTACGAAGAGAATGGCGCGCTTGTCTATTTTGACAATGAGTCTAATTATCTCCCTCACTATCAGCAAGAGCGAGCTATCGGTTTTTTTGTCAAATATGATAAAACGACGGGTGCTTTTGTTAATTCAGGAATTATGCACGCAAAAGGCAATGTATGGCCAGTTAACGCCCCCGCTTGTATCAACAACAGGGTGTTTGCTCTGAACACTTCGGGTGAGAGTGAAAACAATCAGGTGACCTTGACATGCCATCAGTTGACAACCTGGCGCGATGACGGCCTGTTTATTTCCGCAGACACTATTCAAGCTGTTTACACAGACATAGAGTTATCCGAAGGTCTCGTTGCAAATGAGAATGGTTACATAGCAGTCTCCTTGACTGCACGCGCTCCCGTTACCTTCAGTAACGATGTGACGGCCGATTGTTACAGTCCCGGGCTGAGCAGCGCGGTCATCGCTTTGTATCATAACCCCGAGTTCACCCAGCCCTTCGTCCCCGACGACTCCGTGGGCATCGACGAGTATTACCAGAACCGCGAGCGCGAGATCTACCTCTATCCCAACCCCACGGACGGACAGACCACCGTGTGCGGCTACATGTACGGCTACCGCAGCATCGAGCTGCTCGACCTTCAGGGCCGCAAACTGGCCACCCTCCTGGATTCGCCCCACGGCACGGACGTACCCGAAATCGACCTCTCGCCCTATCCCTCCGGCACATACCTCGTGAAGATCAACTTCAACCGAGGAGTGAGCGTGGTGAGGAAGGTGGTGAGAATGTAGAATGTAGAATGATGAATGCAGAATGATGAAATAATACGTGAAGATACGAGCGATACGCGGAGATTATTTTATCTCCACGTATTACGCGGATCTGCGCGTAATATCATTCATTACATAATTTCCGTAACGGAAAAACTGAAATGCAAAAATACATAAAGATTATAACAATCACCTTTTCCCCACGAAACAGATACCTGTCGAGGAAAGCCCAAAAGACTCCGTTATTTCACGGTGATGGTTTTGATGATCTCGTCAAGTTCCTGCACGCGCTCTGGAGAGTCTGCGATTAGAATGCAGGAGACAATAAAATCCTTCTCCACAAATACCACAATTCTTCCTTGAATATCAACACTCTCTATTTTAGCGGTGTAATCCGTGGAAACATTGGAATAAGGTATGGGAAACTCCTTAATATCGCCAGTCTTTAGAGACTTGAACGAATCCTCCCCTGACTCTAACTCGGAAACGATAGCAGGTATGATATCGTTGAAAAAGACTTTCCGGGCGAGACTTGTGGAAAGGTCTTTTGCTAAGTTTTTCGAGAAACTGATAGTGGCCATCGAGACGGCATCAACATCATCGGGGGTCGTGCAGATAAAGGTATAGGTTTTCTCTTGACGATCGTATTCCTTGTCTGTGATGACATAGTTGTCCGGATAGCTCATCGAAAGCCCCTGCCATGAGAAAGATTTTGTTTTTGACCCACTTTGGCTCCATGCGGTGACAGCAAACACAAGGATGGTAAATGACAAAATGACACGTTTCATAATTGTTATCGTTTTTATTGAGAAGACTTCTGTTATTCAATTTGTTACATCATACTCCCAATCCCGCGAAGTCTCTAAAACAGGATTGGAATATGAGAGCGCAAAAATAAAATAATTATCTATTGCCCCGTTTCCCCCCTTAACTGCTAACTACTAACTGCTAACTAAAAATCGTATCTTTGCCGCTCAAAATCCCGAAAAATATGAGAAACCTTCTAACCCCCATAATTCTCCTCGCCATGATTTCCGCTACCGCGCAACGCGATTATACCCAGTATGTTAACCCGATGATCGGGACCAACGGCATGGGGCACACCTTTCCTGGCGCGTGCTACCCCTTCGGGGGCGTGCAGGTGAGTCCCGACACGGACACCATCCCCCACAACATCAACGGAAAGTACCAGCCGGGCGTCTATGACTACTGCGCCGGCTACCAGTACCGCGACAAGACCATCGTGGGTTTCAGCCACACCCACTTCAGCGGCACCGGCCACTCCGACATGGGCGACATCCTGCTGATGCCCTTCACCGGCGAGGTGCAGCTTAATCCCGGCACTGCCGACAACCCCGATGGCGGCTACCGCTCACGCTTCAGCCACGCCACCGAGAAGGCTTCGCCCGGCTACTACGAGGTGCGCCTCAGCGACGACGATATCCTCGTGCAGCTCACCGCCACCCCGCACTGCGGCATCCACAAATACACGTACCCCAAAGGCGAGACCCAGAAGCTCATCGTCGATCTCAACCACTGTCTCTACAACTACGACGGCAAGGTGCTATGGGCCTCCTTGCGGATGGAAGACCCCTACACGATGACCGGCTACCGCATCACCAACGGCTGGGCAAGAGAGAATTATGTCTATTTCACCATCCAGTTCAGCAAAGAGGTGAAGAATTATGGTTATCAGGATTTCGGAAAACAGGACTATAACGGCTTCTGGCGCCGTTTCGACCTCAACCACAATTTCCCAGAAATGGCTGGGCGCAAGGTGGTAGCTTGGTTAGAGTTCGAAGACGACAATGATCCTGTGTTAGAAGTGCAGGTGGCGCTTTCCGCTGTCAGCACAGAAGGAGCAGAACTCAACTTGCTGGCCGAAACCACTAAAGAACGCGTTGTTCAGGTGCTGGGATTAGATGGAGGCCAACTTAACCCAACCGAATTTACCACTACGACGAAGGCCCTTCTCTCTTTTGACAAGATATATCAACTGACAAAGCAAGCCTGGAACGACAAATTGGGAATCTACGATGCCAAAGGCACCCCCGACCAACTCGCGATGTTCTACACTTCGCTCTACCACACGATGATTAATCCCTCTATCTATCAAGATGTTGATGGGCAATATCGTGGGGTGGACCACAACATCCACCAAAACAACAAAGGATATGTCAACTACACGATTTTCTCGTTGTGGGACACCTACCGCGCTGAACATCCGCTGCTGAACATTATCGAACCGAAGGCTGCTTGCGATATGGTTTCCTCCATGATTGACCATGCTGAGCAGAGTGTGCACCATGTCCTTCCGATATGGAGCCATGCCGGAAACGAGAACTGGTGTATGATCGGCTACCACGGTGTGTCGGCGGTGGCGGACAACTATCTTTGCCATCATCCGAACTTTCACGGGGAAAACGTGAAAGTGTACGAAGCTCTCACCAATGTGATGGAATATCTGATCAACAGTGCGAATCTGAACTATTATGACCATACGGACACCTACAAAAAGTTAGGCTATGTACCTTATAACCAGTCAGCTGTCGGCACTTCCATTACTTTGGAAAACGCATACGAAGATTGGGTGATTTACAATCTGATTGACAAAGGCAAAATTGCATCCTTATATGAAGAGATGAAGGAGTCCTACCGTCAGCGCGCACTGAACTTCAAGAACGTCTTCAATTCCGAGACGGGTTTCGCGCAGGCGCGTTACGAGGACGGCTCGTGGAAGACGCCCGCTGACCTGCTCTCCACCTCCAACGAGGGTTTCATCGAGGGCAACAGCTGGAACTACTCGTTCTACGTGCCGCACGATGTCAACGGCTTGATCAAGATCATGGGCGGCGACAAAGTCTTCGTGAATCGTCTGGACGAGCTCTTCACGATGTACGTGCCCGACAAGTTTTTCGCTGAAACCGAGGATGTTACCCGCGAGGGAATGCTGGGCGGCTACGTGCACGGCAACGAGCCCAGCCACCACATTCCGTACCTCTATATGTGGACCTCCCAGCCGTGGAATACGCAGCTGCGCGTGCGCGAGGTGATGAACAAGATGTACCGCAACCACCTCGACGGGCTGTGCGGCAACGACGATTGCGGCCAGATGTCGGCATGGTACATCTTCAGCGCGATGGGCTTCTATCCCGTCTGTCCCGCCAGCGGCCAGTACGTCTTCGGCGCGCCCTACCTGCCCGAGAATGTCCTCCATCTGCAAAACGGCAACACCCTGACCATCAAGGCCCCCAACGTCAGCGACCAGAACTGCTACATCCAGTCGGTGACGCTCAACGGCCAACCCCTGCACACCGCCTACATCACCTACGAGCAAATCATGGCCGGCGGCGAATTGGTTTTTACGATGGGCAGCAAACCGAACAAACGGTGGTTCACGGAAAAACCGTATTCGCTGGAATAGCTATTAGCTTTTGGCTTTTAGCTTTTAGCTTTTAGCTATTAGCCAACAGCTAACAGCTAACAGCCAACAGCCAAATAAAAACACCTTCTCAAAATATTTTTCAACACCCATCGTTTTGTATTGAAAAAAAGAGTATTTTTGCAGACTGATTAAAAGTGTATTTTAACGTTAAAAACATAGAGATATGATTGCAAAGAAAACGGACAAAGGTAATCTGGAAAACAAGAGAGGAATGTTCCTCCTTGTCGGATTTGCCGTGGTTTTAGCCCTTGTTTACGCTGGTTTCGAGCTTTTCGCCAACGAGGACAAGGTCGCTGCTCTTGATTTGACAGACGATGATTTTATCACCGTCGTTGATGATGATGTCATCGCTACTGACCAAACCCCTCCTCCTCCTCCAGAGCAACCTCAACAACAACAAGAGGTCGTGCTTAACATCGTGGAGAACAACATCCAAGTGAGTACTGATCTCTCATTTGATGTTGAATTCACGGAAGATGAGGTGATTGCCGATGTTTCTGACGAGGAAATCGAAGTCGTGGAAGACGCAGCAGAGGATGAACCCCCGATGATGTTCACCGAGGAAATGCCTGAATATCCCGGCGGTCCTGAAGCTTTGAACGCATTCCTGACCCGCGAGATCCAATATCCTGAAGTGGCTCGTAACAATGGTATCACTGGTACCGTGCTGATCGAGTTCGTCGTCGAGAAGGACGGTCGTGTGAGTAACGCCAAGGTCAAAGTTCCGTTGTTCCCTGAGTGCGACAAGGAAGCTGTCCGCGGTGTCATGGCCATGCCGAAATGGAAACCCGGTAAGAACATGGGTAAGCCTGTACGTTGTTTCTATCAAGTGCCTGTCACCTTCAGACAATAAGTTTAAGGTTTATAGTTTATAGTTTAAGGTTTAAGGCATCAGAACAGATCAGCTTTAATCCCTAAACACTAAACGCTAAACCTTAAACCCTAAACTTTTAAAATAAAAAGAGGAATCCATTCGGGTTCCTTTTTTTTTTATACAATATTTTTTATTACGTCTGCGTTGTTCTAATAAAGCAAGTAATATTGCAGAACAATAATGTTTCACCTAAAAACACAAAAAAATGGTTACAAAGAAAACAGACAAGGGTAATCTTGAAAACAAACGCGGACTTTTTGTGTTGGTTGGATTCATGGTGGTTTTTGCTCTTGTGTATGCTGGTTTTGAGCTTTTCGCCAGCGAGGACAGGGCACCCGCTTTTGAATTGATGGATGATGATTTCATCACGGTTGTGGATGATAATGTCATCGCCACCGACCAAACCCCACCCCCACCACCCCCTCAACAACAACCTCAACAAGAGGTGATTATCAAAATTGTGGACGATAACGTGCATGTGGACATGGACATCTCGTTATTTGATGTTGACGTTTCACCAGATGAGATCATCCCGGACATTGTGGAACCTGAAGTCGAGCTGGTGGAAGAATTGACCGGCGAGGAACCCCCGGAGGCATACACCGAGGAGATGCCCGAATTTCCTGGCGGCTCCGAAGCTTTGAACGCTTTCCTCACCCGCGAAATCCAATATCCTGAGGTGGCCCGCAACACGGGTATCACCGGCACCGTGCTCATCGAGTTCGTTGTGGAAAAGGACGGTCGCGTGAGCAACGCCAAGGTCAAAGTGCCGCTCTTCCCTGAATGCGACAAAGAAGCCGTCCGTGGTGTCATGGCCATGCCGAAATGGAAACCCGGCAAGAACAACGGGAAGGCCGTGCGCTGCTACTATCAGGTGCCTGTTACGTTCAGACAGTAATTCTCCTGTAATTCTTTGAAATAAAAAAAGGAAATCCGTTTGGGTTTCCTTTTTTTGTTACGTATTTGACTTGTGACGTGTGATGTGTGACTTATGACTTGTGACTTGTGATATATGATTTATGATCCCATAAACAACATCTCTTACGTCATACGTCATACGTCATACATCATACGTCCTAATACTTCCGTTTCAGAATCTCCGACCAAACCACCCCTTTGTACACCTCTTCTTCATCCATGGAGAGACGGATGTTAGGAGTAGAGGGCTGTGTTTGAAGCACTTCGTTCTCGGACTCCACGTTTTGATTAAAGGCTTCCTCAAAGTCGCGTTCGCTCATCGTTTCGTATGAGAAGTACTCATTGTCATTAGCAGGGGTCTCTTCGAAGATGGGGTTTGCAATTTTCTTTTTCTTCTTTTTCGGTGTGGTTTGCATTTGGCCGTCTTCATCAATTGTGACAGTTCTGCGGTTTTTTTGGGCCTGTCGTGCCGCTTCTTCCTTGTTCATGTTCTTGAAGATGGAAAAGATAAACCATCCAACGATGAGAAGAATATAAATGATAGTTGAAAAATCCATAATATATTGATTTTAAGGGTTATTCGTGTTGTTGGAGAGAATCCGCAGTTTCAGCTTCCTCTAATTGCTCGCTTAGTCGCTTATTTTCGCTTTTGGCTTTGGCAATGCTGACGTTGAGGTCGTAGCAGATCAGGAAGATAGACGCGCTCCAGTTAATCCATAGGAGAATGGCGAAAATGGCACCTAAGGAACCGTAAATCAGGTTGTAATTGGAAAAATTGGAGAAGTAGATGTTGAGAATCCACAGCAATAACACCAGCAAGATGGTGCAGGTGGAAGAACCGGCGGAGAAGAATCGATAGTTACCGCGTTTGGTGGGAGCCAAATAGTAAAAGATACTGATTAAGAAATAGATAGCAGCATATACCAACACCCATTTCAAAAAGTGTACCGCAAAAGCATATAAACTCGGGTTGTTCACGAAATGGGTGTACACGTAATCAACCGCGAAGGAGGCAATAATGAAAAATGCCGACACAAATACGATAATGACAAAGGTCAAGAGCATCATTCCGGTACTTAGCAAAATCTGTCTCAAAAAGTTACGGCGCTCTTCTGTAAAATATGATGAGTCCATGGCTGCTAATATGCCATTGATGCATACGATGGTGAAATAGATACCGATGATGAGCATAAAGGAAGAGAGGGTCCCGTTTTGTCGCATCACCACGTCTGTGATCATGCCCGAGATGGCTGGCCAAACGTAGTTAGGAACTATGGATTCCAACATGGCAATCAGGGTGTTACGGAACTCTTCACCGAAAAAGGCGATGGCGGAGAAGAGGGAGATAATCATCGGAATCACAGCCACAAACACCCGATATGTGATGGCGGCGGAACGTTGAAATACCACTCCTTTACTCAGCGATTGCAAAAAAAAACGCATGACATCGTATAGCGGCACCTTCTGAAGCCCCGGCAATGTCATCGTCTTCGATTTGCGAATGAACGTCCCGATGTAGGGGATGCGCTCCAAATCCTCTTGCCATTGCTGGAATTTGATTTTCATATATCGGAAAAACCGCTTCATCGCCACTAATCAAAGTTCAAAGTTCAAGGTTCAAAGTTCAAGGTTCAAAGTTCATAGAGCCTTCAAGCTCATATCTAAACTGTTGATATGGTGGGTAAAAGCACCTATGGAGATGAAGTCCACGCCGGTGACGGCGTAGTCGTGCAGGGTTTCGCGCACGATGCCGCCAGAAGCTTCCGTTTCTACACGGTGATCCACCATTTTCACACCTTCGCGAATCTGGTCAGGGGTAAAGTTGTCGAACATAATGCGTTGAACACCACCGTGTTCTAGTACGCGGCGTACATCGTCTAAACTACGGGTCTCAACTTCAATATTAAGTTGTAAATTATTGTCTTTCAGATATTTGTTGGCCAAATCAATAGCTTTTTCGATGCCGCCGGCGAAGTCGATGTGGTTGTCTTTCAGCATCATCATGTCGAAGAGGCCGAAGCGGTGGTTTTGCGCACCGCCAACCGTCACAGCGTATTTCTCGAAAATGCGCATATTGGGTGTTGTTTTGCGCGTATCAAGCAAAGTAACGTTCGTATCTTTCACCAAATCAACGTATTCGCGCGTAGTGGTGGCGATGCCGCTCATGCGTTGCATGAAGTTGAGCAGTGTGCGCTCGGCGGTGAGCATGTTGCGCGAGGAGCCATGCAGGGTAAACACGATGTCGCCTTTGCGCACCTCTACGCCGTCGTTCAAGCGTACGTCCATGCGGATGGAATCATCGACTTGGCGCAGCACTTCGCGTGCCACATCCACGCCGGCGAGCACACCGTCTTGCTTGATGAGCAGTTTCATGTCACCCTGTGCCTCTGCGGGAATGCAGGAGAGGGAGGAGTGGTCACCGTTGCCGATATCTTCTTGCAACGTTAAAGCTATCAGTTTCTTAACTTGTTCTGTTATCTTCATTTTTTGACGATTATTTCCGGTGTGGTGATGGTGTCGCTGTGATGCAGGGCGCGATCCACGATGTAGCAGGAGAGCATCACGGTGTCGTAAACGGATGTAGGATTGTTGATGTAAGTGAGGATGGAGAGTTTGCCTTCGATGGATTCCGGCACATCATCGCTGAGGTGCGGAATGCGGGCGTGCAAAGGAGTGGGGAACTCCAATTTCACCCATTCGCCGTGCTGTTTTTCGTAAAAATCAATAAAAAAGTTGTAATAATAGGCGGAATCTAGAGAGAAAACGGGATTTTTGTCGGTTTCATCCAGCCCGATGTCGCCGTCGCCGTCATGAAAATAGATGGTGAGCGTAGCCTGACTGTCGTGGCCGGTACCGTCATCGATTTTTTCCAACGAAACAAATTCGATGTAGGGGATGACAGAAAAACGATCCTGGTGGCGGCATCCTATCAATGCCAACACCAGGATCAAAGTGCATATACTTTTGCAAAGATGTTTCATCCTTCCGTAACTCATTAACGTTTAGCCGTTTAATGCGTTAGCACCGCTCACAATCTCAATCAACTCGTTGGTGATAGAGGTTTGGCGAGCGTTGTTGTACTTCAGGCGCAGTTCGCGAAGAATTTCCGTCGCGTTGTCGGTAGCCTTTGTCATGGAGGTCATTCTGGCACCGTGTTCCGACGCGATGGAATCGGATAAAGTCTTATACATTTGCGTACGTAAAATCTTGGGTATCAGCTCCTGCAGGAGTTGTTCTGCGGAAGGTTCGATGATGTAGTCGTTGTTCACTTTCTGCTCCTCGTCGCTTTTTATGGGGGGCACGGGCAGGTATTCCTCCACGGTGACCTGCTGTGTTGCGGCATTCAGGAACTGGTTATAGACGATATCGACTTTGTCCACCTCGTGATGGATGAACCGCATGACTAAATCATCGGAAATAGCCGAAAGTTCAGTGAAATCAGGATTGTCGAGCAGTTTCTCATTATAGAGCATCACAGGAAAGTGTTTGCTGAGCTGGTCGTTTCCTTTCTTGCCAATGCAGATCAGTTGCACGTGGCCGGCACTGTTTTGTGCAGCGTACTTTTCCTGAATCAGATGTTGCGTCGTTTTGATGATGCTCGAGTTGAACGCGCCGCAAAGCCCTTTGTTCGAGGTGATAACGACGACAATCACATTCTCGGGTTCCCGTGCTTCGAAGAGGGGCATCTTGTCTAATTCGGTGTTGGAATCAGCCAGATTATTCAGTATCTCGCTCAGTTTCTGAGAGTAGGGACGAAGATGCTGAATGGCGGTCTGGGCACGGCGGAGCTTGGCAGCCGACACCAGTTTCATGGAACTGGTGATCTTCTGCGTGGACTCGATAGAGGAGATTCTCGTACGTATTTCTTTCAGGTTACCCATAATTATTCGTATTTTATAGCCACCTCAGCGCAAGCGTCGGTCAATTTCTGCATAATTTCATCATTGATGGTGCCTTTTGCAAGGGTGTCCAGCAAATCTTGATGTTTTGAATGCATGAAAGAGATGAACTCCGTCTCAAAATTGCGGATGCGCGCCACGGGGACTTTTTGCAACAGTCCGCGGGAACCGCAGAAAATGATGGCAATTTGCTCTTCCACCTTGTACGGGGTGTATTGCGGCTGTTTCAGGATTTCCACGTTACGCACGCCCTTGTCGAGGACGAATTGTGTGGCGGCATCGACGTCGGAGCCGAATTTTGCGAAGGACTCCATTTCGCGGTATTGCGCTTGGTCGAGTTTCAGCGTGCCGGCCACCTTCTTCATGGACTTGATCTGGGCGTTACCACCGACACGTGACACAGAGATACCCACGTTGATGGCGGGACGTACACCGGCGTTGAACAGGGATGTTTCCAAGAAAATCTGTCCGTCGGTGATGGAGATCACGTTGGTCGGGATGTATGCGGAGACGTCACCCGCCTGGGTCTCAATGATGGGCAGAGCCGTCAGGGAACCGCCGCCCTTCACGATGGGTTTCAGCGTTTCAGGCAGGTCGTTCATATTAGCGGCAATCTCATCGGATTCGATGATTTTGGCGGCGCGTTCCAGCAGTCTGGAATGGAGGTAGAAGACGTCGCCGGGGTAAGCTTCACGTCCGGGCGGACGACGGAGCAGCAGCGAGACCTCGCGGTATGCCACAGCCTGTTTTGACAGGTCGTCGTAGATGATGAGGGCGTTGCGTCCGGTGTCGCGGAAGTACTCGCCGATGGCGGCACCTGCGAACGGGGCGTAGAACTGCATGGCGGCAGCGTCGGAGGCGGTGGCGGACACCACGATGGTGTAGGGCATAGCGCCGCGCTCGGTGAGCGTCTTCACCAAAGCGGCTACAGACGAACCTTTCTGACCGACAGCCACATAGATGCAATATACGGGATTGCCTTGTTCGTAGAAGGATTTTTGGTTGATGATGGTGTCGATGGCGATAGCCGTTTTACCGGTCTGGCGGTCGCCGATGATGAGCTCACGTTGACCACGACCGATGGGAATCATGGCATCGATAGCCTTGATACCCGTCTGCAACGGTTCTTTCACGGGTTGACGGAAGATGACGCCGGGAGCCTTGCGCTCGATGGGCAATTCATAGAGTTCGCCTTCGATATCTCCTTTACCATCAATAGGTTGACCTAACGTGTTGATGACGCGGCCCAGCAGACCTTCGCCTACTTTGATGGAGGCGATGCTGCCTGTGCGCTTACAGATGTCGCCTTCGTTCAACGACTTGGAGTCGCCGAGCAACACGACACCCACGTTGTCCTCTTCGAGGTTGAGGGCGATGCCAGTGATTTCGTCACCGTTTTTAGTGCGGAACGTCACCAGTTCGCCGTAGCAGACGTTATGCAGGCCGTAAACACGGGCGATGCCGTCGCCGACCAACAGCACGGTGCCAACTTCTTCCATTTCAGATTTTTGGTTGAAGTTCTCGAGTTGCTGACGCAGTATAGATGTAACTTCTGAGGGTTTAATTTCTGCCATTTATATGCGGATTTAGAATTGTACTTGGAAATTATTTTGTGAAAATTCTTGACGTAAGTTGTTGATTTTAGAAAGGATGCTGGAATCCAGATAAAGGTCGTCCATCTTGATGACGAATCCGCCGATGAGGTTGGAATCGACAATTTCATGGAGTTCGATGGTGGCGTGCGTCTGTTCAGAGAGCAGGGCCAAAAGCTTTTCTTTCAGCGATTCGCTGAGCGGACTGGCGGTGGCGATGAACGCGGACCGGATATTGTGTGCGGCATTGTAGAGTTTGAAGAACTCTTCGCAGATGGTGTCCAGTGCCGGTTCGCGTCTCTTCTTCAGCAACACTTCCAAAAATTGGTAAGTGGTATCATGGAGGGTACCGTTAAAGATGCTTTCGAAGATTTTGTGCTTTTGGTGAGCCTCGATGATGGGATTGCGGAGCAACACCTGCAGCTCGCGGTTTTCTTTCAGCGTCTGTGCAAACAATTTGAGGTCGCTATTCACCTCTTCCACCAGATTTTTCTCTGTGGCGAAGTCGAACAATGCTTTGGCGTAGCGGCCTGATAATTTCGGATTTTTCATCTGATTATTTTAAAACGCGGCAAATATACTATTTTTTTGACTTGAGACGTAAGACGTTAGACTTGTGATTTTGGATATTGGTTGAATATTATCACAAATCCCAAGTCATAAGTCATAAGTCACAAATCTTACATCTTTCGGCTGCCGGGTTTCACGAAGGGCAAGCCCTGTTTGCAGAGCGGACAGTCTTCCACGGCCCAGTTCTGGATGTTGAGCTTGGTGGCGCTGTAGATGGGGTAGGGGAAGCTGCCGTTGCTACGGTCGGCGATGCAGGCCACGCCAATCACTTCGGCACCAAAGGCTTTCAGCACTTCGATGGTCTCGAGGGAGGACTTGCCGGTGGTGACCACGTCTTCGGAGATGAGCAGTTTCATGCCGGGTTTCACTTCGAAGCCGCGACGCAGACACATCACGTTATCGACACGCTCGGTGAAAATCGCCGGAACGCCCAGTTGACGACCCAGTTCGTAGGCCACGATGATGCCGCCCATAGCAGGACCCACCACCATGTCAATCTTTAAATCTTTCACCTGCTCGGTGATTTTCGCGATCACGCGCTCAGCTCTGTCCGGATACTGCAAAAGCTTTGCACATTGACAGTAACGGTCGCTGTGACGACCGGATGACAAAAGGAAATGACCTTCGAGCAGCGCTTCTGACTGCTTCAGTTCTTCGATGACCATGTTTGTATTTTCTTCATTCATAATATGATACGTTTTATAAAAACTCAAAATAAGAACCGCAAAGATATAATTTTTTTCGTTTTGGGTGATAATTAGTTTTTTGAAGTTCTCTTATAAAAATATTGACAATGGATTGTTGAGATAAAATCGTTGAAAAACAGGTGGTTTTTGGAATAATTGTATCTTTGCAAGTTTAAATGCATAGTAGATAAGGAGTTGTAAAAAGGACAAGGACTTAACAGTTAGTAATGAAGAAGTTAATGGTCATTTTGATGCTGATGTGTTGCTGGGGGCTCCTGGCGGCACAGAACCAGCCGGCCGGTACGCACACCCGCGGCACCGCCCAGGCTGAATATCAGTATCTGTGCGAAGACGCCACGTTGACCTTAACTGCCGATAGTGCGCTTGCTTACCATTGGAATACAGGTGAAAACACGCGCTCGATCACCGTTTCAACAGCTGGATGGTACACGGTGACAGTTACTTACGATGATATTCTCTCCTCGGTGGATACCTTCATTGTCATGATGGTGAAGATGGATCCTATCTCCGAAATCCATATACCCGATATGTGCGCTGGAAATAGTTATCCCATCTCTGTGGGACTCGATGCCTCCAGCAACGTCAGTTTCGTCACTCATGAAACCATTTTGGCACTTCATGATACGGTGTTCCTTCCCGATGGTGTCTTCTGCGATCCTTACGGCTGCTCCTACCGGTCAAAACTCTCTTTCTCTGGTTACGATGATACCGCTCACGTGAATAGTGTGGATGACATCCGATATGTAAGGTTGAATTTGGAACATTCCTTTGCCGGCGATTTATACATCAACCTTATTTGTCCAAATGGTCAGAAAGCGGATATCTTGAAATGGGGATATTATACCGTTTCCTCTATCGTGTCGGAGTGCGCTTTTAATATCCCTACTGATTCAAGAGGCTGGGAACCTGACACGGGAGATCATTATAATGCTTCACAAAGTACCGATTTTGGAACAGTCAATAAAAACAGAGATGCCATTCACCCATGTGATCCCACTCGCCCGAATAATGCCTATGGAATTGGTTGGAACTACTGTTGGTCGAATAATACTACCGAGGGTTATACTTATGCGCCGGGTTCGGGAAGTTTAATTTACCGAGAGGCGAATGCTCATACGAATTATGCTGCAGAACCCTCCTACATGGGATGGCCAGTTTATGGCAACGTGTATCCCCAAAGTTTTGATTCTTCTGATGTTGCTGCTGGCACGCAGTTTTACCATCCTGACCAGTCTTTTGAGAGTTTGATAGGATGTCCTTTGAATGGGGATTGGTACATCGAAGTAATCGATGGCAATATCGCGGATAACGGCTATCTTTTTGGGTGGGAGTTGGCGTTGGCACAGGATATTATGACCATTGAACATGCGAGTGTGACACATACCACATTGGAGGGACCTTGGGTGACGACGATGAATGACTCCTCGTTTGTCATTTCGCCGCCCGTCAATTTGCCGCATGATACGGTGGTCCCTTATATCTTCCACTGTTACAGCTCGTTTGGTTGCAGCTACGACACGGTAGTGTACATCTCCTTTTATGCAAATGAGATACGGGTGACAGATACTGTAGTTTGCGAGGAAGCTTTCGAATGGTATGGTCATTCCTATACCCAAACAGGCGTTTATTACGACACGGTGGGACCCACTATCCATGGTTGTGACAGTATTATGATGCTGAATCTCACCCTCTTGGCACAGCCTGTGGTGACCTTTTCGGGAGTTGGCCCCTTGTGCGAGGGCTCTTCACGGATCATTTCCGTTGATAGCGCCGCTTTTTGTGTGTGGAGTACAGGAGATACAACGAGTTATATAACTGTCGTTGATTCAGGATTTTATAGCGTTCATGTGACGAATGAAAACGGCTGTTCAGCGGATTCTTCCGTTTATATTTCGTTGGTTTATCCGCAAGTGGTTTATGTGGATACGGTGGTGTGCGACAGTTTGATTTGGAATGGTATAACATACAATGAATCAGGAGAATATACATTTTCGTTTGTGGGTGAAAGCGGCTGTGACAGTACGGTGGTGTTGAATCTCATCATTCCTGAAAATCCTATCGTGACGGTCCATTTATCAGATATGGCGGTCGGAGATACGCAGCTGGTGACTGTCGGTATGACGGAGGTGGATAATTTGCAGTATATCAACCTGCAAACGACTTTGTCACAATCCGATACGGTGTTTCTTCCTGATGGTCAGTCTTGTGATCCATACGGTTGCTCTTATCAGGCGTTGTTGACCTTCTCTGATTTTGAGGATACTGCCACGATTCATTCGCCAGAAGATATTCGGTATGTGCGACTCAATATGGAACATTCTTATATTCAGGATCTTTACATCAATCTTGAATGTCCAAATGGTCAACATGCCACTATTTTGAAGAAATCCACCGATAACAGTACGTCCCCGTGTTTGGATTCCATTCCGAGTTCGGAACGGGGTTGGCGGGGCGGCGGCTCTAATGTCGGGGCCGCATTTTTGGGATGGGCATACGATGATAATGATTTTAGTGACCGTTGTGATAGAACCCGTTCGCGAAACAGACCTGGTATGGGTTGGAACTATTGCTGGTCGAGTAATACCACGTCCGGATTCGAGTATTCAGCCGGGGTTGACGGGTTGGTTTACCGTTCTGTCAATGCCCACAGGCATTCGGTATATGGTTCACAGAATTGGGTCATCGACTCCTCCAATGTGGCGGCGAGAACGCAGTTTTATCATCCGGACGTGCCTTTTGACAGTCTGGTGGGCTGTCCGCTCAACGGCACTTGGAAGATTGAAGTGATGGATGGCATCGTGAATGATAACGGGTATATCTTTACATGGGAAATATCTTTGGCAGACAGGGTGATTCCAAATCATTATGCCTCTGTCGATTATTCCAATTGCGAAGGCCCATGGATTTCGCGCCTCTCCGATACCTCTTTCGTGATTCTTCCGCCAGACACACTGTCTCATGACACGGTGGTGGCCTATACATTCACCGTTTCGGATGAATATGGATGCTCATTCGACACCACGGTTTACATTCACGTATATGCACCTCGATACACGGATTTGTATGATACAGTGTTGGTTACAGCATTGCCATACACTTGGAATGATTCCGTTTTCACCTCTCCCGGTAGCAAAACGTACAGGCTGCCGACTATCCATGGCGCTGACAGTATTGTCACGATGCACTTGTCGGTTATCTATCCGATGGATTCCACCATTTGCTCGAATCTGTTGCCTTTGGAATGGAGTGGGGTGATGTTCGATTCAGCGGATACACAGACTGTTTCATATCCCAAGGATGGTGCGGACAGTATCCTCGTATTGTCCGTTTTCGTGAAGATGACGACTTCCGACACGTTGGAAGTAGTGCGGTTGGAGAATGACTTGCCCTACGAGTTGAACGATAGTCTTTACTATGAATCAGGAACATACGTGCAACATTTCCCCAATTCGGTGGGTTGTGACAGTGCATTGACACTCTATCTCACTGTGTTATACAATGTTACAACACCTATGGATACGGCGGTGTGCGACTACGAGTTGCCGGTCACTTGGCATGGGTTGACGTTCGATACGGCGGGCACGCAATACGACACGCTTACCGCTTCCACGGGCGTGGACAGTGTGTTGGCGCTGACCCTCACCATTCTCGCTTCCTCTTCCAACACGTTGATTGACACGATATTGGAGAATGACCTGCCTTACGTCTTACATGACAGCAGCTACTACGAATCGGGTACATACGTGCAGCATTTTACGAATGCGGTGGGTTGTGACAGTACATGGACACTTTATCTCACTGTCTTATACAATGTTACAATACCTATCGACACGGCGGTTTGCGATCGTGATATGCCGTTTGCCTGGCGCGGTTTCCTGTTTGAAACCGCTGGTACGCAATACGATACACTGACGGCCTCCACGGGTGTGGACAGCATTTTGGCGCTGACCCTCAACGTCCTCGATTCCACGATGCAGGTTTTGCCAGTGACCATTGTAGAAAATAATCTTCCATACGTCCTGAATGGTTATTCTTACGACACCACGGGAACATACGTGCAAAGACTGACGAATGTGGCGGGGTGCGATAGTATTCTAACGATAGAGTTGACAGTGTTTTATAACGTTGATGCCATGGAGGACAGTACAATCTGCGAAAGCGAGCTTCCCTTCGCTTGGAATGGAGCCGTTTTCGACAGTGCAGGCATTCAGTACGACACGCTGGTCTCTTATAACGGATCGGACAGCGTTTTGATGATGCGTTTGACGGTGCTGCCGTTGCCGGAAGCTCATATTTCCGGAATACCCGTGATTTGCAACGGGGATCCTGCCATCTTGACTGCCGACAGCAATGCTGCATACCTTTGGAGCAATGGCGCGATAACGCAATCCATAAATGTCAATACGACAGGTCGTTACACGGTAACGGTCACCGATGAGCATGGGTGCAGCGACACTTCGTCCGTCTTGGTGACCGCCACGGTGATGAACCAGATTGTGGATGTGGATCTTCCGACCTTGTGCGCCGGAGATACCTTCTTGTTCTCCATAGGCCATAGCAGTACCTCCAATATCGTCATTGGCAGTCATGAAGCGACGCTGTCAATGACGGATACGGTTTTCCTTCCCGATGGTGTGTATTGTTCACCACATGGTTGTTCTTACCGTTCCCCGTTGACCTTCTCCACCTTCTCTGAAGATGCGGTGGTGAACAATGTGAATGACATTCTGTACGTCAGGTTGAACCTGGAGCATTCGTATGCCGGGGATCTGTATATTAACCTTACCTGTCCTAATGGACAAAAGGCTGATATTCTACGATTTAACGGTTCGTCAACATCTTCTTGCAGTTCTTCGATCCCTTCCAATTCCCGCGCTTGGCAGAATGGGAATAATGCCTATAACTGGACCTACTTTGGCATCGCCTACGATTATGCGGATAATAGCCATCCATGTGATGAAACGACTCCAAACAATGCTCCGGGCACAGGATGGAATTATTGTTGGTCGAATAATAGCACGCATGGATATACGTACGCTCCTGGCACCGGAAGTTTGATTTATCGTTCGGTCAATGCCCATTCGCAAAGTGTAGGCAATGGTACCAATCCTGTTTTCGACTCTTCCAATGTGGCGGCGGGCACCAAGTTCTATCATCCAGATCAGTCTTTCCAAAGTTTGGTGGGATGTCCGCTCAACGGGTCGTGGTACATTGAAGTGATGGACGGTTACAGCATTGACAATGGTTATATTTTTGGCTGGGAGCTGGCGTTGTCTTCCGACTATACCACGGTGGATTATACGGATGTGACGAATGTGGAGGTGGATGGACCGTGGATGGAGACGCTGAGCGACACGCTTTTCCTTCTCGCGCCCCCGGTCACGCTTACGCACGACACTACCGTTCTATATCATTTCCAATTGTTTGACTCACAAGGATGTAGCTACGACACGCTGTTGCCGATTACGTTCTACATGCGCGATACGGTGTATGTGGATACGACTGTCTGCGAGAGTTATACATGGAATAACGTCACCTATACGGAAAGCGGTCAGTATCAGCAACATTTCACCAACCATCATGGTTGCGACAGTGTTGTGGTGTTGCAACTCTCTGTTTTTCAATATCCTGAGGTGTCTATCACGGGACCTGCGGTGTTCTGTCTTGACTCTTCGGCCATCCTTTCTGTGGATAGTTGCTTTGTTTACCTATGGAGTACGGGCGATACGACACGCACGATAGAAGTCACTACGACAGGCACTTACGTGGTGACCGTTACGGAAGAGCATGGTTGTAGCGCAACGGCCACGCACTCTGTGGAAAGGTTGACCAATCCTATTGTAAATGTTTCTAATCCAAACATTTGCAATAATTCGAACTATGCTATCACCATAGGCAATGCATCGGATAATACGGTGATGCTGAACCAGAATCCGGATATGTTCACGATTGGGGTGCAAGGACCGTGGTTGATGGATAGTGTACAAAATGTTTGGACAGTTTCCCCGCCAGCGGATTTGCCTCAAGATACGGTGGGATATTATGCGGTGACCTTAACGGATACGTTCGGTTGTCACTACGACACTTCGGTGGTGGTGTCGGTTTATCATCAGATATACAATGCGTTAGGAGCTGCTGTGTGCGACAGCGTTGTTTTCAATGGGGTCACTTATACGGAATCAGGGCAATATACGCATTCGTTTGTGAGCATCCATGGTTGCGACAGTGTGATCACCCTCAATTTGACGGTATATCACAGTACGTTGACTCACGACACTTTATATCTGATACAGAATCAGTTACCCTATTATTTTGCCCCTGCGGATATTACGTTTGTCACTCCCGAGGATGTGCAGTTCCAATATTTGCTCAGTACCCAAGAGGGATGTGATTCGGTGATATGGCAGCAGGTGTATATCTACCCGAATGTGAGCGTGGTGAAGGATACGACCGTTTGTGCTGCTGCCTTCCCCTTGCAATGGTGCGGACATACGTTCAACGCAGCGGGTATGATGACGGACACTTTGCTGACGACGCATGGCGCCGACAGTCTTGTCACCTACACGGTGAGTGTTGATAACATGTCTGCGGCGATTGGAAATGTGTCGCATGTCGTTTGTTATGGAGCTTCTACGGGTGCCGCCGTTGCCAGCGTGACGGGCGGTCAGACCCCGCTGAATTACCAGTGGAAAGATAACGCAGGCAATGCGGTTTCCACTACCACGCAGTTGAACAATGCGGCGGCGGGTTCTTATTCTTTCACGGTGACGGATCTGTTGGGATGCCTTGCTTCTGATTCATTGATACTCAGAAATTTGCATGATGAATTAGTCCCTGGTTCGATTACAGCGGATCAGTCGATTTGCCAAGGAGAGTCGTTGTTGGATTTCCAAGGCGATGAGGCTTCCGGTGGCGATGACGGCGGTTATCAGTGGCAACTTTCCGACGATGGCCAATCTTGGGCTGATGCGCCGGGCGTGACGAATATGCAAAACTACACATATCCGGAAATTCCGGAGGTTTCCACGTTCCATCTGCGTCGCGCATGGATTACCGCCACTTGCGGTACCAGCTACAGCGACACGGTGAATGTGACTGTTTGGCCCAGTTATCATGATACGCTTTCTGCCGCTGTTTGCCAAGGGGGTACCTATTGGGAAAACGGCTTCGAGGTGGATGAGACCATGACGGAGGAACCGGGTGCCTATACGTATGAGCAGCACCTTTCTACAGGTCATTGTGACAGTGTGATAGTGCTTCAACTTGTTGTAAATGAGCAATATGAAAGGCTTGTTGAAGATGTGGTTTGCGAGGGCGACGGTTATAATGCCTACGGTTTCACGATTCCTGCGGCTGAAACGGTAGATGCCGACACGTTGCAACGAATGCTCATGTTGACTTCGGAACAGGGTTGTGACAGTGTAGTGCTGCTCCATTTGGTGGTTGTGGATACGGCCGTGCAGATTATATCGCTCACTCCGGATTTCTGCGAAGGGCTGTCGGCAGAATTGTCGGTGATTACGGAAATGACGGATTATCAATGGAGTACGGGTGAAAGTATGCCGCAAATCACGGTGACGATGCCTGGAATATACAGTGTGACCGCCACCGAAGGGGATTGCGAGTCCACGGCAAGATATACCATCGAACCTTGTGAGTTTCAGCTCCTTTTGCCCAATGCCATCACGCCTTCCAAGAGTGATGGTTTGAACGATTATTTCAGCATTCCTGAACCCATGCAACGCTCTTTCCAAGATTTTGAAATCAGTATTTTCAACCGCTGGGGATCGATGGTTTACTACTCCACAGACAAAAATTTCAGGTGGAATGGCGAAGTGGAAGGTAAAATCTACTACAACAACGTCTATACTTATATTATCCGCTGCACAAACGCCCAAGGCAAGGCGTATATGTTCAAAGGTTCCGTGACCGTATTGTGAGTGTAGTTTTCCAAAAAAAGTGTATTTTTGCCATTCGTAAAATTTTTGCGCCAATATGTAGTATTTAGTTTTCTAACCCATTAAAAGAAAGGAGGTTATCTATGGTTGACACCATTAATTTCGGTGCGTATAAATGGCATCATATCACCAATCCAACCGTTGAAGATTTGGACTTTTTGAGGGATAACTTCCACTTTCACCCTTTGGATATAGAAGACTGTTCGAGTTTTGTACAACGTCCCAAAATAGATATTTACGACGACTATTTCTTCCTGGTCTTGCATTTTCCGTTGCTGGATCAGCGTACGAAATTGGTGAAAACTGAAGAAACCAAGATTTTCTGGGGTCAGGATTACCTGATTACCGTTGGAAATTCGCATTATGTGGTGCAAGATCTTTTCAATCTGAAAAAAATTGACCCGGAACCGGAGGACGAGGACGAAATCAGCGGCACCTCCGATGCTATGCTTTACCACATTTTATATCGGATGATGAAGGAGACGTTCCTGATTGTGGAGCGACTCGGCACCGAAATTGATTTCATCAGTCGCGAGCTGTTCAGCAGCAGGGCAGAGAAAATCATTGAGCAGATTTCCATCATCCGGAAAAACATCATCCAGATGAACACCATGTTCAAGCCGCAACTCCGTCTGTTTAAGATGTTTGAGTCGGGCGAGGTGAAAGGTTTCGCCGATGATATGGAAGAGTACTGGGGTAATATTTTGGACTTCTACCAGAAGATGTGGGATATGGTCGATGACTACGGCGAATTGGTGGCCGGCTTGTCGAGCACGTTCGATTCCTTGCAGGCCAACAAGACGAATGAAATCATGCGCATGCTCACGATTATCTCCACCATTGTGCTACCATTGACCTTTATATCAGGACTTTACGGTATGAACGTCGGTCTCCCCATGGCAAACTCTCCCTTTGCTTTTCTCTATGTGATCGGAATCTGTTTGCTGATTTCGGTGGTGTTGATTGTGTTCTTTATTAAGAAACATTGGCTGTAATTAGTTAGCAGTTAGTAGTTAGCAGTTAGTAGTTAGCAGTTAGTAGTTAGCAGTTAGCGGGAAAAAAAAATGTACAAATCTTCATTAAAAGTTGTAGAATTAGAAAAAGGGGATTACCACACGTTGCTGAACGGGTCGGTGGCGGGGGTGAAAATCCGCATTGTGCTTGACACGGGCGCATCGCACAGTTGTGTTGACAAACAGTTTGTGGATCAGATACTTCCCGAATTGCAGATGGAGGCCAACGAAGGCGTGAACGCGGGAATTGGCGGTGCAGGCTTCGAAGTGCTGGTGGCGGATCTGCCCGACTTCAAGCTCGGTCGTTTCCACAAAAAGCTTTTGGAAAATGTTGCGGTGATCGATTTCACGCACATCAATACGGCCTATCAAACGTTGAAACAAAAACCCGTGCAGATGATTTTAGGCAACGACTTTTGTGTCATGCACAAGGCGGTTATCGATTACGGGACGAACAAAATTTGTTTTTCATGAAAGCCAACAGCTAATAGCTGACAGCCAACAATATGGATGACAACAAGATACGCAGAAAAATTTTAGGCATCGACCCGGGTACGAACATCATGGGTTATGCGTTGTTGAACACCGAGCTGAACAAGTCCGAGGTGGAGGTGTTGAGTGTGTTGCAGATGACGAAGATGTCGGATGCATACGCCAAGTTGAAGTACATTTACGAGCGTATCAACGGGTTGGTGGAGCAGTATCATCCTGATATTCTGGCGATTGAGGCGCCGTTCTACGGTAAGAATGTGCAGTCGATGCTGAAGTTGGGTCGTGCGCAAGGGGTGGTGATTGCCGCCTGCTTGCACGCGGGTATGGAGGTGTACGAGTACTCGCCGCGCAAGATCAAGCAAGCCATTACCGGCAACGGCAACGCCGCCAAGGAGCAAGTCTCCGACATGCTCTGCCGGATGTACCCTATTTCGCAACAAATTGAATTTCTGGATGCTACGGACGCCTTAGCCGTCGCCGTCTGTCATCATCTCCAGCAAAAGGTCGTCTTCGGCAAAACAAAAGCCCCGAACTGGAAGAGTTTCATCGCGCAAAACGCGGACAGGGTGTTGTAATGCGACATCCTTTTCTTTTATGCGATAAAATTACCAAAAAACGTTCACAAGAAAAATGTATCTTTGCCGCATATTTCAAAAATAGGGAAATTAAACATTCTTATATATAGGAAATAATATATTATTATGGAAATCAATAAGTTACAAGATGTTGCGGCGCAGGTGCGCAGAGATATTATTCGCATGGTTCACGGTGCAAAGTCAGGTCATCCGGGCGGCTCGTTAGGTTGTGCGGATTTTTTGACGACCCTCTATTTCGATGTGATGGAGATTGATCCTGAGCACTTTACACGCGAAGGAAATGGTGAGGATATGTTCTTCCTTTCCAATGGTCACATCAGTCCGGTGCTGTACAGCGTGATGGCTCGTAGAGGCTATTTCCCGGTGTCGGAGCTGGCAACATTTCGTAAGATAGGCACTCGTCTGCAAGGTCACCCCACTCCTGTGGAAGGTCTTCCCGGCATCCGGGTCGCTTCCGGCTCGCTCGGTCAGGGACTCTCCGTTTCCATCGGCGCGGCGCTCGCCAAAAAGGCCAATCAAGACAAACACCTGGTCTATACGCTCACGGGCGATGGCGAATTGGAAGAGGGACAAAATTGGGAGGCTATCATGTTTGCAGGTGCAAAACATGTTGACAACCTGATTGTTACGGTTGATTATAACAAGAAACAGATTGACGGAAGCACGGATGCTGTGATGAATCTCGGCAACCTCCGCGCCAAATTCGAAGCTTTCCAATGGTTGGTGTTGGATATGAATGGCAACGACATCAAGAGCTGCCTCCATACCCTGAAATTGGCCAAAACGCTCGCTGGCAACCAGAAACCCATCGTCATCCTCATGAAGACGGAGATGGGTCAAGGTGTGGACTTTATGATGGGTACGCATAAGTGGCACGGTACGCCGCCTAACGATGAGCAAGCGGCTGCTGCCTTAGCTCAACTCCCTGAAACACTGGGAGATTACTAATAGCTTCTCCTGTGAAAATCATCAATAGATATCTTTGCAAGAACTTTCTCGGCCCCTTTGTCCTGACTTTTTTTGTGGCCTTGTTTGTGTTGCTCATGCAGTTCGTCTGGAAATGGGTGGATGAACTTGTGGGCAAAGGTCTGGAAATTAGCGTGATGCTGAAGCTGATGTTCTACGCAGCCATCTCGCTCTCTTCCATGGCTTTTCCGCTGGCCGTGATGTTGGCATCGTTGATGACTTTCGGAAATATGGGTGAACGCTATGAGATTGTCGCGCTGAAATCAGCGGGCATCTCGACGCGAAGAATGATGACCCCGCTCGCCCTGCTGACTGTGGTGATTTCGTGCATCTCTTTTCTCTTCTCCGATCAAATCATTCCTCATGCTACCCTGAAACTCAGGATGTTACTGTATGACATACAAGAACAGAAACCTGCCCTCAACATTGAGGAAGGGGTTTTCTATGACGGTTTTGACAATTATTCCATTCTCGTGGGCAAGAAAATGCCTGATGGCGAAACCATTAAAGATATCCTCATCTACGACCACTCCCGCCGACAGGGAAATACATCCGTAACATACGCTGAATCAGGCACTATGAAGATTACGGAGGATAAACATTATCTGCTCTTCACGCTCAACAACGGCTCTTTTTGGGATGAATCCTCCTCCGTGGGTAGGAGGCCTCATCGTACGCAGCTCCCCTTGATGCGTGCCACTTTTGACAAGCAGTACAGACGGTTCGACATGTCGGATTTCTCGTTGAGCCAAGTGGATGCCAATCTTTTTGAGTCACACTCTTCTACGTTGACCTCCAGACAGTTGAAAGAGAAAATTGATACGATGAAAGTCCAAATCCGAGAGGTTGAGGACAATACTGTGAATATGTTTTTCAACAATTTGTACTTCTTCAACAGTTATATTCGCGGCAATGAAGGTTTTGATTCACAGACCGTTTCGAAAAAACTGGATGTTGCTTCTTTGCCGTCTGAATTGCGCTCCCGTGTGTTGAGCAACGCCGAAAACGCATC
This sequence comes from uncultured Bacteroidales bacterium, assembly GCA_900317715.1. GTDB lineage: Bacteria > Bacteroidota > Bacteroidia > Bacteroidales > WCHB1-69 > F23-D06. Next base: position 25,838 of record ONHS01000008.1, on the reverse strand, counting down.
CCGTTCTTCCATGTATTCCATGCAATTCAACTATGACGAAGCCACTTATCGCACCTCAAACTTGTGGACTTTTCAGATTGAATTGATGCAGAAGTATCGTTTGGCAGTCGCTTGTCTGCTCTTTTTCTTCATCGGAGCACCGTTGGGATCCATCATTCGCAAAGGAGGTATAGCGGTTCCTCTTGTGCTGACGGTTTTCTTCTTCGTTATCTATTTTGCCCTTTCCATGATAGGCGAGAAAATTGCGAAGGGAAACGTGATGCCTGTGTGGTTTGGCACGTGGCTGTCGTCGTTTATCTTACTGCCACTCTGTATTTTTCTGACCTACCATGCAACGATGGATACCGCCGTGCTGTCACCCGATACATATACCAGAATGATCGATAAATTGAAAAAAATCAAACTATTTACCCGTACAAGACATGAAAATTCTGCAACTTTGTCATAAAACGCCTTTACCCGCCATTGATGGTGGCTGTATCGCCATTAACAACATCACACAGTGTCTGTTAGACAGTGGAATGGATGTGAAAGTGGTGGCGGTGGCTACTCCGAAGCATCCTTTCATGGTATCGGCTTTTTCTAAGTCTTACTTGGAAAAAACTCGTTTCGAATCGGTGTATATTGACACTACCCCGCACAAAATCGAAGCTCTGAAAACGCTATTCACGGGAAATTCTTACCAGATTAGCCGTTTTTATCACAAAAACATGGTCAATAAGTTGACCCAGATTCTGAAAAGTGAGACTTTTGACATCATTCATATCGAGTCCATCTATATGGCTCCCTACATTCCGTTGATCCGGAAATATTCGAAAGCCAAAATACTGATGCGACTGCATAATATTGAGCATCAGATTTGGGAGCGACTGTCTGAAAATGAGCATAATCCAGTGATGAAATTGGCCTACAAGGTCAATGCGCACCAACTGAGACGCGTGGAACGCAAAATTCTGCAGGAGGTAGATGGTTATATGTCTATTTCTGAGCCTGATTATCAATATTTTCACGATACGATGCCCAATGTCCCCGGTGTTGTCATTCCTTTCGGCATTAATGTCGATAATTATGACATGGAGGATGATGACTACATCGCAACTGATCATCCGTCGTTGTTTCACCTTGGCAGCATGAATTGGTCGCCTAATGTGGAGGGTATTGAATGGTTTTTGGATGAGGTGTGGCCGGATATTCTTACGGCACATCCCGATTTGACCTTCACGCTGGCGGGTCACGATATTCCGGACAGCATCCGAAACCGTCAGGATAAGAACGTGACAGTGGTCGGGGCAGTGCCGGATGCCAACGAATTCATGATGGATCACGACATTATGGTGGTGCCTTTGCTTTCGGGCAGCGGTATTCGCATTAAAATTGTGGAAGCCATGGCGTTAGGCCGGGTGGTCATTACCACTTCCATTGGTGCGGAGGGACTGGATGTGCAGGATGGCAAGCATCTTTTCATTGCCAATACGCCGGAAGAGTTCGTGGCGGTGGTGAACAAATGCGTGTCGATGCCGGATATTTGCTCCATCATCAGCGAAAATGCGCAGCATTACATCTCAGTCAACCATAACAATGCGGTCATCGCGCAGAAAATCATCGACTTTTATCAAAAGATAATAGGATAAACAATGGAAAATCTATTGTCTCATATTCATAATGTAGAAGACCTGCGAAAGCTGTCTGTCAATGAGTTACCGCAGTTGTGCAATGAACTCCGGCATTTCATCATTGAGCAGACGGCCGAGCATCCCGGTCACCTTGGGTCTAGTTTGGGGGTAGTAGAGTTGACGGTGGCCATCCATTACGTTTTCGACACCCCGAACGACAAGCTGATTTGGGATGTAGGTCATCAGGCGTACTGCCATAAGATATTGACTGGCAGAAAGGAACAGTTCTGCACGAACCGTTGTTACAATGGTATCAGCGGTTTTCCTCACCGTGGGGAGAGCGAATTCGATGCCTTTGGCACGGGACACTCCTCTACGTCGGTTTCGGCGGCGTTGGGCATGGCGGTGGCGGCTAAAATGGAAGGCAACATGACGCGTAGTCACATTGCTGTCATCGGCGACGGTGCTATTGGCGGCGGCATGGCTTTCGAGGCTATGAACCAGGCTCCCTACCGCGATGTGAATATGCTTATCATTTTGAATGACAATAAGATATCCATTGATAAGAGTACGGGTGCGATGAGCAAATATTTGCTCTCCATCACCACTTCCCCTGCTTATAACCGTTTGAAAAACCGCCTTTGGAATGCGTTCACTTTCCGTACCAATCATCCTAACCGAGTTACCAATTTCTTCAGTAAGATGGGTAACTCCGTGAAAGGTTGGCTCTTCGGCGGAAGCAACTGGTTCCAAAGCTTAGGCTACCGTTATTTCGGCCCTGCAGACGGTCATGATGTGGTTAATTTGGTGAAGACGTTGCAGGCCATGAAGAAACTTCCGAGTTTGAAGTTGCTTCATGTGCTTACGGTGAAAGGCAAGGGCCTTGAGGCGGCGGAGCAAAACCAGACTCAATACCATGCTCCTGGCAAGTTCGATCCCGATACGGGGCAAATTATTCGTGCGGAAGAGAAACAGCAACCTCCTAAATATCAAGATGTTTTCGGCAATACCATTTTGGAGTTGGCGCGCGAGGACGAGAAAGTGGTGGGTATTACGCCGGCCATGGCCACAGGCTGCTCGCTCACGATCATGGACAACGTGTTTCCAGAGCGTGTCTTTGACGTGGGTATTGCGGAACAGCATGCCGTTACCTTCTCAGCAGGCTTAGCCACAGAAGGTTACGTGCCGTTTTGTAACATCTACTCTTCATTTTTGCAGCGCGGATACGACCAAGTGATTCACGATGTGGCATTGCAGAAACTGCCGGTCATCTTCTGTATCGACCGTGCGGGACTGGTCGGCGAGGACGGTGCAACGCACCAAGGTTCATTCGATTTGGCGTTCCTGCGCTGTATTCCTGACCTTATCATCGCTTCTCCCTATAATGAACACGAGCTCCGTAACTTGATGGTGACGGCTTATCATAATGCTAAGAATCAAGGACTTCCGTTCGTGATTCGCTACCCGCGCGGACGTGGAGTGCTCGTCGATTGGCACAACGAACCGCAGATTCTGCCTATTGGCAAGGGCCGTTTGCTTCGTGAGGGCCAAAAGGTGCTGATTTTGACCATTGGACCTTTGGGAAACAATGTGCAAAAAGTGTTGGATCAATTGAAGGCGGAAGGCATTACGCCAGCCCATTTCGATGTTCGATATCTTAAACCGTTGGATGAAAGTGCGTTAGAGCAATATCTTGACGATTATCCAGTATGGATTACGGTTGAAGACGGTACAGAAAAGGGAGGGTTGTTCTCCGAAATTGCTGAATTCATTGACCGTAGAGACGCGATGAGTGGCAACGCTACAACGCGACCGCACCTGATGCACATCGCTCTTCCCGATCGTTTCATCACCCACGGCGATATTCCCCATCTTTACAAAGAGGTTGGCTTCGACGAGGAATCGATGGAAAAGGTGGTGCGAGAAGCCTGGCAGTTAGCAGTTAGTAGTTAGTAGTTAGCAGTTAGCAGTTAACAACAACCAACCAACAGCAAAAAGCCAACAGCCAACAGCCAACAGCTAACAGCCAACAGCCAAAAATATTGTATGATTAAAAAACTAATATAATGATATTCAAAAAAATATTTCTCCTTCCGTTGATATTATGGACAATTTGTTCATTCTCAACAATATATGCTCAGTCCGAGCAGCAGTTTGAAACCGATCCTGTGATCCTGAACCGCATTGACCAATGGCAGGATTTGAAGTTTGGACTGATGATGCACTGGGGGATATATTCGCAGTGGGGAATTGTGGAGTCGTGGTCAATTTGCAACGAACCGTGGATTGATCGGAATGGCGAACCCTACACGGATTATAAGGCTAGATACCAGGCACTTAACAAAACTTTTAACCCGACACAGTTCGATCCGGAATCATGGGCGAGATTGGCTAGTGATTGCGGCATGAAATACTTCGTTTTCACCACAAAACACCACGATGGTTTTTGCATGTATGATACGAAGGAGACCGATTATTCGATTACGGGCAAGGATTGTCCGTTTTCCACGAATTCAAATGCGGATGTGACGCGCGCATTGGTGAAAGCTTTCCGCAGCGAGGGTCTCTGGACGGGATTGTACTTCTCGAAACCCGACTGGCATTGTCCCGATTATTGGGCACCCGAATGGGCCACCCCTGACCGCAACGTAAACTACGATCCCGCAAAACATCCCGAGAGATGGGAGAAATATTGCGACTTTACGCGTAAGCAACTGCATGAGTTGGCCAACAATTACGGTGATATTGACATCCTGTGGCTCGATGGTGGCTGGGTGCGCCCGGAATGGAGCGTGGATGACGAATGTCGCGACTGGTTAGGTTGCCAAGGTTGGATTCAAGACATTGATATGAAGCGCGTTGCGAAGGATGTGCGCGCGAATAACCCCGACCTCATCATCGTGGATCGCAGTGTGCACGGCAAGTTCGAAAACTATCGCACGCCTGAGCAGCAAGTCCCCGATACGTTGCTACCCTATCCGTGGGAAACCTGCATGTCGATGGGCGACTCTTGGTCATACGTCCCCACGGACAACTACAAATCGACTAACCGTCTGATACACTTGTTGATAGATATCGTGGCGAAAGGCGGTAATTTCCTGCTGAATATTGGTCCGTCGCCCGAAGGCACGCTGCCGCCAACCGCGGTGGAGCGTTTAAAAGACATGGGTAAATGGCTGAATATCAATGGAAGAGCGATATATGAGACGCGCCCTTGCTATCCGTATTGTTATGGTCAGGTGCGCTTCACGCAGAATAAGGAAGGACAACGTTACGCATTGTTGCTACTTCCTGAAAATGAGGCTGTTCCCGCTACTTTTACTTTCAAGAATCTGGAGAAACCCGTGAAGACAGGCAAAGCCACCATTCTGGGTACTCTCGAAAAGGCTACCATTTCCAAAAAAGGCGACGAATATACCATTACGTTGCCGAAGGGCGTGCGCCAAAAGGCGACGAATGCCGTTGTGGTAATCTTATAACCCTTTTCTTGCGAAAAACCATCTGAAATTTTAACTATTCAAATTTGAATAGTTAAAATTTTTTTGTATTTGTTTGAAAATCAAATACAAAAAAATTTTCCAAAACTCTTGACAAACGCCCTTCCTTGGCGTATCTTTGCCAAGAGAAAACGTATGGTTTGACCTAAAACAAAAAATTGTATGAAACTTGAAAACTATCCCATAGTGAAAGTGCTGTTGCCGTATCTGGTCGGTATTATGATCGCCTACTTTGGAGATTTTTCCGATAAGGTGTGCGATAAGATCTCTTATGTGACCGCCATGCTGTTTGTTGTCACGATTTTATGTTCGTTCGTCAAAGCATACAAATGGCGGGCGGTTACGACAACCGTAATGACCGCATCGTTTCTGTTTGTTGGTATTTTAATAACAAACAAGGAGTTACATCCTCCCTTGCCAGATCATTCGATGGAGGAAAATGCGGATTGGGTGGTGCGTGTATCAGAAGAACCAACACCAAGGGAAAAGAGTGTGAAAGTAGTGGCAGAACTGTTGCAAACACCAGAAAACCAAAAGCTTATATCCAAAATTCTGCTCTATCTTCAGCCTTCCGATGAGGCTCAAGAGTTACGCTATGGCGATCTGCTATTTGTGCATACGAACCTATCTCGCATTGAACCTCCGCACAATCCAGATGCTTTTGACAATCAGCAATATATGCGACGGCGTGGCATCTATTATTCTGGCTTTGTGCACGATGGCGCTTGGCAATGCTTTGGACATGCACCCGCCAATCGATTGAAATATGTCGCCCAGAACATCCGTAATCGATTGATAAACACATATATAACGGCTGGGATGAGTGGCGATGAATTCGACATTTTGAAGGCCATCCTTTTAGGGGATGACGATACGTTGGATCCCGAATTAAAAGCCTCCTATTCCTCGGCGGGCGTGAGTCACATCTTGTGTGTTTCGGGAATGCATGTCGGTGTTATCTTTATGATTATTAACTTCTTATTGAAACCCTTAGACCTGTTTCGCAGTTCCAAGATTTTCAAAAGTGTGTTGGTGATGTTGGTGATTTGGCTCTACGCGCACATCACGGGACTGGCTCCATCGGTGACCCGTTCCGCCACGATGTTCTCCTTTGTGGCGGTCGGGCAGCTACTGCGAAGGAATACCAATGTCTTCCACAGTCTCTTTGCGTCGATGTTTATCTTATTGGTTATTAACCCGTTGCTTCTCTTCGAGGTAGGCTTTCAGCTGAGCTACCTTGCGGTGGCGGGCATCGTGCTGTTTCAGCCGAAGCTTTCAGCCGTTTACAAGTGCAGAACGAAGCTGGGCAACTATTTTTGGGAACTGTTGACGGTCTCTGTGGCGGCACAGCTTGGCACCTCACCCATTTCCATCTACTATTTCGCCCAATTTCCTAACTATTTCATGCTCTCGAACTTGTGTGTGATCACCCTTTCGTTTGTAGTCATCATCACTGGTGTGGCGTTGCTGCCCGTCTCCCTCTTTCCGTTTCTCGCTCATTATCTCTCCACTCTGCTAACACTGGAAATCAGACTGATGAACAGAATCATCACTTTCATTGAAAGTCTTCCTGGTGCCGTGACGGAGAATTTGGATTGCCGATTGCCGCAAGTGATTCTTTTATACGGAGTTATCTTATTTTTCTGCCTATGGCTCTATCAAAAAAACCGAAGATTCTTTTGGGGTGCAAGTGTCTGTCTCACTTTGTTTTGCATTTCTTGTCCCGTCAAAAAGTGGATGCTTTGTCGGGAGACGGACTATATGGCTTATCATATCCGAAGAAGCAGTGCCATCGAGTTCAATTACCATGGCCGGGCGATTGTGTTTGCAGATTCCATTCGTCATGCGGAAGACAAGCTGTATCAGTACAATATACGCAATCACGCCCGAAGACACCATCTGCAGACCGAGATCGTGGATTTGGACACCGTCCAGTTCGACTGTCCGTTTCTCTGCAAGCGTGGCAATTTCATCCGTTTTGGGGATAAAATCTTCTTCATTCTCACCCAAAAGCAGAAAATTTGGAAGGGTGATTGGGAATCAGGTTTGCGGATCGATTGCCTTTTTTTAAGACAAAATCCGAGGATGGATCCGGAAGAACTGTTGGCCATTATCCCGTTTCAGGAAGTGATGGCAGACGCTTCGAATACACCGTTTTACATAGACCGTTGGCGGGTTTTCTGCAAAGAGAACAGCATTCCATTCACCTATACAGGAGACTGTAAAATGAATACAGGAGGGTAGCCCCAAATTTTGTATTTTTGCCGCTTATTTTTAAGGATATGATTAACCACGTTAAAGGCACCATAGAAGAAGTGAATCCTGCGTATGTCATTGTCGAGACATCCGGTGGGGTAGGCTATATTATCAACATCTCCTTGGCTACTTTTTCACAAATCAAGGACCAAAAAGAAGTCAAGTTGCTTACCCATTTCATCGTGAAGGAAGACGCGCAGGTGCTTTATGGGTTCGCTACCGAAGAGGAACGCGAACTTTTCAAGCTGCTGATTTCCGTTAACGGTATCGGACCGAACACCTCGCGACTGATTTTGTCGTCGATGAGTGTGGGGGAGGTGCTGAACGCCATCGCTACGGAGGATGTGAAGACGATACAGTCGGTGAAGGGCATTGGAACGAAGACGGCACAACGTGTGGTGATAGAGTTGAAAGACAAGGCCAAGAAGGCTTCTTGGGCCGATGCAACAAAAATTAACGTCGCATACAATAATAATAAATATGAAGCGTTATCTGCCTTGGTCGCTTTAGGTTTTCCGAAGAATAACGCTGAAGCGGTTTTGGATAAAATTATTAAAGCAGAAGGAATACAACTAACTGTAGAAGAACTCATTAAGAAGGCGTTGAAATTATTGTAAACCAAAAAGAGGAAATTTGAAAGTAAAGCATTATATATTATATAGTATCATATTAGCACTCCTGTTAGGTTGTTTCGGATTATCGAAACTACAGGCTGCTAAATGGTCTGTTGATCGTAAGCCGTTGCCCAAGAAGGCTGAAACGCAAGAGCCAGCTCCTGTTTGTCCGCCGGATACCAATCCTCCTACATTACCACAACCTGATATCAACCCGTTGAATCCTGATCCGGACAACCCGTTTTATTTGCAAAATCCTCCTGGCGTGGGTCGGACCATTATCTATGACCCCATTACCAACACGTATAATTTCCAGTATATGACGGGCAACGAACCTTTCGGTGCTGGCTCATATATGGATGTCAAAGAGTATATTGATTACGATTTGCAACAGAGTATTCACGACTATTGGCAGAACCAGAGTCGGAGTATTGGATCTAGAGGAAATTCCCGTACAGGTAGCGGTTTGATTCCGCAACTTCATGTCGGTGGCGAGATATTTGAAGGTATTTTCGGTAGTAACACGATTGACATTCGCCCTTCAGGTTCCGTGGGACTGAAATTGGGTGTCAAATATACCCAAACGGATAACTGGAACTTGCCGGTGAAGCAGCGTAAACAACTTCAATTGGACTTTGACGAAGATATTCAGTTGAATTTGCTGGCTAAAATTGGTGATAAAATCGAGTTTAATTTGAACTACTCAACGGATGAATTGGCTGTGACCACGAAGACGGATCAAATCAAACTCAAGTACAACGGTAAAGAGGATGATATTTTGCAACTCATTGAGTTTGGTGATATTACGTTCCCGCTGAACAGCACGCTCATCACGGGTAGCCAGAGCCTTTTCGGTGTGAAGACGCAGCTCAAATTCGGTAATTTATTCGTGACGGCTGTCGCTTCCCGAAAGAAAGGTTCCACACAGAACATCACTGTGACGGGTGGTGCAGAACAGACAGATTTTTATTTCCGTGCAGACGAATATGAAGAAAACAAGCACTTCTTCCTCAGCCAGTTCTTCGAAGAACATTACAACGAATATCTGAGTACCTTGCCTTTGGTTAGCTCTCCTATCGTGATTACCAAGATTGAGGTTTGGAGAACGACCGTCGGTGCGGCCACCACAAACAACCGTAATGTCGTGGCATTCACAGACTTAGGTGAGTATGATCCTCAGTTTGTCAATATTTCCTATAACCCAGCATATCCTGGAGGTCAACTTCCTGACAACTATACCAACAATTTGACGCAATATGCGGACAGCTCGTTGATTCGCGACATCTCCAAAGTGTCGAGCAACATGCAGTCTATTGGTATGAAGTCGGGAACTGACTATGAAAAAGTGGAGAGTGCCCGTCTGTTGTCATCGAATGAATATACGGTGAACACGAAGTTGGGTTTCATCTCCTTGAATTCGGCATTGGCTTCTGACCAGGTGTTGGCAGTGGCATTCCAGTACACGGTGATTGGCGACGACCATGTGTATCAAGTCGGTGAGTTCTCCAACGAAGTGGCGACTCCGAACTGTATTCGAGTCAAATTGTTGAAGAGTTCCAATCTGAACGTCAAGTCTCCTTTGTGGAACTTGATGATGAAAAACGTCTATAGCCTCTCCGCTTATCAGGTTTCTTCTGAGAAATTCCGTTTGAACATCCTTTACACCGGTGATGCGGAGGGTGTGGCGAACGGTTTCTTTACGCAGGGTGCGCAGAAGGGTATCCCCTTGATTCGTTTGATGGGCTTGGATAATTTGAACATACAACAGGATCCTACGCCGGATGGTATCTTCGACTTCATAGATGGTGCGCAACTCGTGGGTGGTACCATTAACTCCAGCAACGGTCGTGTCTATTTCCCCACTACGCAACCCTTTGGTAGAGACTTGCGGAAGGTGCTCGATGATCCTGAATTGGCTGATAAATATGCGTTTGATTCTTTGTACACGATGACAAAGACCATGGCGCAGCAGATTACGAACAAAAACAAGTACTACATCGAAGGTAGTTATCGTTCTTCATATGGTTCCGAGTTCCATTTCACAGGTGGCGGTGCCACCAAATCTGTGAAGGTGACCGCCGGCGGTATCACACTGACGGAGAATGTGGACTACACGGTGAACTATGACATGGGTGTGGTGACGATTATCAACCAGAGCATTTTGGCTTCAGGAACCCCCATCCAGATTTCGCCCGAAGTGGATGATGCCTATCAAACCGATAAGCGCATGTTCGGTGTGAACTTGGATTATGTCTTCTCCCCGGACTTTACAGTCGGCGCTACGTTGCTGAATCTTAGCGAGCGTCCTATCACCAATAAGGTCAACTATGGCGATGAACCTATCAACAACTTGATTTGGGGTATGAATTTCGCCTATAAAACCGAGCTTCCTTTCATCACAAAAGCGATTGACCTATTGAGTTTTCATCATACCACAACCAAATCTTACCTGAATTTGGACGGTGAGTTCGCCCATTTCATACCTGGCCATTCTCGCCAGATTGGTAAAAGTGGTACCACCTACATTGACAATTTCGAGTCTGCGAAATCGACCATTGATTTGATGAATATCAACAACTGGGTGATGGCTTCCACGCCGCAAGGTCAACCCGACCTTTTCCCAGAGGCCACCCCTGTGCCGGTTACCGCTCCAGTGCGTCGTCAGTTGGCTTACGGCTATAACCGCGCTCGTATGGCATGGTACATCATAGACCCGTTGTTCTACAACAGCGGCTCTTCAGTGCCTTCCAACATCACGGCGGAAGATTTGTCGTATCCTTACGCGCGTGCCGTGTATGAGCCGGAGTTGTTCCCATACAAGGAACGTCCGACCAGCCTTTCCACGCTCATGACGGTGTTCAATATCGCTTATTATCCTTCAGAAAGAGGTGCTAACAACTATGATGTGGATGGCTCCGAAGGTTATTCTCGCGGTTTGAACGAAGACGGTTCATTGCGGGATCCCGAAACTCGTTGGGGTGGTATCATGCGTAAATTCGACCAAACCGACTTCGAATCCTCTAACTATGAGTATATTGAGTTCTGGATGATGGATCCTTTCATCGACAATCCAGACCATAAGGGCGGTAAGATTTACTTCAACCTTGGTGATATCTCGGAGGATATTCTGCATGATGGTCGTAAATTCTTCGAGAACGGCTTGCCTGAGGATGGTTCTGATGATGATGTGGATTTCACGGTTTGGGGTCGTATTCCAACGCAACAGTTGATTGTCAGCACCTTCTCCAACAAGTCGGGAACTCGTGAGCATCAGGATGTGGGTTACGATGGTTTGCCCAACGTGCGTGAAATAGAGTACTTCCAGGAAAACTACATCGATCGTATCGCTGCTGCTTTCGGCGCCGGTTCACAAGCCTACCAAATGGCTGTTGCCGACCCTTCCGCCGATAACTACCATTACTTCCGTGGCAGTGATTATGATGCCGAAGACAAGAAAATCGTGGAACGTTACAAATACTTCAACAACGCTGAAGGTAACTCTCCTGACGAAAATAACAGCACAGAAAGCTATCCTACCTCTGCGACCAACCTCCCGAACATGGAGGATATGAATAACGACAACACGCTGAGCGAGGACGAACGTTATTATCAATATGTCATTGATTTGGTTCCTGAAAAGATGGTGGTGGGTGAGAATTACATCAATGACATTTATGAAGCTCACCCCGAGCGTTTGCCCAACGGCGATCGTCCTGTTACAAAATGGTATCAGTTCCGTATCCCTATTCATAATCCCGAAAAGGTGGTCAATAATATGTCGGGCTTCAATTCCATCCGCTTCATGCGTATCTTCATGCGCGAGTTCGAGGAACCGATTGTTTGTCGTTTGGCTACGTTCGAATTGGTGCGCAGCGACTGGAGAACATACAACTTGAATCTTCGCGAAGATGGTGAGTATCTTCCTACTCAAGATGATGGTGAATGCTCATTTTACGTTGGTACAGTGAGTTATGAGGAAAATGCAAACCGTGTTCCTATTCCGTATATGTTGCCGCCGGGCATTGTCCGTGAGACGGCTTACGGCATGACAGCCACTTCTTACGAAGAAAACGAGCAATCTGTCACCATGAAGGTGGTGGATTTGCCGGATGGTGATTCCCGTGCCATCTACAAGAACACCTCTTACGATTTGCGTCAGTTCAATAATTTGCAAATGTATATCCATGCGGAGGATGTGTTTTCGTCAGGTGACTTGCGTCCCGGTGATGTGACCGCTTTCATCCGTTTGGGTTCCGACTTCACGGAGAACTACTACGAATATGAGCTCCCGATCGAAATCACCCCTTGGGGCGTGGGTCGCGATACGAACGCTATATGGCCAGAGAAGAACCGCTTGTATATTACGCTGGATTCTTTGGTCTCTTTGAAGAGAGAGCGTAACAGGGCTATTCGGAATGGATCGCACCCGGGCATCTTTGTGCCCTATTCGTCAGTGCCCTATTCCAAGGAAGATCCTATAATCACGGTGGTGGGTAACCCGAATTTGGGAGAAGTAACCACCATCATGATCGGTGTGCGTAACCCGAAGAAGGTCAATTTGAATGATAATGACGATATGTTGCCTAAATCGGTGGAGATGTGGGTTAATGAGTTGAGACTCAGTGGCTTCGATGACCGTCAGGGCGTTGCTGCCCTGTTGCGTGCCCGCACGACCTTGGCCGATGTGGGTGACTTGACCCTTTCAGGATCCTATTCTTCTCCGGGTTTTGGTGCTTTGGAGCAGTCCATCACAGAACGCTCGCACGAAACGAATATCAACTTTGACTTGGCCACCAATATTGATGGTGGTAAGCTTTTGTTCCCCGAGAATTGGCATATTAAAATCCCTGTCCACTATGACTATTCGTTAGGCGTCGTGCAACCGGAATACAACCCGTTGAATCCAGATGTGAAGATGAAGGATGATTTGTCCGACTTGCCGACCGCTGAAGCGCGCGACTCTTTGCGTTATTTGACCAATAAGGTGGTTCGTCGTCAGAACGTCAACGTGATGAATGTGCGTAAGGAGCGCGACTTCTCCAAGGGAAATACAAAAATGCATGTTTGGGATGTGGAAAACCTCGACTTCTCCTACTCATATTCCGAACTTGTCCAGCGTGATGAGGATTTGGAAATGAACAACGAATATATCCATAATGGTGAAATCGGCTACACGTTCAGCACGAATCCTAAGAATTACCGGCCTTTCTCCAATGCGAAGTGGACCAAGAGCAAATGGCTGCAGTTGATTCGCGACTTCAACATCACCCCGATGCCCAAGAATATCTCTTTCCGTACGACCTTGCATCGTGATATGCAACAGTTTAAGTATCGTCCGAAGAGCCAGGGCAACATCATTATTGATACCAACTACGTGAAATCTTTCGATTGGACACGTAATTACGCCTTCAACTGGGATATCTTCCAGAGTTTGAAACTGGAATTCAAGGCTGACGCATCTGCGCGTATCGATGAACCGGATGGTCTTATCGACACCCGTGAGAAGAAAGATTCTATTTGGCATTGTCTGGGTCGCGGCGGTCGTACCACGGATTATCGTCAGAATTTCAGCGCTACGTACCAGATTCCTATCAACAAGATCCCGCTCTTCAAGTTCATCACGGCCAATGCCCGTTACTCATCTATGTACACGTATAGAGCTTCCGCTCTCTCTCTGTCTTACTTGGGTAACACGATTCAGAACTCCCAAAATGTGCAAGGTAACGCAACTGTAAACCTCGTAACTTTGTATAATTCAGTTCCTTATCTGAAGAAAGTGAACCAAGGTATTACGAGAAACAATAATAAGAACACCAACGCCAAAGACAATTCTCGCAGTTCCAAGAAAGATGGAGAAGACGAGGAGGAAGATGACGGCAATGGCAATAAAAAGAACAAAAAGAATAAGCGAGACAAAAACGATTCGTTGAAAGAGAAACCGGAAATTGGAAGGATGATTCTGGATGGAACCGTGCGCTTACTCATGTCGGTGAGAAATGTTTCCGCCAACTATTCGTTGGGCCGCGGAACGACATTGCCAGGCTATATGTATTCTGCCACTTTGGTGGGACATACCAAAGAGAGTAGCGGTCCTGGATTCCTCTTTATGTTCGGTGGACAGCCGGATATATTGGCGATAGGTGCCCGTAATCATTGGATGACTACCGACTCCTTGATGAATTCTCCATATCAACGAACGAAGAACGAGGTGATGAACTTCCGCGCTTCTGTGGAGCCGTTCCGCGATTTCCGAATCGATGTTTCTGCCAACCGAAACTTCACACAGAACTTCTCCGAGTATTTCCATGTGGATGAAATGGGTAATGTGTCCCACTATACACCGCAGCGTTCAGGTTCTTTCAGTATGACCTACTGTGCTTTAGGTACGTTCTTCAAGAATCATGACGAATTGTTCCAAGAATTCCGCGAAGTGCGTCAAACCATCGCCCAACGTTTCGCAGAGTCGAACCCCAACTATAGCGGCGAAGTTGATTCTGAAACCGGATTCCCAGAGGGTTACAGTGCTATCTCTCAAGATGTGTTGATGGGTGCGTTCTTCGTCACCTACCTTGGCAAAGACGCTGAAAAGTCGGACATCTTCTCTCCGTTCTTGAAGATTCCGTTGCCGAACTGGCGCCTCAACTATAACGGTTTGACGAAGATCAAGGGGATGAACAAGATCTTCCAAACGTTCTCTATTGTTCATAACTATACTTGTAACTACAACGTCGGCAACTATTCTACCAACATTGCCTATACGCAGGACGAGAACGGATATCCTACCGCATATAACACTTTGGGAGACTTTATTCCTACGAGCGAGCTTAGCCAGATGGCGTTGACTGAACAATTTGCTCCGTTGATTGGTTTTGATATGACCTTGAAAAACAGCATGTTGTTGAAGATCGAATACAAACAGACTCGCAGTATCTCCCTCAGTTTTGCGAACACGCAAATTACGGAGACTACCTCCAAGGAGGTGGCTTTCTCCGCAGGTTACCGCTTCAAGGATATTAAGATCGGCTTGGTCTTCTCTGGTGTTAAACGTCAGTTCGTCAGCGATTTGAATGTGACGGCAGGCTTCGGATTGAAGGATAACATGACGATGTTGCGCAAAATCACGGAGGATAATGAGCAGGTGACTTCAGGTGCTTTGAATATAACCATCAACGCATCTGCAGAATATCAGTTCAGCCGGTTGCTCAGCATGAAGTTGTACTACGATCAGGCCATCAATAGACCTAAGAACAACAACCAATTCAACAATATGAATTTCGAGGCAGGCGTTCAGTTGCAACTGATGCTGTCACAGTAGAATAACCGATATGTTCCGACCCTTTTTGACGGGAATACTCCTCTTTTGTGCGCTTTTCGCTTGGTCTTGTCACCAGGCGACAGACCATAATGTATCTACAGAGAAAGTTGCGCTAAATGAGGATGAGGAAGTTGTTGAGGATGAGAAATATACGGATTTCGAAAAGCGTTTGATAGATTTTGGCTTGCAAGACATTGCCGAAGTGGATTCCACCATCGCGGTGAAGCTGGTGTATGCCACTCCGGACAACTTTTTGGGTCATGTTTTATACCATGACTTGAATCACGCTTTTATGGTGCCTGACATGGCGCAAAAATTGGCGAACGCGCAACGTAAGCTCAAATCATTACGACCCGACCTTTCCTTGCTGATATATGACGCCGCGCGCCCGCTCAGCATCCAGCGCGAGATGTGGGACGCGGTAAAAGGAACCCCCAATGTCTCCTTCGTGGCGAATCCCGCCAAAGGTCGCGGAATGCACAATTACGGGGCAGCGGTGGATATCACCCTGATGGATAGCAGGGGAACACCCCTGCCGATGGGCTCAGCACACGACTATTTCGGCTCCGAAGCGCGCATCGACCACGAGGATGAGCTGGTGGCAGACGGATTGATCACCCCGCAAGAACTTCAAAACCGAAAATTGCTACGCCGCGTAATGACCGAAAGTGGTTTCGTGACCTGCATCTCGGAATGGTGGCACTTTAACCACATCCCCTCCGCCCGTGCCAAAACAGAACTGAAAATCATTGATTTCGAAGAATGATGCTGGCTGTTGGCTTTTAGCTTTTAGCTTTTGGCTGTTTGCTGTTTGCTGTTAGCTGTTAGCTTTTGGATTTAGGTTGTTAGCTGTTAGTTGTTTGCCGTTGTCCAACTACTAACTGCTAACTGCTAACTCTTAGCATCAGGTACGGCTCTACAACTTCCAGATATTCATTGGTGTATTGCAGATTAGCATCTCGGATGGAGAGATGTTTTTCTAACTCTGGTTGTGGTGTGCGGGTATATTCCCTAATGACTCGATAAACAGGTTTTGCGGCGGTGGGGCGGATGTAAATGGCCTTTTGACAGAAGAGTCGATCTTTTGTAAGTTTTTGGAATTCAACATCTTCTATGGATGGAAGAATGATGGCAAAGCGTCCTTGAGGCGCTAGAAGGGCATCCACTCCGTCAATCAACTCCTGAAAAGAGAGTTGTCCGTCGCCATGTTTACTCTGTAACTTGCTTTTATCTTGAGGTTTAAGATCATTATGGAAGAAAGGTGGATTGCTGATGATCAAATCAAACTTCAAACTATCACATTGATTTACAAAATCTTGCAAACTGATTTGCTCAAAATGGAAACACGATTCAGGCAAAAGGGGAAAACGGGTGGCGTTCTCTTGCGCTTCTCTCACGGAAGCTTCATCCACATCAATGCCGAAAACTTCAGGAAAAGGTTGACTTTTAGATAGTTGCTGCGCGATACAAAAGGCGATCACGCCGCAACCGCAACCAATGTCCAAAACCTTTTGCGCAGGAAGGGCTTGGGTCAATGCAGCAAGCAGCACCGCATCTGTACCGATTTTCAAGGTACTATGCTCGTGCTCTAAGTCAAACTGCTTAAAATGAAACATTTATGAACAATAGGTCTCCAAAAGTCTGGCGTTTCCGTCAGGGATGATTTGCAGATGGTCGATTTCGGCGGGAACCAAAGCCACCTCGCCGGTCTTTAAGATTTCCTTAAACGAATCAGATACGAGGAATGCGCTGCCTTCCAGACAGATATAGATGACAAAGGAATCCAGATGGCCAAAAGATTTCTCCACCTGCATATTCATATCCAACAGGTTGGTATTGAAGAAAGGGGAGTGAACCAATGTGATGGTTTTGTTCTTTTCGGGCGTATAATGCACCAGAAAATCGCCCACATTCTCTTCGAAATGGATGGCATCCAGTGCTTCTTCGGTATGCAATTCGCGGCCTTTCCCATTATCATCCACGCGATTCCAGTCGAAAATGCGGAAGGTGATGTCCGAAGGTTGTTGGATTTCTGCCAACAGCACACCCTTGCCGATGGCGTGTACTGTTCCAGCGGGAATCATGAAGGTGTCGCCGGGTTTTACCGGGTAGAATTTCAATAAAGATTCGAGCGTACCATCTTCAACCGCTTGCACATATTGTTGTTCCGTAACCTTTTGATTAAAACCAACATACAATCCTGCACCCTCATCGGCTTGAATCACGTGCCACATCTCGGTTTTTCCGTTTTGGCCATATTTTTCCTGCGCCAGCGTGTCATCGGGGTGCACCTGAACGGAAAGATTATCCTGAGCATCAATGAATTTGATCAGCAACGGGAATCCGAGGCCGTATTGTTCGTAATTCTTCTCTCCCACAAGGTCTGTCAAATAGATTTCCAGCAGTTCGTTGAGGTTGTTTTCCGCCAAGAAACCGTTGGAAACCACGGATTCATCATCCACAAGCCCGGAGACTTCCCAGCTTTCACCGCAGTTCTTCAGCGGGCTGATTTTATGATGCAAAACGGTTTCGATTTTGTTGCCGCCCCAGATTTTTTCCTTCAGGATGGGCGTGAATTTCAAGGGATACAGAGTGGTTGACATATTATTGAACTGAATAATAATTTCGGTTTTTATGCTGATAATCGGGGCGCACCTTGTCGGGATTGGCGCCGCGCACGCTTTTCAGGAACATCCATTTCCCGTCCTCCTCAATAAATCCCTGATTCAGACTGGATTCGGGCACCATGTAAGCCGACACATTCTTCATGGATTCGTCCATCGGGATGAGTTCCTCAAAGATGATCATGTCGCAACGCATCTTTTTGTAGTCATAATCGTGCGTTTTCGGGTTGTATTTGCCCGTATTGACCAAATATTCTTGGTTTTCATAGTTAAGGTACATGGTGGCATTTTTGGAGTATTCAAAGATGACGCGCGCCACTTTTTCAGTGTAATTCTTGAAGACCCGTGCCCCGAAAATAGGGGTCATTTCTTTGTTAAAATGCAGTATTTCAATCAATTTTTGATTGGTGAAAAGGTTATTGCCATTCCACCCAAGCAGTGTGTAATAAGTTGTGTTTTTGTCCTTCACGGGAATCAGTTTGTAGTAAACCGCCCCATACCAACGGTTGTGATTGCCAATTTGCGTCTTCGGATAATCGATGACTTGTCGCTTGTCGTATAGCGGGTACAGCACGTACTTTTTCCGGGATTCATTGTAAACCTGAATGAAACCGAAATTTTCAATATCGTAGTTATTTTTGACAATATACCACGTAAAAATCTTGAAAACGTTGTCCGGAGAAGCCAAAACGCTGAAATTGTTGACCGAATCCCAGGTAAACTTGAAGGCATCGGGCATTTGCAGCACAGACTCCAGCAGTGACATGAAATCCTCGTTCAGTGCTAATCGGGTGGTTTCGTCGGACTCGGCCATCACTTCATTGCGCAGATGAATCAAACTGTCTTCCCACGTGCGGAAATCGGTCTTTTTCTGACCGAAACCCGCTGTACAAAGCAGTAATGCCATCAATAATATGCCTAAAGTCCGTTTAATCATCCAGTTATTACAACTCGCAAAAATACAAAATATTGCATTTTGCATGAAAAGTTTTTACGTGAGTGGCATGAAAAAGTTGCATGATGATTTCGAGAAAACCGAAAATTATGTATGTTTGCTGCCGAAATGAGAAAAGCGTTAATATTATTACTAGTATCGATGGTCTGCTTGTCGATTCAGGCCATGAATCCTGCAGATACGGTTAAGAATAAACCGTTAAGACCTCGTTTCTTGTATAATGTAGATGCTGCCGTTTGGTTTGACAATCGGGAATACAAAGGTCCGATCCAGATTCCCCAAACGTTGTTTGCTTTTCGACTTTCTCCGGAAATCGGCGTGGGGTTGATGGACAGAGAAGGTGGCGATCACAGCCTGATAGCGGGTGTGCATTATATCCAGCCGATGGGCGGCAATTGGCGTGACGTAAGATTCCATCCAACGGTCTTTTATCAGTACCAAATTAAGGGGTTTTCGATGAGGTTGGGTGCTGTACCCTATAAATATTTTATTCGACAATTGCCTGATTTTCTGCGATATGACTCCATTGCGTACGCGCATCCGAACATACAAGGCGCGCTGGTGCAATATCAATCCAAACACGGATATGTGGAGGCGATGTGCGACTGGCGCGGTCTGCAACGACCCGACCAACGCGAGAAGTTTCGGATAACCATTGATGGTGAATACAGTTATCAAGGGTTTTTCCGTTATTTCGTGGGCGGCGTGGCGCAAATGAACCACAAAGCAAGCTATGCTCCTCCGACCCCTAGGGAAGGCGTGTGCGACGAGGCCCTTGTCTCACCCAACATCGGTATAGATTTTTCGTCTCCTACGCCTCTGGATGTTTTGTGGTTAAGGGCGAGTTATATCTTTGATTATCAGCGTGATCGAGAGTATCATCTCAAGTCTATGCCTCAGGGTGTGCTGCTGGAATTCATGATAAACTGGCGTTGGATAGGATTGAAGAACACCTTTTATTATGGGGATAATCTAATGCCCTTTTATGGAATCTATGGTGCCGATTTCAACCAAGGAGACCCGTTTTATCAATCGAAAATATACAATCGCACCGATTTTTATCTTTACCTTGTACGCAAATCGTTCATAAATTGCTATTTTTCATGGAATATGCATTGGGAACCTCTTGGCGGTTTGCAGCATCAGCAGCAAGTGATTGCGGTGTTCAGTTTGGATGCCATCCACAAGGAAGGTAAATTGCGTGGACTGTTCGATAAATGATTTAAAAATGTATATTTGCCGCCCCAAGTTTGAGATATGAAAAACAAGTTTTTTCTATATGGTGTTGCCAAGTTCAGGCGGTTTATCAAAAAGCACTTCACAGACAGAGTTACTGTGCTGATACTCAGTGTGGTGATAGGAGTGTTAGGCGCCGCTGCAGCCATCATTATCAAGAACTTGCTGCATTTCACCACGCGCTTGGTCAATCAGGCGTTTGCGGTGACAGACATCAACTACCTTTACCTCATTTTCCCGCCTATTGGTATTTTGCTGACTTTGGTGTTCGTGCGGCGTTTAGTGCGCGACAACCTTAGCCACGGGGTGAGCATCGTGCTGAAGTCTATCTGCAAGAGTGACGGTAAGTTACGTTTCCACAATGTATATTCTTCGATGGTGGCGAGTGCCATTACCGTCGGCTTTGGCGGTTCCGTGGGTTTGGAGGCTCCGATTGTGCTCACCGGCAGTGCCATCGGTTCCAATGTAGCGCGGTTTTTCCACCTTAACACGAAGCAAACCACGCTGTTACTGGCGTGCGGCTCCACTGCTGCCATGGCTGCCATCTTCAAGGCACCCATTGCCGCATTGGTATTCACCTTCGAAGTGCTGATGCTCGATTTGACGGGCAGCGCCATTCTGCCACTGCTGCTTTCCGCTGCCACGGGTACGGTGATGTCCGTGCTCTTCTTGGGTCAAGGCGTGATGTTCACCATCAATGGTACGCAGGGCTTTTCAGTGGCTAATATTCCGTTTTACATCATTTTGGGTGCTCTTTGCGGTTTTGTTTCTGTCTATTTTCTGCGCGTTTCGCGTTGGATAGAGAAACAGATGCGCAAAATCAAGAGAGTTTCTACACGGGCTATCATTGGCGGTTTGCTGCTGGTGTTGCTCATTTACCTCTTCCCCGCATTCTACGGCGAGGGTTACAATAACATCAACGATCTGCTGCACGGGCAATTTATTTCCGTCTTTAATAACTCGCCGCTGCGTGGACTGATGGGTCACGAAGGCTTTTTGATTTTAGGTCTTCTTGGCATTATCTTGATGAAAGTCTTCGCCACCACTTTTACCACTACGGCTGGCGGCGTGGGCGGCGTTTTTGCCCCGACACTGTTCATAGGTGCATTCGTAGGTTACCTTGTGGCATACGTATCACAAGTCTTCCTCCATGTGGATTTGCCGTATGTGAACTTCATCCTAGCGGGCATGGCGGGTGTGATGACGGGCGTGATGCAGGCACCGCTCACCGCAATGTTTCTAATTGCTGAATCCTCAACGGGATACACGCTACTTATCCCCTTGATGATTACTGCCGCCTGCTCCTATCTCTGCGTGAATCCTTTCGAGAAATATTCGGTTTATACGCAACCTTTGGCCGAAAAGGACAATCTCAGAACTCATAACAAAGACAAATACGCACTTCGCAAAATTTCATGGCAACAAACCATCGACACAAACATCCTCACCATCCCTATTCACAGCACTTTACGTACCTATACTGAGGTCATTGCCCGTTGCAAGCGCAACCTCTTCGTAGTTGTCGGCGAAAACGACTATTTTTCTGGCCTATTGGTAATGGACGACCACCGCGATATTATCTTTAAACAGGAGTTGTACGACACAGTCCACGTCGAGGATCTGATGATTGAGCCCGAAGAATTTATCTACGATGACGACACCGCTGCAGTGGTATTGGAAAAATTCAAGCGCACCGGCAACTTCAACATGCCCGTCATCACCCGCGATCGGAAATACATCGGGTTCGTCTCCAAAGCAAAGTTCCTGTCGGAGTACCAGACATTTATCGCGGACAACTCGGAAGACTAGTATTAGTTAGCAGTTAGTAGTTAGAAGTTAGCAGTTGGGGTAAACGGAAGGTAATACGAAAATGATAATAAAAACATATTCCAAAAAGGGCTGAAGGCCCGACCTATGTCAGCCTAGGGTGAGCGAAGCGAGCCCTAGGAAAAAATCGAAAAATCACAAAACAATATGGAAATAATCAAAACCAAAATAGACGGATTGTTAATCATCGAACCGACGGTTTTCAAGGATGACCGCGGTTATTTTTTCGAGAGTTATAACGAACAAAGATTCAAAGAGTTAGGAATCAAAGACGATTTCGTGCAGGACAACCAGTCGTGTTCGCAGAAGGGCGTGGTGCGCGGATTGCATTTCCAGAAGCCGCCGTTTGCGCAGGCCAAGCTCGTGCGCGTGTTGCGCGGTGCGGTCCTCGATTTTGCCGTCGATATCCGCAAAGGCAGTCCCACCTATGGGCAGTATGTCTCCACGCTGCTCACCGCCGACAATTTCCGCCAGTTTTACCTGCCTACCGGCTTCGCGCATGGTTTCGCCGCCTTGGAGGACGACACTGTCTTCGCCTACAAATGTTCCGCTTTCTACAACAAGGCCTCCGAAGGTTGTATTATGTTTAACGACAAGGATTTGAACATCGACTGGCAGGTGGAGAACCCGATTACATCGGAAAAGGACATGCACGGCGAGTCGTTCGCCACATTTGTGTCGCCTTTCGAATACTAATCCGAATTTCCCGTTTGTAGAGACGCGCCATGTCACGTCTCTACGGAATTGTTGCGAAAATGCGGCACATTCTCTATTTGAACATATCCGCCAATGTTATCTGGCGTTGCACCCGGCCGCTATAGGTGTTTTGTTTTAAGCCAAAACTCGTTATAAGTGTGAACATCAGGGATTTGCCCGTCTTTGTTTGCCGTAAAAACATCGCTAATTTGTTTTCAAATGAGGTCTCGTCGGATTTGGTAATTTCATACTCCGAGTGAGAAAATTTCATTTCACAAACATTCACCGTCTGGTCTGCACGGTCAATGAGAAGGTCTATCTGTGCGCCCTGATAGCCCTCCTCCGGCTTGCTAATCCAACTACAGACGCGACTTTGGACACCCGATATGCCCAAAGCCTGTTTAATTTGGCCAATATGGTTCAGGCATAACATTTCAAAGGCGTAGCCACTCCATGCACGATACCGGGCACTGTTGAGTGAGTTTGTCCAATAAGCCTCGTCCTGATACCTGTTTCCCAGGACAAAATGGAAATGGAAAAGCGTATAGGCATCTGTTAGTTGGTACAAAATATCACGTTTCGTACGATCAAAAGGAATATATTGGCGAATAAAACCGCATTTTTCCAATTCCTCAAGTGTACTGGTGAATTTTTTGTTGTTATTCAGTCCTGTTTTTTCCAGAATCCCTTTTCTTGTCAAGCCTTTTGCTTTTGTGGACAATGCAGTGACAATGGCGATATGGTCGCCGGCTTGCTTAAACAGGGAACGGTAAAGGTTTTCAAATTCCATTGTCAGTTCCCCGTTATTGGCGAAAAACAATCGGTCGATGTTCTGAGCCACACTCTCTTGCGGTCTCATTAAAGAATAATAGTAAGCCACGCCGCCCATCACCATCTGGCACTCCGCTATCTCCTTTTGCCTATACCCGAAGCCATACGTGCGGAAATACTGTTCGCTTTCGCGGAGCGTGAAAGGAGCGACAAAAATTTGGTGTGTCTTTCGATTATGCAAACCGCCGCGATTGTTGATGATATTGTCTATCATCCAAGAAGTTGCAGACCCACAAACAATCAACTTGATGTCTTTTCGTGCGGAAGCCCAATCATTCCAGAAGTGTTCAAGAGCCCCCACGAAACGGGAACGGACGGTGTCCAACCATGGCAGTTCATCGATAAATACGATTTTCTCCCCATCGGGCAACTTTTCCAAATAGGTTTCCAATTCGTAGAAAGCCTCGATCCACGATTTGGGATGCGTAGCGACTGGATAGTACTTCCGTAAGGTGAAAAAGAAATTAGCCAACTGGTCTTGCAGTCCGGCATTCTCCATTCCAGTCAATACAAAACATGCGCTTCCGCCAATCACCTGTCTGACAAAAAAAGTCTTTCCAACACGTCTTCTGCCGTAAACCGCAATGAATTCCGACTTATTGCTGGCAAGATATTCTTTTAAGAGCTCTTTTTCTTGCTCTCTACCAATCATTTCCGATTCCATTTTAAGGTCTGTTTATATCCAGAATTTTCTGCGGCAAAAATAATCGTTTCAGCAGGTTTCAACATTGAACATTGCTGAAACGAGGATTCGAAACCGCGTTTCAGCAGGTTTCAACATATCCGTATTTTCCGTATCTTTGCCGCCTTAAAACCCATAATTATGAAAAAACACCTCCTTCTGCTGCTGTTTTGCGGCCTGTTCGTGATCCTTTCCGCACAAAAAGAAACCCTCTATTCGCCTAACAAAAATTTGATGGTGAAAATTGACGGTTCATCAGGAACACTTCAATATTCAGTTTATACGGCTGATAATGAAACTGTTCCTTTTTTGAAACCTTCCAACATCGGTTTGGAGTTGGACAATGCTACTTTGTTGGGTCGGAATCCTAAAGTGACTAAAATAGAACGGAGAAGTGTCAATCAGGAGGTTAATGCGCCTTTTTACCGGAAGAGTAAAGTAAAAGACCAATACAATGAGTTGAAGATCAGCTTCAAAGGCAACTTTCAAGTGATATTCCGCGCTTACAACTCAGGCATTGCCTATCGGTTTGTAACCAAGATGAAGGATTCCATTGTAGTGAAGCATGAAATTGCGGAATTCAACTTTTCTGAAGGATCCTCTATGGGCGAACTTAATGGAACTGAGGCTCTCATTCCTTACGTAAACCGTAAACCAGCTGTGAATGGTGATTTTTCTGAACAATTCTGCACCTCTTTTGAAAACACATATGTGGATACTTCTCTCCGCAATATGGCCGATAACCGACTTGCTTTTCTGCCAATGTTGGTAAAACAGACATATCAATCTTTTGATAACTATTTTAATGGTTTGAAATCACGTACCGCCGTCATTAACGAGGCCGACCTGCGGGACTATCCGGGCATGTACCTCAAGCACACGAGCGGAAACTCCATGATCGGCTATTTCGCGCCGCTGCCAAAAACCTGGGAGCAGGGCGGGCACAACAACCTGCAGTATGTGGTGAAAGAGCGCGAGAACTACATCGCCAAGACCGCTGGCACAAGAAACTTTCCGTGGCGCGTGATCGCCATCACCACGGAGGATAAGGATTTGGCGGACAACGACCTCGTCTATCTCCTTGCCGAGCCTTCGAAAGTGGCTGACATCTCGTGGATTAAGCCCGGCAAGGTGGCGTGGGACTGGTGGAACAACTGGAATATCTGGGGTGTGGATTTCAAGGCCGGCATCAACAACGAAACCTACAAATACTATATTGACTTTGCCGCTGATAAGGGTATTGAATACGTGATTTTGGACGAAGGTTGGGCGGTGAATGGCGAGGCTGACCTTTTCCAAGTAATTCCCGAAATTGACCTGCCGATGTTAGTGAAATACGCTGAAAGCAAGGGCGTTGGCATCGTGCTATGGGCAGGTTATGCTGCCATGGACCAAGAGATGGAGCGCGTCTGCAAGCACTATTCCGAGATGGGTGTGAAGGGCTTCAAGGTCGATTTCATGGACCGTGACGACCAGATTGTGGTCAACTTCTACGAGCGGATGGCCGCCACCGCTGCCAAATACCACCTCTTCATCGACTTTCATGGGGCGTATAAGCCGACGGGACTGAGCCGCACCTACCCCAACGTGCTTAACTACGAGGGCGTTTTCGGACTGGAGCAGTGCAAATGGGTCGGTTCGGATGTGGATATGGTGACCTACGAAGTCACAATTCCCTTTATCCGGATGCTG
>ONHS01000109.1 GCA_900317715.1 uncultured Bacteroidales bacterium | reverse complement strand
ACACTTTCGTGTCGGAACTGATTCGTTCGGCACAGGAACGAGTCATCCTTATCGACAACTACGTGGACGATTCGGTATTGAAAACCCTCACCAAACGAAGTGAAGGGGTCGTTGCCTCCATAATAACACGGAAGATTTCGGACGCGCTGGCTGTGGATCTCGAACGCCACAACCAACAGTACCCGCCTGTGGAAATCACCACTTCGGACCGCTATCACGACCGATTTCTCATTATCGATGATACCGTTTACCACCTCGGAGCATCTCTCAAGGACTTGGGCAAGAAGTTGTTCGCGTTCAATAGGATGGAGGTGACGGCGGATGCTGTCTTGGAGATTCCGCCCTCCTGCGTCGGACGGAATGACGATGCGCCCGCACTGACGAGGGAGAGGGGAAACAAGGACGGCGAAAACAACGTTTGATAACATCACACACTCCTCCGCCGCCCTTGTTTCCCCTTTCTCTCCCAAAGCGCCACGCTGTCATTCGGCCAGCGACGATAGGAGCTGGCGGAACCTCTTCTGCAAAATCCTTTTATGGTTTTTTACAATTCAAAAATCAATTGTTAAATTAAGATGCGGATTTGATTGGCGGTCAGGGAGATGCGGGAAATTGAGAAAACCCTTGACAGACATAAATTTCTTTTGTATTATTGCAGAAACAAAAAAGTTAATATGAAGACAGAAGAATTAGCGTTAATTACAGAAAATGATTTATGGTCGAAAATCTATATTGTCAGAGGGGTACAAGTAATGCTCGACTTCGATTTGGCCGCTATCTATGGATACGAGACAAGATATTTCAATCGTCAGGTAAGCAACAATTTGAACCGGTTCGATGAAGATTTTAGATTTCAGTTAACAAGAGAAGAGTTCGCAAACTTGATGTGCAAAAATTTCACATCAAGTTGGGGCGGCACAAGAAAACTACCATACGCTTTTACCGAAGAAGGAATCTATATGCTCATGACGGTACTGAATGGTGATCTTGCTGTCAGTCAGAGCAAAAAGCTGATTAGGCTCTTTAAAAAGATGAAGAATTTCATCATACAAAACCAAAACGTCTTGTCGGGTGCGGAATTGCTGAAATTGTCAATCCAAACCTTGAGCAATACCGAGTCCCAAAGCCAACAGCTAAAAGCTAAAAGCCAACGGCCAACAGCAGTTGGGAGACAGGGGCAGACCGTCGGTCACGGGCATCAGTCACTTGCAAATGTTTTGCGGGATGCGTCTCCAAATTTTTCCAAAAAATGGATACTCCTTGTTCGGAAACGAAAAGTTTGTATGAGCGCGTATTGGACGCTATTTGCATTTTTTGTGCTCCAAAATGCATTTTTTTGGCTGAAAAATGTTGTTTTTTACAATGTTGATTTTCAATAAATTATGCATCTTAAACGCTTGCTTTTCTAAAAAAGAAGTTGTATCTTTGCGTGGTTTAATATTACTGATATGGAAGAAAAAGGAATGGTACCTCTAAACGAGGAATATTTGATGTCGAAGATACACATCATCAGAGGCGTGCAGGTAATGCTGGACTTTGACTTGGCGGATATTTATGGATATACAACAACGCGATTCAACGAGCAGGTCAAAAACAACATTGAGCGATTTGATGATGATTTTCGATTCCAACTTACTGAGTTAGAGTTTAAAAACTTGATGTCGAAAATTTCGATATCAAGTTGGGGCGGCAAACGTAAATGTCCATACGCTTTCACTGAGTTGGGTATTTATTCCCTAATGATGGCGGTAAACGAGTGACTTCCATCAGCCGAGTGGAGGATGTGGTGCTCTACCAAAACATTGTCGGCAGTTTGGAGGGGAATCAGGTGTTGCAGCTATGAACACTGAGACCCATATGTTGCGAATCTTTTGCGGGGCTTTGGAGTTCGCCTACGGCGAATACGACCGTCAAACAGAAAAGGTCGCCAACAGCCAATAGCCAACGGCAGAAGAAAATAAATACAACTTTCGTATAAAAAATTTATTTTTGCCGCTGAGTTTTTGAGGGAGGAGGGTTTAGGGTTTAGGGTTTAGGGTTGAGAGTTTAGGGTTGAGAGTTGAGGGAGAAGGGAGTAAGGAAGAAGTTGTAAAATATAAAAATATGATAACATTCTGTATTGCTTTAGTGTTGCTCGTTTTAGGCTACCTGTTTTATGGAAGGGTGGTGGAGCGCGTGTTTGGAATTGATGAAAACCGGCCGACGCCGGCGCAGACGATGGCCGACGGTGTCGATTACGTGCCGATGAAACCTTGGAAACTGTTCCTGATCCAGTTTCTGAACATTGCGGGCGTGGGACCGATTTGCGGCGCCATCATGGGGGCGCAGTTCGGCACGGCCTCCTACCTTTGGATTGTCTTTGGCTGTATCTTCGGCGGTGCCGTCCACGACTATCTGTCGGGCATGATTTCCCTGCGCGAGAACGGCTGCTCGCTGCCCGAAACGCATGGCAAATATTTGGGCAACGGCGTGAAACAGTTCATGCGCGGATTCATGGTGCTGCTGATGATTCTGGTCGGGGTGGTCTTCGTGAACACGCCCGCACAGCTTCTGCAAACGCAGTTCACCCCTAACATGAGCGTGTATGTCTGGGTGGTGATTATCCTTGCTTACTATTTGATAGCCACATTGTTACCTATCGATAAGGTGATTGGCCGCATCTATCCCGTCTTCGGCTTCCTGCTGATGGGCATGGCGGTGGCCATCGTGGTGGCATTTGCTATCTATCAACCTGAAATCCCTGAAATCTGGAGCGGCTTGCAGAACCGTCATCCGCAGGCGGCCACGAACCCCATCTTCCCGATGATGTTCATCAGCATCGCGTGCGGTGCGGTGTCCGGATTCCATGCCACGCAATCGACCTTGGTGGCGCGTTGTATGACCAACGAGCGTCAGGGTCGCCACATCTTCTACGGCGCCATGATTGTGGAGGGCATCGTCGCCCTGATCTGGGCTGCCGCCGCTGCCTACTTCTACCATTCTGACGCGGCGTTGCAGGCGAAGAGCGGTCCTGCCATGGTGGGCATCATCGCCAACACCTGGTTCCCGACGGTCATCGCCGTCATCACGGTGCTGGGCGTCATCAGCGCGGCCATCACCTCCGGCGACACGGCCCTGCGCTCCGCCCGTCTCATCGTGGCGGACTTCATGCACCTCGAACAGAAAAGCATCAGCAAAAGATTGTGGATTGCCGTCCCGCTATTCGTCGTCACCGGCGGACTCTTGGTCTTCAGCCTCGCCTCGCCAAGCGGCTTCCAGGTGATTTGGCAGTATTTCTCCTGGGCCAACCAGATGCTCGCCGCCTTCACGCTGTGGGCGGTCACGGTCTATCTGCGTCTCAACAAGAAAGAAGCCTACTATTGGATTGCGCTCATCCCGGCTATCTTCATGACGATGGTCACGGTCAGCTTCATGTTCGTCTCATCCACATTCTTCGGAGCCCTGATCCCCCGCACCATCGGCTACATCCTCGCAGCAGTGATCACCCTGGGCGTGACGGGATTGTTTTTTGGGAAGGCGAAGTGTAGGGAGTAGATGGTTTAGGGTTTATAGTTTAGAGTTTAGGGAGTAGGGAATAGTGGTGTGTGACGTGTGACGTATGACGAAATTATGAATTATGAATTATGAATTATGAATTTCAAACATCTTCCCGGCGGAGGAGTGCGCTCGTGATCATCCGGTTGTTCTCCACGGGGAAGCGGAGGCGTTCGTAGTTGGATTCGGCGACGGACATTTTGTTGTGCAGCTTCCGGAATAGTTTTCTACGGCGGTAATCCTTTACCGCGGCTTCGGATTCGTAGAACAGATATTGCAAGAAGTCAAGGACTTGCTTGCTTTTTTTTTGCCCTTTTGCGATGTTTTGCGGCGTGTCCTGACAGAGAATCCGGATGCTCGGGATTTGCGGTATGAGATCCACAAAATCATTGATGTCAACCTCCTTGTCGGCGGAAAGGAGTAACAGGTAGTCCGCCTGTGGAAAAGAGAAGTTGATCTTGGTGAGTCCCTGGTTGTTAAAGAGGTAATAGTCGTCTTCGAAGAGCAGACCGCCCAACAAAGGATTCTGTTGCCCCAGGGACAAATCCATCGGGGCGGTGACGTGGTTGGCTAAAATCACCAAGTTGACATCAAAATCCTGATTGAAGGTCGAGAAGTACATCGGAAACGACAAATCGGGGTGGATATCGTCGAGGAGGATGCTCCCGATGTAGGAAAACGGGTGCTTCAACCGCTTCTGCACACTGTTGGCGAAACCGAGGTGCGGCAACGACGACTGAATCCAGCAAAGCCAGTAGTTCTTGGCGCTGCCGAACGCATCGAGCGAGATGATTTGCGCGGTGTCCTTCTTCTTTGATGCCATGAAAATATTCCGATTTTAGGAAACGGGGCAAAGATATACTTTTTTTGGAGACAAAAAATTCATTTTTTCAATGTAACAAACCGGGGACTTTGTGCGACTATTTAAAATGTAAGGGGAACTATTTAATTGTTCGTTTATTCATTTTAAATACCTAAGATTATGAAAAAGACGCTATTATTTTTGTTGGTCGTGATGACCCTTGGAATGTTTCAATCCTGCAAAAAGCCGGAAGATAAGTTTGATCCTGCTTCTATTGGCGCGATTTCCGGCGAATTTTCTGTAAGTGCAAGCAAAAAAGTGGTGTTCGCCAGGGGAAACCTGCAATATCAAGCCAGCACCGGTCTTTGGCGTTTTGCAACCACCCAATATGAGAGCATCGGCGAGGGAAACACCCACACCTCCTCTTCTTATAGCGGTTGGATAGACCTGTTCGGCTTTGCCACCAGCGGCTGGGACAACGGAAACACATATTATCACCCGTATGACATTTCCAGTAGCGGCACCATCTCCAGCGGCTACGGTTACGGACCCACGGACGGAAGTGGCAACTATCTTCTCAACTTGGTCGGAAAGTATGCCAATGCCGATTGGGGGGTGTTCAACTCCATCAGCAATGGAGGGGAGCAGACGGGCCTGTGGAGGTGTCTCACTAATGAAGAAGTGGAATATTTGTTGACTCTCAGACCCCGTGCCACTTCTCTTCGGTATTTGGCTTCCGTCAGCGGCAAGAAAGGTTTGGTGATTTTGCCGGACGCTTGGGTGGCGCCTGAAGATTTGGAACCCTCTACCACCTCATACACCGCGGAACAGTGGAGTGAGATGGAAAAGGCGGGTGCGGTGTTCTTGCCGGCTGCCGGTATGCGTATCGAAAACCAAGTGGTGACGCTTAACCTGATGGCAAACTATTGGACCTCCACGGTCATTGACGAAGAGGTCCCCGATGCGGCTTATACCTTGAGTTTCAACCACAACAACGGGGCTATCTACGATATGGGGACTCAGAACCGCTCTCACGGATGCAGCGTGAGACTCGTTCACGATTTGAAATAATTTTACAGAAGGCAGGGCTATTCTTCCAGAATCCTGTCCATAAACAACCCGAGACGGTTCAAAACGATACAGGCGCGCGATTGGTCGATGACCACGCGCACCTTTTTTGTAGTGACGGTTTCCGTTAAGACAATCCTTTTGTATCCGATGGTGGTCTCCTCGGCAATGGTGCGCCAGCTGCCGTTCTCGTCCTCTACCTCAACATGGAACTTCTCCACACGTTGACCCAGCGGGATGTACTCCTGTAACATCACGCGGTTGAAAGTCTGCGGCTCAGAGAACAGCAACATCCCCCAGGCAGTAGTAACAGTATCTTCGGTGGCCCAATAGGTTTCGTCGTTGCCATCAATCAAATGTGATACGACATATTTCTTGGGTTGTGGGAGCAAGAAACTGGGACAGATAGGCTTGTGCGGCCTTTTTAGTTCCCATTCATAACGTTCATACGGAGTACGCAGTATTAAGGCATTTTTCGCCAAATCCTCGGCGGGGATGAGGCCGCGGTTGTCGGGCGGCACGTTGAGCAGCAACAACGAGTTGCGCCCCACGCTGTTGTAGTAGATCTTCAGCAGTTCCTGCACAGACTTCGGGTGCTCGCTCTCGCGCCAGAACCAGCCCGGACGGATGGAGACGTCCGTCTCGGCAGGAATCCAGCACGCGCCGTTGTAATTACCCGCGTTGAGGGTGTCCTGCAAGGGGGCGTTGTTGCCCGGTTCGCGTCCTTCCACATCGAGTCGCGACCAGCAGGTGCGCCCGCAGGTGCCCTCCTCGTTGCCCACCCAGCGGCAACCAGGACCCACATCACTGAAAATCACCGCATTGGGCTGCAACTTCTTCGTCTGCCCGTTGAACTTCTTCCAGTCATAGACCTGCTTCTTGCCGTTGGGACCCTCGCCGTTGGCTCCGTCGAACCACTGTTCGAAGATAGGGCCGTAGTTTGTATGAGCGTGTCGTAACGTCTTGAGGAACACCTTGTTGTACGCGTCCGTGCCGTAGGTCGGCGCGTTGCGGTCCCACGGGGAAATGTAGATGCCGAACTTCACGCCGCCTTTCCGGCAGGCTTCCGACAGCTCCTTCAGCACGTCGCCATTGCCGTTGCGCCACGCGCTCTCGCGCACGGTGTGCGTGCTCATAGGATTGGGCCACAGACAGAAACCGTCGTGATGCTTGGCGGTGAGGATGATGCCGCCGAAACCAGCCTGCTTCGCCACAGCGACCCACTGGTTGCAGTCGAGGGCGGTGGGGTTGAAGATGTCCTCCGCCTCTGTGCCCTCGCCCCATTCCAAACCCGTGAAGGTATTCGGCCCGAAATGGCAGAACATATTCATCTCCATCCGCTGCCACGCCACCTGCGCGGGAGTGGGCACGGGACCGTACGGCTTCGGCGGATCGGCAGGTTTC
>ONHS01000028.1 GCA_900317715.1 uncultured Bacteroidales bacterium | reverse complement strand
TTAAAATACAAAATTGCCGACATGGGGTTGGCAGAATGGGGACACAAAGACATTGATGTTTCCCAAAAAGAGATGCCGGGTCTGCTGGCTATCCGCGAAAAATATGGTGACAGCAAACCTTTGAAGGGCGTGCGCATCATGGGCTCCCTGCACATGACCATCCAAACGGCCGTGTTGATTGAGACGCTGACACACCTCGGCGCAGAAGTCCGCTGGTGCAGCTGCAACATCTTCTCTACACAGGATCACGCTGCTGCGGCCATCGCCGACAACGGGGTTTCCGTGTTTGCATGGAAAGGCGAAAGCCTCGAAGACTACTGGTGGTGCACAGTGAATGCCCTCTCATTCCCTGGCGGCAAAGGCCCGCAACTTATTGTGGATGACGGTGGTGATGCTACGTTGCTCATCCACCTCGGTTGCAAAGCTGAAGACGACCCAACTATCCTTGATGCTACTCCTGAATCCCACGAGCAAGCCGTGATTTTCAGCACATTAAAGCAAGTGCTGAAAGAAGATCCGCATCATTGGCACAACATGGTGAAGGATATCAAGGGCGTTTCCGAAGAGACCACCACCGGTGTGCATCGTCTGTATCAAATGATGGAACGCGGCGAACTGCTCTTCCCGGCTATCAACGTCAACGACTCTGTCACGAAATCCAAATTTGACAACAAATACGGCTGCCGCGAATCCCTCGCCGACGGCATCAAACGTGCTACCGATGTGATGGTCGCTGGTAAAGTGGTCGTGGTATGCGGCTATGGCGATGTAGGTAAAGGTTGCGCACAGGCTATGCGTTCCTACGGCGCTCGCGTCATCGTCACCGAAGTGGATCCTATCTGCGCCCTGCAAGCCGCTATGGAAGGCTTCGAAGTGAAGACCGTGGAAGATGCGCTTGACGAAGGCAACATCTACGTCACCTGCACCGGCAACTGCGACGTTATCACCGTTGATCACCTCAATAAGATGAAAGATCAATCCATCGTCTGCAACATCGGTCACTTCGACAACGAAATACAGGTCAGCGCATTCGAGAGTCAATCAAACATCAAGAAGCGCAATATCAAACCGCAAGTAGATGAATACATCTTCCCCGACGGACACTCCATCTTCATTCTGGCAGAAGGCCGTCTCGTGAACTTGGGTTGTGCTACGGGTCACCCCTCTTTCGTGATGAGCAACTCCTTCACCAACCAAGTGATGGCGCAACTTGACTTGTGGCAGCACGATTACAAAGTGGGCGTTTACAACCTGCCGAAACACCTGGACGAAGAGGTCGCCCGCCTGCACTTAGGCAAGATTGGTGTGAAACTGACCACACTCACGCAAAAGCAGGCCGACTACATCGGCGTAAAGGTCGAAGGACCGTATAAATCAGATATGTATAGATATTAAATTGTAGAGACGCTATGAATAGCGTCTCTTTTTTTTGTCTAAGGTTCAAAAAAAATTGTATCTTTGCCCTGCATTTTGTAAAAGATTATATTAAGTAATTCTAATTAAATAATTGAATATGAAAATATTAGTCCTCAACTGCGGTAGTTCCTCCATCAAGTATCAATTGCTGGAGATGGAACCGCAACCCGAATTGTTAGCTAAAGGTTTGGTAGAGCGCGTCGGTTTGGAAATGGGTGAGTTCACCCACAAACCCGTCGGCAAGGAAAAATGCTATGTCCAAACTCCTATCCCGACCCACGAAGAAGGCATCAAGTTGGTTCTCAACATGCTAACCGACCCTGAGCACGGTGTCATCAAATCTCTCGATGAAATCGGCGCAGTAGGTCATCGTGTGGCGCACGGCGGCGAATACTTCAAGAAGAGCGTGGTCATCGGCGACAAAGAGCGCGAGGAAATTGCTAAGCTCTGTGCTTTGGCTCCCCTGCACAACCCCGCCAGCCTCACCGGCATCGACGCTATGAAGAAGTTGCTCCCCAATGTGAAGCACGTCGGCGTGTTCGACACCTCCTTCCATCAAACCATGCCTGCTGAAGCTTTCCTGTATGCTCTTCCTTTCGAGTATTACAGCGAGAAGAAGATCCGTCGTTACGGTTTCCACGGCACCAGCCACAAGTATGTGGGTCCGAAAGCCGCTGAACTGGCCGGCATTCCTTACGAGAAAGCCAAGATCGTGAGCTGTCACCTCGGCAACGGCGCTTCCATCTGCGCTATCAAGGATGGTAAATCCATCGACACCTCCATGGGCTTCACCCCTGTTGAAGGTCTCGTGATGGGCACCCGCGTGGGCGACATCGACGCTGGCGCGCTGCTCTACATCATGGACACGGAAGGTCTCGACACCAAGGGTATGAACACCCTCATCAACAAGAAGAGCGGTCTGCTCGGCATCTCCGGCAAGAGCGTTGACATGCGTGACATCCGCGCAGGTCGCGATGCTGGCGACGAACGCAGCACCGACGCCTTCAACATGTTCGCATACCGCGTGCGCAAGTACATCGGCGCGTATGCAGCTGCCATGGGCGGTGTGGACGTTATCCTCTTCACCGGCGGTATCGGCGAAAACGCTTGGTTCCAACGCGAGAAGATTTGTGAAAACCTCGAATGGATCGGCGCAAAACTCGACCCCGAAGCCAATCAGAAATACTGCGGCGAAGATGGCATCATCTCCACTCCCGACTCCACCACGAAACTCGTGGTCGTGACCACCAATGAGGAATTAGTGATTGCTACTGATACTTACAATCTTCTGTAATATAGTTTATTACATAATAAAAAAAGCGTTTTGTTCCGTGAAGAACAAAACGCTTTTTTTTAATTATGAATTGTGAATTATGAATTATGTTGCATGAACCACTTAATCAATCCGTCCGGGTCTTTCACACTTTTTTGAAGCCATTCGAAATAGAGTTCGTCGAATTCTGCGTCTGAAAGATGCCAATCGGCAGTGGAGTGGCGCATCCTTTCAGTGAAATGAGAAAGGATGATGGCTGCAGAGTTGGAGATGTTGAAGCTCTCCGTGAAGCCATACATCGGAATCAGCACATTGCCATCGGCGTATTTAATGGCCTCATCAGAGAGACCGGTCAGTTCCGTACCGAAAAGGAAGGCCGTTTTCCGCTCCACAGGGATGTCGAAAATGGTGCGTTTCTGCTCATCGGGAAGTGTGGCAGCCACCCAATAGCCTTGCTCGTGCAAACGGTCGATACACGCCTTCACATTGCCCTCTTTATGCGGGTATTCGTTAATAGAGAGCCATTTGTCTGCTCCCATACTGATCGCCTTGTGGATCTCAAAATCGTTGCGGTTTTTGATCACATGCACATCCTGAACCCCATAGCATTCACAAGTACGCAACACCGCACTGATATTCTGGGTCTGGAACAGGTCTTCCAGCACCAAGGTGACGTGCCGCGTGCGGTTCTTCAGCACCTCTTTCAACCTCAACTGACGCTCTTCATTCACAAATTGCTGAAGATATTCCGTAACACGTTCCCTCAAATGTGAATCTTCCAATCTTACCATAGTAAAGTACATTAAAAAAGCCCTTGTTCAGGGCTTTTTATCTCATTGCTGAAAACACAATTATTTTGCAAGGCCAGCGCCGGGTTTGAATTTCACCACTTTCTTAGCAGGAATGTTGATCTTCTTGCCGTTAGCAGGATTGTGACCTACTCTAGCTTTACGCTCCACATTGCTGAAAGTACCGAAACCGATCAAAGACACTTTTTCGTCTTTATTCAGCGCATCTTGAGTAGCAGCAACAAATGCTTCTAAAGCGTTCTTGGCTTGAACTTTTGTTAATTGGGCTTTTTCTGCAATAGCATTAATTAATTCGCTCTTGTTCATTTTTTTTAATTTTTAAGTGAATACTTGGTTTGAGCCACAAAGTTAGAAAAAAAAATAAAAGACTCTTCCAATTATTGGATTGTGAATAATTATTTTAATAAGTTAATATCATTGTGCGAATTTCGGCAAAGATTATATCAATATAAATAATCAGTGTAGTTATTCGCCCTGAATCCAGCCAGGAAATCTTCGGTTTTCATTCGTTTCTTACCTTCAATTTGCAAGATTTTGACAGAAATATCGAAATCTTTCGTCGAAATTATCAATTTTTTGTCTGAAATTCCACGAATAGAACCAGGCTTTTGCCTACTTTGAATACCCAAAACCTCTATCTCAAAAATTTTCAAAACGCAAGGTTTCAAACCGTCCTCTGTGGAAACATGAAGGCCGATATGAGTGAACGCGGCAGGATAGGGAGAGAGGCCCCGGACATGGTTGTAGATATGCTCCGCTGTGTCATCCCAATGGATGAACATATCCTCCTTGAAGATTTTGGGAGCGGGTTTGAGTTCCTCAGGTACTGGCTGCGGCATCGGACTCGCCGTGCCTTCAGCTAAAGCACACAGTGTCTCCACCGCCACCTCAGCGCCCGCCACCATCAGCTTGTCGTGGAGCGTACCGGCATTGTCCTCGTGTGTAATCTCCACCTCGCGCTGCATGAGCATTTCGCCTGTATCGGTGTGCTCGTCCAAAAGGAACGTAGTCACCCCTGTTTTGGTCTCGCCATTCATGATGGCACGTTGAATGGGCGCGGCACCACGGTACTGCGGAAGCAGCGACGCATGCACATTAAAGGTGCCCATCGGCGGCATCTGATAGACGCACTGAGGCAACATCCGGAAGGCCACCACAACGAACACATCTGCCCGATAACTACGCAAAGCCTCCAAGAAAGCTTCATCTTTCATCTTCTCAGGTTGCAAAACGGGCAACTGCTGTTCCAAAGCATATCTTTTGACATCCGAACAGTGCATTTGCTGTCCCCTACCCGCCGGCTTGTCAGGCTGGGTGACAACACAAACCACCTCGTGCCCAGCCTTCCTGATGGCATCCAATGTGGCCACCGCGAATTCGGGGGTCCCCATGAAAACAACACGTAATTTATTCATCATCTGTTCTTATTTATTGGCCGTTGGCTATTGGCTGTTAGCTATTGGCTGTTGGCTAAAAGCTAAAAGCCAAAAGCTGAAAGCTAAATCGTTTCTGCAAGGGACAACATCTTCAACGCCGACACGGCGCCTTCCACGCCTTTGTTGCCGTGTTTTCCGCCTGCACGGTCTTCGGCTTGCTCCATCGTATTGCAAGTCAACACACTAAAAATGACTGGTTTGGAGAAATTCAAACCCACATTCATGATGCCATCGGCCACGGCTTGCGCAATGAAGTCGAAATGGCGGGTTTCGCCTTGGATGATGCAACCAATGCATATAACCGCATCCACATCCGTCTGTTCCAGCATCCACTTTGCACCCAAGGGCAGCTCAAAACTGCCAGGCACATGATGGACGATGATGTTCTCCGGCAGCAAACCATGCTCCAGCAAGCTTTCTTTCGCACCATTTAAAAGAGAATCGGTAATGTGGTCATTCCATTCACTGACCACAATACCGATTACTGTATTTTTTGCGGAAGAAAACTCGAAAGGCGTAAATTCCGATAAGTTTTTCTTCTTTTCTGTCATTATATTAATTAACGTTGGATTTTGCTCTTTCAGCGTATTGAGCGACGCTCATTCTATTGTATTCGGTGTAGAAATCTTTCTCAATCGTCTCGTATGCAGCCAAAGCTTTCTTCCAATCGCCTTGTCTTTCATACATTTGACCCAATTTGAAGAGCGCGATAGGGGTGAAGAAAGGATCTTTACCCTTCACAGCCTTCTCATAATAGCTGATTGCCTTAGATTCGTCACCTTGCTCATCGTAGAGGTCACCAATAGTAGCCTGACAAGCATACCAAAGAACGTCTTCTTTCTTTTTGAATTTCGTCAAATAATCCAGAGCTTCCTCTTTCTGACCCAGTTTGAGGTAAGTCAAACCGGCATAGTAGTTAGCGGTGTTAGCAGTTCTTGTGATTTTGTAGTGACTTGCGATATCCAAGAAACCATCGTTTTCACCATCACCTTCCAAAGCCATCTTCAAAGAAGCGGTATCGCCCTTCGTAAGCCATTGGATGGGTTGCACGATTTGTGCAGCAGCTTCAGCATTCTTCTTCTGAACATAGAAACGATTGAAAGCCATTATCGCAAGAACGATCACTAAAATTCCGATGATGACACCGTAAATAATGTTCTGATATTTGTTGAAGAAAGACAACACTTTCGTCACAAAGTTCTCATTCTCTTGCAATTGCTCTGATTTCTTAGAGCCCAAATTTTCGTTATTTGCCATAATTGTTACTTCTATTTTTTGAAGGTGCAAAAATACACTTTTTTTGATATTATTATATAGGAAATTTGGAGTTTATTTTCACCTTAAAACCTACAAACCGAATTCCTTCTTCACCGCCTGCACGTAGTCGAGACGCTCCCACGGGAAGAAGGTGAATTTGCGCTTACCAGCGGGCGTTTCCACTTCTGCTTCGTAACTGTCGCGACCAAAATGGCCATAGGAAGCGGTGGGTTCGTAGATTGGGCTCTTCAGTTGGAAACGCTCAATGATAGCGTGCGGGCGCATCGGGAAAATTTTACCGATACGTTGCGCAATTTCACTGTCAGTGAGGTTCACTTTGGCTGTGCCGTACGTGTTCACGTAAAGTCCGACAGGATCAGCCTTACCGATGGCGTATGCCACCTGGATGAGTGCCTGGTCGCACAAGCCGGCGGCCACCATGTTCTTGGCGATATGTCTGGTTGCGTAAGCGGCTGAGCGATCGACTTTTGAAGGATCCTTGCCAGAGAATGCACCACCTCCGTGCGCACCACGACCACCGTAAGTATCCACGATGATCTTACGGCCCGTAAGACCTGTATCACCGTGCGGTCCGCCAATTACAAACTTGCCCGTCGGGTTCACAAACAGCTGATAGTCAGTATCGAACAACTTCTGTACTTTCTCAGGACAATCTTTGATGACACGTGGTATCAGAATGTTTTGCACATCGCGACGGATGGTCTCCAACATGGTCGCCTCATCCGCAAATTCATCGTGTTGCGTGGAAACCACGATGCTGTCGATGCGCTCAGGAATGTGATTCTCAGAATATTGTACAGTCACCTGCGATTTGGAATCAGGACGCAGGTAGGTCATTTCGCGACCCTCTTTACGGATGGCGGCAAGATCTTGCACCAAGCGATGCGCCAACTCCACCGGCAGCGGCATATAATTGTCCATCTCATTGCAGGCATAACCGAACATCATGCCTTGGTCGCCAGCCCCCTGGTCTTCCAAAACCGCACGCTCAACGCCTTGGTTGATGTCGGGCGACTGACTGTGGATGGTGGAAATCACGCCACAAGACTTGTAGTCGAATTGATAATCGCTCTTGTTATAACCGATGTGACGAATAACGCGACGAGCCACGTCGTCCACGGAGACGTATCCCTCCGTCTTCACTTCGCCGGCGCAAACTACAAGACCGGTGGTTACCAGCGTCTCACACGCCACTTTTGATTCAGGATCCTGTGCCAAAAAACTATCCAACAACGCGTCGGAAATCTGGTCGCAAATTTTGTCCGGATGTCCTTCCGAAACAGATTCAGATGTGAATAAATAACTCATGATCAGTAATTTGAATTATCAAAAATAAAAAACTGAAAATTGTGGAAGAAAATGGTTTAGCATTTTTTTCTGTGGTTGCAATCATAACAAATCTATCCACGAATTTTCGGCGGCAAAAATACACTTTTTTTTGATGAAAAAAACGTACTTTTGCGCCGCTTAAAAAAACAGGAAAATATGCTTTGGAAAACGATATGCACCGTCACTTGGAAAGTCAATCCCGTAGCCTTTCATCTTGGTTCATTGGAAGTTAGATGGTACGGCATCTTTCTTGCCCTTGGCTTCTTGTTGGCTTACTATACGCTGCAACAAATTTTCAAAACCGAGCATTTGTCTCAAAAGTTGCTCGATAAAATCTCCATTTGGACCATTGTTTGGACCATTGTCGGTTTGCGATTAGGGCATTTTCTATTCTACGAACCGGAAATGTTCATCACGCACCCGCTACAGATTCTCTTACCTATAGATGATAATTGGCATTTTATTGGTTATCAAGGTCTTGCAAGCCATGGTGGTGTCATTGGCATTTTTGGATTCCTTATCTATTATTGCTGGAAGCACAAAATCAACTTTCTCTGGATTCTCGACCGTCTGGCCATTGCCGTTCCTGTTGCGGCTTCCTTTGTGCGCATAGGCAACCTGATGAACCACGAAATTGTGGGCCGTATCACCGACGTGCCCTGGGCTTTCGACTTCATTTACGGCGGTTTCGGCATTGTAGGAACGTTCCGCCATCCCGCCCAACTTTACGAATCCATCGTTTACATGCTGGTATTCATCGGATTAGCTATCTACTACTTCAAATTCGCGAAAGGCAAAGTGCCTGCTGGACGCACCTCCGGCATCACCCTCACGGTGATTTTCACGGCACGCTTCATCATCGAGTTTTTCAAGGAAGTACAAGTGCAAAGCGAGGTTGGCCACGCGCTGAACAATGGTCAATTACTCAGCATCCCCATGATACTCATCGGGTTAGGATGTCTGATTTATTCGTTCGTAAAGCCCACTTATCCCGAATGCCCCTATAAGGAGGAACCTGAAGAAAAGGAGCGTAAAAAATAATTCACGCAGATTATTCAAAATTTCCGACAAACTCCACCAACACTTCACGTTCAGTGGAAGTGGTGAATGTCATGTCGGCCTTCATGGAATTGCCTTTGAATTCGGCATCGGCAACCATTCTGGTAATCGTTTCGGTGGAATCGCAAACTTTAATGCTGTCGATGGCAGGCATGGTCTTCAACAGGTCTCTGAGTAAAGCCCCCTCCGCCATACCATTATATTTATTGACTGCTACCTGCGTCATACTCAAGGTGTTATTGAGCATCATATAGGTATTGTCGTCCATGTTGGAAAACTTGAGACTCATATCTCCATATTCACGCATACCGTTGGTCGTGTTGTGGAACGTGCCGAAATACCGTCCACCCACGATGTTTCCGCTATCACAACCCGCGAAAACAAACAATATCACTGTAACAATCGCTAATATTCTTTTCATTGTATTTGGTTTTTATATAAAGTCTAAACTATAAACTATAAACCCTAAACTATAAGCTTCAATAACCAATAACCCATAACCTATAACCATTAATACTCGTCTTTCACCAAGATCCATCGATACACCTGGTCGCCGCGACGCACTAACTCCTTGGTTTTCACGGAGCAATAGGTTCCTTGCGATACGGTTTCCACAGGTTTGTCTTCGACGCGGATTTCTTGGACATGGTCTTCATAAACACCTGTGGTCGAGCCAATGATCAGCAGGTCGTCGCCTACGGAGAGTTGGTCTTCTTCCATGCAGATTTCCGCCACGCCAATGTTGCCGAAATAGTTGGTAATCTTACCGATACGCCGTTTCATGCGCGTGGCCTGCGAGCCATAACGCTCCGTCCATTCGCCCATGGTGCGTCCCAAGTAATAGCCGTCCCAAAAATCGCGATTATAGACACTGCGCAGGCGGGTCATCCAACCCTCGATTTTTTCAAGATTAAAGGTTTGATTATTAATGGATTCCAACGCTTCATGATAACATTCCGTCACCATTTTCACATACTCTGGCGAACGGCCACGTCCCTCAATCTTCAGCACCGACACACCCGCCTTCACTATCTTGTCCAAAAAGCCAATCGTACAGAGGTCCTTGGGAGACATAATATACTGATTATCAATCATCAGTTCTAGTCCATCCTCTATGTCGCGCACTTCGTAGGCGCGGCGACAGGGCTGCAGACAAGCTCCGCGGTTGGCGGGCGAATTGTAGTTATCAAGACTAAGGTAGCACTTGCCCGAAACGGCCATGCACAAAGCTCCGTGCACGAACATCTCGATCTTTACCAGTTCGCCCTTCGGTCCTGTAATATTCTGGTCCTTAATCACTTGACAAATATCTGCCACCTGTCTCAGTTGGCATTCACGACCCAAGACAATGACATCGGCGAACTGCGCGTAATAACGGACCGCCTCCACATTCGTGACATTGCACTGAGTGGAAAGGTGAATTTCGATGCCCTTTTCACGTGCATATTGGATCACTGCCATGTCGGAAGCGATGATGGCCGTCACGCCACACGCCTTTGCAGCATCCAACAGCTCGTGCATCTGCTGAATCTCGTCATTATATATTATAGTATTGACTGTGAGATAACTTTTCACCTCATGTTCTTGGCAGATGCGGACGATATTGGCCAGATCTTCGAAAGTGAAGTTGGCCGCTGAGCGAGAACGCATGTTCATGGCTCCCACACCGAAATAGACAGAACCGGCTCCAGCAGCAATAGCAGCGGAAAGTGACTCGTAAGAGCCTACCGGCGACATGATTTCCACTGAACTCATTCTGCTTTAGGTTTAGCAAGCATCTTTAAGAAGCTGATCTCGTTTTTGGTGAGGAAACGCCAGCGTCCGCGCGGAAGGTCCTTTTTGGTGAGACCTGCAAAGATCACGCGATCAAGCTTAACCACCTCATAACCAAGCGATTCAAACATACGACGGATAATGCGGTTTTTGCCAGAATGGATGGTCACGCCCACCTCTTTCTTGGTTTCACCCGTATATTCCACCTCGTCGGGGGTGATTTTACCGTCGGAGAGCTCCACGCCATTGCGCAACATGTCCATATCCACGGAAGCAAACGGTTTGTCGAGTTCCACGGCGTAAGTTTTCTCAATAGCGGAACTAGGATGCGTGAGCTTCTTGGTGAGGTCGCCGTCGTTGGTGAAGAGCAACAGACCCGTAGTGTCGCGGTCGAGGCGACCCACTGGGTAGATGCGTTCCTCGCACGCGTCACGCACGAGTTCCATCACGTTGGCACGATCGCGCTCATCGTCCGTGGTGGTGATATAATCTTTGGGTTTATTGAGTAATACGTAAACAGGTTTTTCACGTTGCAGCACTTTGTCGCCGTAGCGAACCTCATCGGTGGGCATCACTTTGTGACCCATTTCGGTGACCACTTCGCCATTCACAGTGATGGCGCCGGTGGAGATGAGCACATCGGCTTCGCGACGCGAGCAGATTCCCGCGTTGGCGATGTATTTGTTGAGGCGGATAGGTCCGTGCAATTCCTCATATTCCAGAGAGAGCACGCGCTGTTTGCGCGGCAAGCTACGACCCTCGTTCTTGCGACGTTCAATGATTTCGCTCAGAATCGGGGATTCGGCCACCACATTGCGGCGACGCGGCTTTGAGGAATCATCTTCCTTCTTATAGTCGCGTTTGAAGGAACGGTCGCGCCCCTTGCGGCGGTCATCATCACGACCAAACTTGCGACCTTCCTTGCGGTCGCGCCCAAACTTGCGATCTCCATCGTTCTCGCGAGGGTAGCGTTTTTTGCTGAATTTGCGATCCGAAT
Source organism: uncultured Bacteroidales bacterium (assembly GCA_900317715.1). Classification (GTDB taxonomy): domain Bacteria; phylum Bacteroidota; class Bacteroidia; order Bacteroidales; family WCHB1-69; genus F23-D06. The sequence goes on along the minus strand of ONHS01000028.1, from coordinate 15,648 downwards.
CTTCAAAATCATCACTCTCTGAACGTTCTTTTCTGCGATTTTTGGAAGAAAACGAACGTTTTCTGTCAGTGCTCGGTGCTCTGCGAGACTCACGTCTCGGAGAAAAATCCTCCTCTGAATAGTCTTTATTAAACTTTCTGGTCATCTAATTTTTTCCCTTTTAAAAAACCTGCAAAAATACAATTTTTTCACTCCCTCACGTATGTAGTTTCACGCAACATCCTGAAATTCTCGGGTTCTACCTCATCATGGATGAACTCGCGCGACATACTCTCCTTGCCATTTTCATCGTATTCGTATTCCGCCCAGCCTGTAATCTCGCCCTCCTTATTGTACATCATGTTCTTCAACACCAAATCACCCTCATACTGCATGGTAATACGGCGATAAGAATCCAAATCTTCCTCCACAACCTCAACCTGGTGACCTTCTGCGTCAAAAGTACGCAACACTTTGGCAATCAGCTTCATATCGAAGTTGTAAACCAAGTCTTTCACACGGTTGCCGTTCTCATCGTAAGTAAATTCGTAAGTCCGGCGATCTTTTCCTTGCACCTCATCGCGCGTATAAACGGACACTTGGCCTTTCTCATCATATTCATAATGATGAACATACAGCGTTTGACCATAGTCGTCGTTTTCCGTCACTTTCAAAGGGCGACCGTCCTGGTATTCTATTGCTTTTTCCACAAAATCCAGTTTTCCATTGAGGAAAACAGCTTGGTTAACCAGCTGATTCTCGGCATCATAGAAATACTTCGTAACATATTCGTCAGAAGCATCCCCATAGTAGTTTGCCTGTGCCGCCAAACGGTGTTCTTCATCATACGTGTTCACCGTTTTCTGCAACAGAATGTCATCCTGGTCATACTGTTCGGCCTGCACCAACTCGTTTTGATCATTGTACGTATTGATTGTCAACGTGTTGAGCGTTCCATCAGGTTCGTAACGCGACTCTTTCACAATTTGACCATTGTCGTTATATTCGGCATACACTTCCGTATATTCCAATGGTTCAATGTCTTGCGCGTCATAACCGACCCGCTGGTATTCTTTCTTAATAATTTTCAGACTTTTCATAATTTCAAGATTTTAATTTTGGCAAAGATACTATTTTTTAGGGAATGGGCAATAGGCAACAGGTAACAGAAAAAAGACAAAAAAAAGGCGGCTGTAGAGAGCCGCCTGAATATTTAATGATGAGACAAATCGGATTATCCGAGGAACGGATAGCCGTAGTCGGTTGCGGGAACGTAGGTTTCCTTGATGCAGCGGGAGCTGATCCAGCGGACGAGGTTGAGCATACTGCCGGCCTTGTCGTTGGTACCGGATGCGCGAGCACCGCCGAAGGGTTGACAACCTACCACTGCGCCTGTCGGCTTGTCGTTGATGTAGAAGTTACCGGCAGAGTGACGCAAAATGTTCTCAGCTTGGATGATAGCATAACGGTCGCGGGCGAGGATAGAACCCGTGAGTGCGTACGGAGAGGTTTCGTCGCAAACGTGCAACATCTCTTCGTACTTGTCATCTTCATAGACGTAAACCGTGATGACCGGTCCGAAGATTTCCTCGCGAATAGACTCATAATCCATGGTCTTGGCCAAAATGATGGTGGGTTCCACGAAGTAACCGACAGACTTGTCGTAGTTACCGCCGACCACGATTTCAGCATCCTTGGAAGCTTTGGCGCGGTTGATGTAACCTGCGATGTTGTCGAAAGATTTCTCGTCGATGACAGCGTTCACGAAGTTGGAGAAGTCGCGGACATCGCCCATCTTCACCGTCTTCATCATATCTTTGATATGTTGCAGGGTGGGTTCCCACAAAGACTTCGGCACGTATGCGCGGGAAGCAGCGGAACATTTCTGACCCTGATATTCGAAAGCACCGCGAAGGATAGCCACAGCCAGTTCGCGTGCGGGAGCGGTCTTGTGCGCAAAGATGAAGTCTTTACCGCCCGTTTCGCCCACAATCTTCGGGTAGGTGTTGTAAATGTCAATGTTTTCACCGATGAGTTTCCAGAAGCTCTTGAAGGTAGAAGTGCTACCAGTGAAGTGAATACCAGCAAGATGCGGGGATTTGAAAGCCACTTCGCTGATGACAGAACCGCTACCGGGCAGGAAGTTGATGACGCCATCCGGCAGACCAGCCTCTTGGAGGAGTTTCATCAGGTAGTAGTTGGAAAGGATAGCCGTGGTAGAAGGTTTCCAAATGGTAACGTTACCCATCAAAGCGGGAGCCACGTTCAGGTTCAACGCGATAGAGGTGAAGTTGAACGGGGTGATGGCATACACGAAGCCCTCCATGCCGCGATATTCATTGCGGTTCAGGGTGGCGTGGTCGGAGATGGGTTGCTGGCTGTACAGCTGAGATGCGAAATAGGTGTTGAAACGCAGGAAGTCGATCGCCTCGCACGGGCAGTCGATTTCAGCCTGCATAGGGCTCTTGCCTTGACCCAGCATACAAGATGCGTTGAGGATGTAGCGGTATTTGGTGGCGAGCAGTTCAGCAGCCTTCATCATGACAGAAGCGCGTTGAATCCAAGGGGTCTCTTCCCAGCCTTTCTTGGCAGCCATAGCTGCATCGATAGCCATTTGGACCTCTTTCTTGCCCACTTTGTGATATTTTGCCAACACGTGATTGTGCTCGGTAGGCATCACCACCTGACCCATATCACCAGTTTTGACCTCTTTTCCGCCGATAATCAACGGAATTTCAATCTCTTGATTATATTGTCTCTCTAATTCTTGTTGCAATAAAGCTCTTTCCGGAGTGCCGGGTGCATAGGAGAAAACCGGTTCGTTTTGCGGTTCTCTGAATACATAATTCGCGTTGTTCATAAATTCTTTGTTCTTAAAATTATTTTTGTTGAAAAATTCGGGGCAAAAATACAAAAAAATCGTTCAGTTCGGCATTTGATTTTCGCTATTGGATGTTGGCTATTGGCTGTTAGCCATTGGCTAAAAGCTAAAAGCCAAAGGCTAAAAGCTAATACGCCCACTTTTGCATGTCAGCCTTCAAAATCTGAATTGCCAGCTCGACCACGGGCTTTTGGGAGGTCACTGCAAGAACGGTTTCGGCAAACTCGCGGCTGTCGGCAGACTTGTCGTAATCGGCAGCCACAGTGTTGATGATGGATTCGATGTCGCTCTTGGCTTCACAAACCTTCTGCCACACAGAATCCGAGAGGTATATCTGTTGCGAAATGTTGTGCTCAAACTCACTGCGGATAGCCGTCAACAGCAAGCTCTGCTCTTGCGCAACGGTAAGTCCCACCGAATGGATGCGCATCACCAGCTGGTTAGGGTCAATGCGTTCCAAGAAAAGAGCCATACGCTCGTAAGCCTGCAACCGCAGCGGCAGCACCACCGACTGGTTTTTTTTGCTGCTCGCCAAAGCCGCAATCTTCGATTTGGCCTCCACAATCATTCTAGTGATTAAAATCGCACCCGCCGTTGCCACCACAACAGCCGCTAAAATGCAGATGGATAAGGTGTTCATTGTTGATTTGTTTAGGGTTTGAAGGTTAAGGTTTAAGGTTTAGAGTTTAAGGGAATAGGGAGTAGGGAATAGTCATAATTCATAATTCATAATTCATAATTCACAATTCATAATTCACAATTCACACGTCAAAAGTCTAAGTCTAAGTTCTATGTCTAAGTTTAAGTTCTAATAAGTCATTTTTTTCGGCGGCAAAAATAACGAAAAAACTGAAAACATTATTATGTCCGAACATTAAAAAAAAAAGTATCTTTGCGGATTATTATTTCAAAACGCTTTAGAAACATATTTAGAAATGACAATCGAAGAAATTAAAAATCTGGTAAATGGCGAGGTGATCTGCGGAAGCGATTATCTGGATCACAAGATTGACCATGTTTTTGCCTCTGACCTGATGAGTGATGTCCTTACCTTGAAAGAGATCAATAACTTATTGTTACTCACTGGTTTGAGTAATCTTCAGTCCATTCGTACCTGCGAAATGTCCGACATTAACTATATGTTGATTGTGCGCGGCAAAGAGGTGACGGAAGAGATGCGGGAGCTGGCAGAAGAGAACGACATGGTTATCATTCGGACTCAATATTCTATGTATAAGACTGCCGGCATTTTGTACAACGCTGGACTCCCAGCTGTTTACTAACCTATTATTAACCAAAATCTTACATTATGAATTTCACATACCATGTTGAAGGAGGGGATTTTACAAACGCCGGCTCTACCTCCAGCCAAGTGAAGCGGATGCTGAAAAAGCTGGGTGTCAGTCCTGAAATCGTCAAAAAGACGGTGGTGGCACTCTACGAAGCCGAAGTGAACATCGTAGCACACGCCTATCGCGGCGACATCTCCGTGGATTTGGAGGAAGACCACATCAAGATTGTTCTCGACGATGAAGGTCCCGGTATCCCCGACATCGACAAAGCCATGCAAAAAGGTTACTCCACGGCATCGCAGAAGGTCCGCGAGATGGGCTTCGGTGCCGGCATGGGCCTTCCCAACATCAAAAATAATTCCGACTCCTTGAACATCCAATCCGAAGTGGGCAAAGGCACCACGATAGAGTTTGTAAACTATTTCTTTGGGCATTAATGTTGTTGGCCCTTAACTACTAACTACTAACTGCTAACTGCTAACTCCCTACTCCCTATTCCCTTAAACCCTAAACTCTTAACCCCCAAAAATATGTCAGAAGATTTCCACCACGCATTAAAATTCAAATACGACCTTTGCGTCGGGTGCTCGCATTGCACCGGCGTTTGTCCTACCAGTGCCATCCACGTGGAGAACGGGCATCCGGTTCTGAATCCGAACCGCTGCGTTGATTGCGGTCGCTGCTATGTCGCATGCCCTGTCAACGCCATCTATATTGAACAGGACGACTTCCAGACTGTTTATGACTTTGCGTACCCCGTTCTGCTGATGCCGTCTATCTTTTTGGCGCAGTTCGAGGAGAAAATCCGCGAGCGCACCATCCTCTCCGCCCTGCTGCACATCGGCTTCAAAGCGGTTTACGAGGTTGAGAAGAGCGTGGACTTCATCCGGGAATACTTCCGGCGAGACATGGAAAACGGGAACTCTCCCAGCGAAAAGCCCGTCATCTCGTCGTTTTGCCCCGCCATTGTGCGCTTGATCCAAGTGAAATTCCCCGTTTTGGTGGACAACATCTACCCGATCAAGGCTCCGTTTGACATGACGGCGGAATACATCAAGAAGAGTCTGACGGCCAAAGGGGTGAAAGAGGAGGACATCGGCATTTTTTACGTGACCCCATGCGCGGCGAAGATTGCCGCCATCAAAAGTCCTGTGGGGGAGGAAAAATCATTGGTTTCGGGTGTGATTAACATGAACTACCTGTACAGCAAAGTGTTACGGGTGATTAAGACGGGCGAGTACCAGCTGTGCGACGAATCCGTCCGTTTCCACCGGCTGTCGAAGGCGAGCATCACCTACCCGCTTACGGGCGGCGAGACCAAAATGCTGCGCACTGGCCGCAACTTAGCCATCGACGACATCCACAACGTTTCCGAATTTTTGGAAAAAGTGGAAGATGAAGACATACAAGACATTGATTTCCTGGAACTTCGCGCATGTGACGGCAGTTGCTGCGGCGGTATCCTCACAGCGGAGAACCGCTTCCTCATGATTGAACGCCAACGTAAAAGAATGGCAAAATGCTCCGACGAGGTAGATAGCGAGGATAACGACCTGCACAACTATTTTGACTTCCTCGCGGAACACCGTCACGTGGGCAAGGTCGAGCCACGCTCCATGGACAAGATGGACGACAACGTGGCCGCCGCCATGCAGAAGATGAAACGCGCGTTCGAAATCAACCAAAATCTGCCGCAAGTGGATTGCCACCTCTGCGGATACCCCTCCTGCAAAGCACTCGCCGAAGCGGTAGTTACCGAAAAGGCGCAAATACAGCAGTGCATCTTTGTGCAACGCGCTATGGAGCACTACGATATGATGACCCCCAAAGAGGCGCACGACATCTCCGCCAAGGTTTGGGGTGCGAAGAAAACGGATCCGACGATTGTGAAGAATTTGAACCTATAAAGGGTCGAGGGAATAGGGTCAAGGGTCAAGAGAATGGGTAGATAGTTTAAGATTAAATGCAAATTGCTTTTAACATTTTTTTTGAGGCATTAAAGGAGTCCGTATCCATCACGCTGTTGGTGTTGTTGCTGATGGCGGTCATCGAATCGATAAATATTTCATCCTCAGGTATTTTATTTAAGAAACTGCACGGAAAGCCCGTGGCGGAGTTGGCGTTGGCCTGTCTGTTCGGGGCGATTCCCGGGTGCGCAGGCGGCTTTGTGGTGGTGTCGCTGTTCACCCACCGGCTCCTCTCCTTCGGCGCTCTGATGGGCGGCATGATCGCCACCTTTGGCGACGAAGCACTCTTTCTCGCTGCCCAAAATCCCAAGCAAGCCATCATCCTCACCGGCATTCTCTACCTCATCGGCTTTGTTGTAGGGTTAATATTCCTTAAAATTCCCGAAGACAAACTCATCGAAGCTGACAACCACGACTTTGTGCTACACGAAGAACATCAACATCACCATAAAGAAGGTGGCGACCACCATTGGAAAGCGCGTTTGTCGCATTTCCTGCACGAACATGTCTGGGAGCATGTCATCAAACAACACGCGCCCACCCTGTTCTTGTACGCATTCGTTACCCTGCTCGTGTTAGGAATAATCAATCATTTCGTTGATTTACAATCTCTTATGGAAACCCACACATGGACGATGTGGTTGATCCTGCTCATCGCGGTGGCGGTGGGCTTCCTGCCTGTTTCAGGTCCGCACCTCATCTTCGTGATGCTTTTCCTGCAAGGCACGCTTCCCTTCGGCATCCTGCTCGCCAACTCCATCGCACAAAACGGCCACGCCGGCATCCCCCTTATGGCACAATCCAAACGCAACTTCCTTGTTATGAAAGCGTTGTGCATGGGAATAGGACTGGCGGTGGGAGCGGCGACACTGCTGTTGTAGTTAGCAGTTAGTAGTTAGCAGTTGGCCAACAGATAGCAACTAACAACCAACGTCTAATGCTAACAGCCAATAGCTAAAATCCAAAGGCAGTTAATCGGCAATATTCCAAAAGGGCTGAAGGCAACAGTCAACAGCTAACTAAAATCTCCACGTCAGCCCGAAATAATACAGGAACGGCAGCTGGTAAATGATGTCGTTTGTGGTACGGTTAACGTAGAAGACGTTTTTGTAATTATAGACATTCGTCATAGAGAGGCTTGCTTCGAGGGTGTGGCGCGGTCCGAGGAAGAATTTCTTCTTCACACCAAGGTCAAGGCGGTGGTAGTTCGGCAAACGCGACCCGTTGAATTCAGCAAGCAAGAAGTAAACATCCTCATTATTCGTCACATAGTTATCATTGATATTCGTCGGGTCATAATGTGGATAGTAGGCCTGCGTCTGCGTGAACGGGAAGCCCGTACCGAAGTTCCAACGGCAGTTGACCTCCCAAGAACGGCGTTTACCGAACGCGTAGGAAGCCACCAAATTGATGTTGTGACGACGGTCGAAATGCGGGGAGTAAGTAATCTTACCATCATAACGCTGCACCCAACCCAGAGAATAGACAAACCACACGTAAACGCCTTTTTGCTCGTATTTCACAGAAATATCACCACCGTAGGCACGACCTTTCTCCCAAATAAATTCACTGTCCTCATCCACCATCTTATAGCGGTTAACCGATATCAACTGTGAAAAATTCTTAAAATAGGCTTCTAAATTAATGCTCAGCGGACTAATCGGGTCATATTCCAAACCCAAAATGACATGCTGCGACTTTTGCAAACGACCCTTGATTTCCTTGTCCTCACCAATAATGGTCGAGGGCAACAAAGCCTGATCCAGCGGAGAGGAGACAAAACCCGTGAACAGGCTGACCACATCTTGGTCAGAGGTCACAGACACCAAATTCTGTGAATACATACCCGCCGCTAATTTCAGACGTAAATTGTTGAGAATGTTATACTTGATAGCCAATCGCGGTTCCGGGGAGACTTCTCCTAAAGAGTAATAATATTGTAATCTGAAGCCTGGCTCAATCAACAATTTATTGCGGAAATTATATTTATATTTGACAAAAATGGACATGTCCGTGGTGTGATCCTCAATTATGCGTTGAGAATGGTAGATGGTGTAATACTCGTAGTTCGTATTATAGCCCACCACGTCGATACCGACCTTCAACAGGCTCTTACCCAGATAGTAGTTGAAGCCCAAATCGAAGGTGAAACCATCCATAGAGCTGCGTTTCGGGTCATAGTTAACATCTTGTAGTTCAGAAGAATACTTTGAATATGCCAAAGAACCCTCAATAGTGGTAGGAGCATTACCCGGCACAATGAGGAAGTTTGTACCTATACCCCAGTTATCCCAGCCGTATTTGGCTACAGAACTGTAATTTACGCGGTCGGTATAGTTAAAGCCGAAGAGATTCCACTTCGTTCCGTTCTTGGTGGAAAGCGTAATTTTACCATACAAATCCAAGAAAGTATATGGCAATCCATCCTCATCCTTGACGTAAGGATAGAAAAATTTCGAGGATTGTTCGAGGAAAGAGCCTTTACCGGAAACGATGAAACTCAGTGCGGCTTTGCGGTCTTCCTTAAGTTTCACCAGCGGTCCTTCAAGCAGCAGCTGCGCCCCGATATTGCTCAAATCGACCTTACCAGAAAGCCGTTTTTTGTTACCGTCACGAGTTTTGATGTCCATCACGGAGGAGATTCTGCCACCAAATTCCGCCCCGAAACCGCCGGTATAGACATCCGCGCTGCTCATAATGTCCATGTCGAAAACAGAGAAAATACCGATGGAATGGAAGGGACTGAAGAGAATCACACCATCCATCAGGAGCATGTTCTGCACGGGCGTACCGCCGCGCACATAAAGCTGACCGCCTTGGTCGCCAGTGGAGATGATACCCGGCAACACCTGCAGATATTGCGCAAAATCGGGCTGACCACCAATGGCCGGCATCTTGCTCATGTCTTTGGGCGTGACACTGATGACCGCCGTGCGCGTCTCTTGCTCCTTACGAGTGTTTTCACCCATAATCTGCACGGCATCAAGCGTTTGCGAGCTCGGAGAGATGCTAAAACGCTTGGTGATAGTGGAATTGGACGAAAACGTTATCGTATCGATCAAATCCACATAACCCAAAAGCGAAACCTTCACGGTGAAAGTTCCCGCCGGAATCTTGTTAATTAGGAATGCGCCGGTAGCATCTGACAACGCACCGTAAGAGGTGCCCATCAACTGTATCGTACAATAAGGCAAAGATTCGCCAGTAGCTTCGTCATACGTAAAACCTTTTAAGACAGCATGTTGAGAGAACGCAAAAACACTTATCAAGCTTAAAAGGCATAAAAGAATATATCTTTTTATCATCTTCAACTGTTAAATTTTTTGAGGGCGCAAAGGTACAAAAATAAATAAAAAAAACGTACTTTTGCCTTTTCAAATTAAACAGAGGAAATATGCAACCATTAGTCAGTATTATCATGGGCAGCACATCGGACCTTCCGGTGATGGAGGCTGCGTTCAAATTTTTAGACAGTCAAGAGATTCCGTTCGAGGTGCAGGCTTTGTCGGCGCACCGCACGCCCGATGAGGTGGCCGAATATGCTAAAAACGCACATCTGCGGGGCGTTAAGGTGATCATCGCGGGAGCAGGCATGGCCGCACATCTACCCGGTGTCATTGCCGCAATGACTCCCCTGCCTGTCATCGGCGTACCCATCAAATCGTCCCTCGAAGGCATGGACGCCGCCCTCGCCATGTTGCAGATGCCTCCCGGAATCCCGGTAGCCACCGTCGCTATCAACGGTGCACAGAACGCCGCCATTCTCGCACTGCAAATGCTCAGCGTCAACAACCCCGAAATGCTCGATAAAGTAGTGGCTTTCAAACAGTCTCTGAAACAGAAAATCGTGAAAGCCAACAACGACCTCGCACAAATCTCCTACTCATTCAAAACAAATTAACCCCTAACCTCTAAACCCTAAACCTTAACCTCTAAACCCTAAACCCTATTCATGTTCAAGGTCTATTCCGCGTCTGCTGGCTCCGGCAAAACCTACAATCTGGTCCTTGACTACCTTGCCGCTTGCTTCAGAAGACATCTGCACAGCTTTCTGAAACTGAAGGACAAAAATGATTATCAGTGCGACTATTGCACTGAATATCAGCATATTTTGGCCATCACTTTCACCAATAACGCGGGTGCGGAGATGAAAGCGCGCGTAGTGAAACAGCTCAACCAGCTGGCTTTTGCCCAAACGCATACGGACATTACGGAGAACGACTTAGAAAACTTATGCAAAAAAGTCTTCGGGGAAAAACATACGCTTTCCCCCGAAGACGCTTTCATATTCTTCAATAGAACTTCCAAAACGCTGTTGCATAGTATTTTATACGAATATGCGCGATTCAGTATCACCACCATCGACAGTTTCATCCAACGGCTTATCCGTTCTTCCGCCCTCTACCTGAACCTCAGCATGAACTACGCGGTGCAAATCCACTTGACAGATTTCTTCCGCATGGCTATCGAACAGTATATCTGCGACTTATCGCAAAATAACCAACAGTTTGAGGTGGTGGTACAGGAATTGAGCCAGCAGCTGGAGGACAAAGGCAGCGCCAACATTTATCGTTTTCTCACCAACAGCCTGAATATCCTTTACAAAGACACGGAAAAGAGCCATCCTTTCGTAAAGAATATTTTAGAAACATCTGATTTACTGCAGATTGTAGCCAATTGGAAGAAAAAGCACCATGTCATTGAAAATACATGCAAAAAGCAGCTCCAGTCGCTTTGCGCTCAAGCGATAACTGTCTTTGAATCAGCCGAATCCGCCAGTATTCCAACCAATCAAACGATGAAATGGGACAAATGGTTCCAAAACATCGTCAACGATCCGTTCGACACCGCAAAAGGGATGGAAGAGAGTCGTTTTGTCAAGGGCATGAACCGCGACAAGATTTTCAAGGCGGCAAAGAGCAAAAACGATTCCTTGGAGGCGGAACGTGAGCATTATATCGCTCAAATTGAGGACATTTTCCAACAAATGCAAGCGATTGTGCTGCCCATGGCCAAAACGTACTATTCCTGCCGCGCATTGGCCAAAAGTGCCAACTACTTACTGGTACTCAACGATTTAACACACCACATCGAAACCATAAAAGAACAAACGGACTCCTTCTTCCTGTCGGAGAGCAATCCTTTGGTAAACGATGAAATCCATTCCGACACGAAAGGAGAACCGCTTTTTGAAAAGCTGAGTTTTTATAAAACCTTCTTCATCGATGAGTTTCAGGACACTTCCTTGATGCAGTGGCAAGACCTTAAGCCAATGTTAATCAATGCATTAGGTGATGAAAACGGAAACATCACCCTCTTTGGGGATGTCAAGCAGTCGATTTACCGTTTCCGCAACGGGGATGTCCATCTTTTTTACCATCTGATGGATGAAAATCGATTGAAAAGCACTGATTCAGAGCGAGATATCGCACAATTGCTTTCCGACGAACAGCCGTTTCACGCGGAGCGGTTGGATACCAATTACCGGTCTCGCGAGGCCATCATCACCTTCAACAATCAGTTTTTCGAGTTTTATGCCCAACAGCTTGGAAAATCAGACTATTACATCGATGTGGCACAAAAAACGACAACAGATAAGGAGGGCGGTTTGGTTCAGATTTACACTAGCCAATCGGAAAAGCCGTTTAAGGATCTGCGCAAAGTTTGGCCAAATTGCCCTGCGGATTACTACCAGAACGTCTATTTGGCGGTGCGTCCCGAGGAGGCCGATCTCATCTATGCGGTCATGGATGCCAAAAAACGTGGGTATGGATACGGCGACATGGCGGTGCTGCTTCGCGGGCGCGCCAAGTGCAACACGTTCGCCCAACGGCTGATGGCCGCTGGTGTTCCCGTGGTCACCTCCGACTCCTTACAGCTCTGCGATAATGCGAGTATTGGATTGGTGATTAGCACTTTACGGATGCTTATCAACCCTACGGATAAGCTGTCGCAATCGCTGATTCTGCAATATTTTGCCCAGAAGTACCACCAACCTTGGCACCGCATTTTGGAGAAATCCACCGACCAAAACTTCTACGACTTGGTAGAAACGGAATTTCAGCTGACCGACTTCCGCCAAATCATCACTCAGTGGATAAAGGATCCGTTCCTCCTAACAGTAAAAGAAATCATCCGTTTTTACGAATTTCAGCGAGAAACAGACCCTTTCATAGCCGATTTTCTTGATTTGGTGAACGAATATGCCCAAACGCAGGCAGCTTCCATCTCGGGTTTCCTCGATTGGTGGAACGACCTTCATTCATCGGGCGAGACCATTCCGCGGCTATCTTTGTCGGGGGCTGCCGGCGCCGTGCGACTGATGACCATCCACGCCTCCAAAGGGTTAGAGTTCCCAGTGGTCATCACATGGTGCAACGCAGTCAACGCGCAGCCGACCTCCTACTGGGTACAAGACACCGAAAGTGGACAATATTGTTACGTATCACACGAAAAAAGCCTCAAATATTCCGATTTTGAGTCAGAATATGATGAAGAAGAGGATAAAAGATTGCTGGATGTGCTGAATTTGTGGTACGTGGATTTCACCCGCGCCCGCGATATGTTGTACATTCTGACCGAGTTCCCGAAGAATCCATCGCAAAACAAAGCGGACGTTCGTTCGCAACTACAACAGTTTTTAGGCGATAGCGATGAGGATATTCACTATTTCGGGGAAAAAGAGTGGCATATCGAAAAAAAGAAGGGAGAAACAGCGAAAAAAGAGACGAACTTTCACGTTTCCTGCTCCGACATGACCTTTTTCAACAGCACCATGATGAAGGTCATCTGCTCTGAAAGTCTATCCGAATCCGTGGAGACAGGAAATCGCATCCACCAATGTTTGCAGAAATTGACCTCTTTCCCCTCCACCGAAGAGGAAATCGACACCCTTTTGGCATCTGAGCCGGAAAGCATTCAGGAGCGGCTGCGGCAACTTTTCAAACGCACTTCCGAAGACGATCATCTAAGACCCTACTTCTATGTAAATGAAGAAGATAAGGTGCTGAACGAAATCTCCATCATCACAGAAAGCGGCGAGTTGAAGCGTCCCGACCGCATCGTCGTCAAACCCGACCACGTGATGATCATCGATTACAAAACCGGCAAGGAATACCAAGCCAAATACGAAGCGCAGTTAGCTGAATATCAATCGTATATGCAGAAGATGGGGTATCAGGATGTGCGGACGGAGATACTGTATATTGAAGGGGAAAAATGCTAGTTAGCAGTTAGTAGTTAGCAGTTGATGTGCGGATAGGGATGAGTGCGTAGGAGCATCCGTTTCCAAGCGGATGAAACGGTGGCAAATAGTAAATGGCAAATGTTTGGCGGGGTTCAAAAAAATTATCGAACAATGTTTGGATATTAAAAAAAATGTATTTTTGCAGTGTTGATAAAGGGAGTGTCTTTATCGTAAAATCATCAACGAGTGCAGTCCTGGTGGTTTCAAGAAACAGCCCGATTTACTCGGGCTTTTTTCTTAGGTCAAAGGCCGTCAGCAAAAAGATTTTCTCCTGATTGTCCCATCGGGTCTGTATAACAATTCTGAAGGTTTCACTCTCTAAAATCAACTTCTTGTCGTCCGATTTTTTCACAGACAAATTCCCGAACTGTACCACAATCGGTATAAAATCTTCCACCTCAAATCCCAGCTCCTTTATTCTGGTCCCGTGTTTTTCCACAATGTGTTTCAGTCCGAACCCTTTGTTGGTTTTCGGATCATTTTCTCCCCAAACAATGTCGATGTAGCCGATATCTTCACGATACAATGCTTTTGGGCACTCCCCGTTTTGCATTTTCAGCAAATGTTTGATTGCAAGTTTAGGTTGACCGCAAAACTGGTCATATATTTGGCCCGAAAATTCCATTCTTGTCTTCTACATCCATAATATTCGTCATAACAGTTTAATTTAAACGATAAAAACATTAAATTTTAGGCAGCAAACATACAAAATCGTTTCAAGAAAAACGATGGCAAAAATCAGTTTAACTTGCTAAAAATCAAACATATAAAAATGACATTTTTCGAGGTGAAAGTGGCAGATTTCGAGGTGAAAATGACAAAGTGCAAAAAAAGCGCGGAGGAAATGGCACGCGCGTGTCGTGGGTGCTGGGTGAAATTTTGGAAGAAAAACTTGGAAAGTTAGCAGTTAGTAGTTAGTAGTTAGCAGTTAGCAGTTGACCAGACCTCAAGAAATCCCGACAAAAACATTCTCACTGCCGACAACTATTATGATGAGATACTCGCCAAATATGGCACAAAAATGCAGAATAAGAGCTTTAGCGGCATTCATTTGCAACATGAAATACGTGGTGTAAAGGGCAACGACATTATTTCGGAAGGACAATTAGGTAAATTCCAAAGAATCGGCGAAAGTCTTGGTAATTTCAAACTATTAGACAATTATTCGGAACTGGGCAGAGAATTCGAAGACATTGCCAAAAACTTGATTGACCAATGGCGTATTCTCAACTTGTATGTTCCCAACTCTTTTAGCGGGCACAAAATACGTTCCGAAGCCTACCCCGAAAACAGGCCGCAAAGCGTTTGTAGGTTTTAATATAACTCTCGGAATGCCGATGACAATGCCATATTATTATGATTATACGCCATATTATTCTGAATATTATGAATATGAAAAAGGTTACTTGGGGATAGGTGGGTGCCCAAAACTTGGCTTAGATATTTCATGGCCATTATCTGATAAATTTGCTATAGGATTTTATATTAATGGTGGTCCAAATTTCACCCTAATTAACGTGAGTTCGATATAAGCAATCACAGTTATTTTTTTCATTTATTCTGGTGTGTCAATTCCGCGGTAGGGAAGTTCCTTGCATCAATGCCGGATTGTAGCGCACCGCGGCAAGCATGTAAGCCTGTCCTCCACCCCATATTGCGGCCTTCGGCCTTATATGGGGTTAATAAGATGATGTCCCTTCGGGACATGAGACTGGAATATAATCACATACAACTATAGTCAAAACCTCGAAGAGGTAGCACGCACGAAGTGCAATTAACCCCACATAAGCGATAGCGCAATGTGGGGTGGAGGACATCCCCTCCTCTCTTCGCGGCACCGGATACTCTTGCACTGAAACGCTTGACTTCCCTGCCGCGAAACTGGCACGCTATAGCTGATGAAAAAATCCCCGCAGTGAACGTGAGCAACTAAAAGAGAACCAGTTGTTTGTCAGAATATGTTTCTATAGAGATAGAAGGCTTCTTCGGGAAGAAGCAGTATGCGGCAATAGCAGACACGGCGTTGACCATGAAATTGTTGACACTTCTGTGTCTGGAATGTTCAATCTGTGCAATGTTCTTCAGTTCGTCATTAACAGACTCTATCACAGCCCTTTTTCGTAGATAAACCTTGTCGGCGACACTCATCAAGGAGTTTTTCATATTGTTCCTGATTTTGGTGATGAGTTGTATGTCATTGACGAACAATTCCCTGAACAGATCCTGAGAGATGTACCCCTTGTCACCTACGAGTTTGCCGTAAATGACTTCCACAAAACTTTC
>ONHS01000138.1 GCA_900317715.1 uncultured Bacteroidales bacterium | reverse complement strand
CGTGACCACCGAACAAGGTGTGGTGACGAAGAGATTCGTGAAAAAATAGTTTAATGTTTAGGGTTTAAGGTTTATGGTTTAGAGAAAACCACTAAACCATAAACTCTCAACCATAAACTAAAAGGTTGTTCTGGAAATTTCTGGAACGACCTTTTTTAATTCATAATGCATAATTCATAATGCATAATGGTTTTAGGAGCTCCTTCATTTTCTCAAAAAGTTATCAACAACGGATATTTAACAAGATAAAAATGTATCTTTGCGGGCTGCAAAATACGACGAGCAGCACGAGTTCTTTTAAGATATCAACAATCAACAATTTTTAATATTCACCAAACTAAAAAGTATGAAAAAGTTATTACTGACGATGCTGACAATCCTCACGTTAGGCTTTTTTGCCGCGCCGTTGTCAGCACAGAGCACGTTGACTGTACATGATGGAACAGCCACCAACGGTTACGTTCCCGTGTACGGTTTTTATGCTGATGCATACTTGAAAGCGGAGTTTGTTTATCCCGCTTCCGAGTTAACCAGCATAACCACAAACAACGACCCCATCCTTGGATTGACGTTCTATGCAACACAATCCAATGTGTCATGGGGAAATGCTAATTTCCAGGTTTTCCTGACGGAAGTCACGGATGCCACCCTCAGTTCATTTGTGGGCAACAGCAATGCCACGATTGTCTATGAGGGTTCTTTGAGCATCGTGGAAGGGGAAATGTTCATTGAATTCACCACCCCATACACTTACAACGGCGGCAATCTGCTTGTCGGGATTTACAACACCGCTATTGGTTCTTATGTGTCCAGTACATGGATGGGTGAGAATGTAACGGGTGCTTCTGTACAAGGATACAGTTACCAATCTTTAGGTGATATTTCCGCTTCCCAACATGATTTCTTGCCTAAGACCACCTTCACTTACGGGGCTCCTGCGCTTTGTGCGAAACCTCAAAATGTAACGGTACCTAGTGTTACCACTACCGATGCCACGATTAGTTGGGTAGGCAGCGATGATGCCAGCTCCTATACTTTGCAATATATGTTGGCCAGCCAGACTGACTGGGACGAAGATGCGGAAGAAGAGACCTCAACGGACACTGCCATTACGCTCACCAATTTGACTCCTGGCACCACCTATCAAGTGAGAGTCAGAGCTATCTGCAGCGACAACAACCCTACGGCATGGGCACCTACGGTCTTGTTCAATACGTTGAACATTCCTATTGTTCTTCCTTATTTCCAAGATTTTGAGACCGACCCGAACAAATTTCGGACTTCACATTCTTTAACGATGCTAACGGTTGGTATATCGGTGCAGCCACGGGCACGCCCAGTGATGATCCCGACGATACTACCGCACATTCTCTCTATATCTCCAACGATGGAGGCGCCACCAACAGTTATAGTATTACCGATGCTTCTAGCTCTTACGCGGTATTGGATGTTATTTTCGGCGACGACCCTGTGGAATGGCACCTCTCTTTTGATTGGAACGTACAAGGAGAAAACTATTACAGCAATATTTACGACTATTTTTCCGTTTATCTGGCAGATGGTTCAGCTTCCATCCCTACTTCAGGCAACCCGACCGGCATCGCATTGCTCAATCGTGCCACTTTTTCCAATGGATGGCAACACGGGGATGTTATTTTGGAGAATGTCTCAAACACTTCCAAGAAGATTATTTTCTACTGGAGAAATGACAGCAGTGGTGGCACTCAGCCTCCTGTTGCCGTTGACAACATCTCAATCATAGGTGCCACTTGTGGTACTCCCTACGCGCTTACCTCTGACAATATTTCATCAGACAGCTACACCTTCCATTTCTCTCCGGCAACGGAATTAGACGATCAATGGGAAGTTAGAATCATGTCTGCTACCGACACGGTGTTGGAGACGATTACCGACACGACTTACACGTTCCTCAACCTGACGCCTGACACTTGGTACAGTATCTCTGTCCGCACCGTTTGTGGTTCTGAGGAATATAGCGACTGGTCAGCTACCGTGACTGTCCGCACCGCTTGTGCTGCCGTCCTCGCCCCCTACACAGAGAATTTCGCAGGTTTCAACACCGATCCGTCTGCATGTTGGGAAAGATTCAGCGGTTTAGTAAGCAATGTGCTGGCTGGCGGAACTTTGACCCCGAACTCAGGCGGTTGGTATTTTTCCAGCGAAAATGTCTTCCCGCTCG
The DNA here is from genome assembly GCA_900317715.1 of uncultured Bacteroidales bacterium. Taxonomy (GTDB): domain Bacteria; phylum Bacteroidota; class Bacteroidia; order Bacteroidales; family WCHB1-69; genus F23-D06. The sequence goes on along the minus strand of ONHS01000138.1, from coordinate 971 downwards.
GCCATCCCAAAGTGAACATCTATGGCACGGACTGCAGCTACTGGCTGGTATCTCCCGCTATTGACATCAGCGAACTTTCCGACCCGGTTTTGAAATTCGAAATGGCTTTGACCGACTACGGCAACGAAGATCCTATCGAAGATATCACCGCACAGACTGATGACAAATTCATGGTCTTGTTCAGCACTGACTTAGGCAACACTTGGGATACCGCCAACTTCATGCTTTGGGACAACGCTGGTTCACAGAATGTCTATAACCAAATCCCGAACACTCCTACTGAAGTCATCATCCCGTTGTCTCAATATCTGGATAACCCCGTTATTCGTTTTGCTTTTTATGGTGAATCCACCGCATCCGGCGGCGACAACGACCTCCACGTCGGTAATGTTTCCGTGATCGAGATGCCTACCTGTATCCGTCCTAATGGCGTGACCATTGCTTCCATCGGAGCTGATGAGGCCACCATTACATGGAACGAGTCGGATCAGACTGCATGGCAAGTGGCATTCGGTCCCGCAAGCAATTTCGATCCTGAGCAGGTCACCCCTGAAGATGTCACCACCAACACTTTCACCTTGCAGAATTTGGATGTCAACACTACCTACAGTGTAAGCGTCAGAACGGTTTGTGGCGCTGATGATTACAGCGATTGGACTGCTCCGATAAGCTTTGTCACTTTACCTGGCGCTCCAGCAGCGATTCCTTACATCTACGGCTTCGAAGATGCTGAAGAGAATGCCGCTTGGGGGCTTGTCAACGACACAGCAACCAATGCATGGTATATTGCTCAACCCACCGAAGAGACCGACAGTGTCCTTTTCATCTCCAACACGGGTACAAGCGAAAGCTATTCGAACAACTCCAGCAGCGACGTATGGGCTTATCGCGATTTCCAATTCGGCAATGGCGCTGAGTTCACGATTGATATCAAGTGGAAAGCTAACGGTGAATCTTGCTGCGACTATCTT
>ONHS01000016.1 GCA_900317715.1 uncultured Bacteroidales bacterium | reverse complement strand
CAGCATCCACGGACGTGCGTGCGCCATTGCCACCGGCGTGAAGCTGGCCAACCCGGCTCTCTCCGTGTGGGTGAGCATGGGCGACGGCGACTCCATGGCCATCGGCGGCAACCACCTCATCCATGCGGTGCGCCGTAACCAAGACTTCAACATCACCATCTTCAACAACGAGATCTACGGCTTGACCAAGGGTCAGTACAGCCCGACCACCAAGTTTGGTCAGGTCACCAAGACCTCTCCCTACGGCACCATCGACTACCCGTTCAATCCGGGTGAATTGGTGATGGGCGCACAAGGCACTTTCTTCGCACGTGCGTTGGACTGCCTGCCTCCGTTGACCACCGACATCATGACCCGCGCCGCCCAACACGACGGCACCAGCGTGGTGGAAGTGCTGCAAAACTGTATGATTTTCAACGACAAGGCTCACGCCGCCATCACCGACAAAGCTGTGCGTGACGACCGCACCATCATCCTCGAACACGGCAAGCCCATGATCTTCGGTAAAGAGAAGAACAAGGGTCTCCGTTTCAACGGACGTTGCTTGGAGGCTGTCACCAACGGCATCACGATGGACGACATCATGATCCACGACGAGACCACCGAGGACACCGGCATCCACATGATGCTGGCCCGCATGAGCGGCGACCTCCCCGTGGCCATCGGCGTGATCCGCAACGTCAAGAAGACCTCCTACACCCAGCTCTACGAAGACCAAATGGAAGAGCAGATGGCCAACGGCAAGTACAAATGCGTGGACGATCTGCTGAACAGCGGGGATACGTGGGAAATTTAAGACGTAAGGCGTGAATGTAGAGACGCAAAATTTTGCGTCTCTACTGAAACCTGAAATATATGATTAAGGGCTCTCGAAAACGAGGGCCCTTTTTTGTGGGGGCAACTGCGTCCCGCAGTTAGTGGAAGATATTGCATATAAACAACAACTGAAAGCACCGTGATATTAAAACAATTTGTATCTTTGCCAATTGAATTCAAAATGTTTGATCGATATGATTATACCACAAGAAAACAGCAAAGAGGCACTCAAACAACGTGAAGCTATTATTTCTCAAGTCTATCGCACATGGACAGAGAAGAATCCGACCAAACAGGTTTACAACCGCTCATTAAAAGACCACATTAACATCCGCTTCCTCTCTATTACAGAGACTATACGTCATGCTGCCAAAACGTATGAGTCAACACTTGCGATGTTGCAACTTGACACCATTCTGCGAAATGCTGTCAAATACGGGAAACCGAAACCGCCCAAGAAAGGCGTAAAGAATCAGGAATCATTTTCTCAGATGCAGGAAATGCATTATGATTTGGCAGGATTGGGCACTGTAAAAATGATATGGTGGGCATCAAACGAACGGGAGAGGTAATCCAATACTGTATCACCGCAATACAAAAATAAAAAAAGAAATCGACAGGTTGGCTCTCCGAAGGGTCATCGCCAAATTGTGGACGTCTGAGACGGACTGTTCCCCTATTGATTTCCAGCGGCAAAAATACATTTTTTTTGTTATCCGAACATTGTTCGATAATTTTTTTGAAAACGCAAATACTTGAGCCGTATCAGACAGCGGGCAAGGTCAACATTTATTCCATACTTCCTCGTTATTTCTACTATAGTTCTTCGATAATTTATCGAAGAACTATCGAAGAAGTATCGAACAACTATCGAAGAACTGATATGGCATCTTGCTTTCTGGTAGCTCTCAAGAAGCTCTCATCTCCTTGCCAAAGACTTGCCAAATCGTTTTGCAAAGATACAAAATTATGAGAGGTTTGTCAAGTGTTTTTTCGTACCTTTGCCGCCTAAATGTTTTAGCAAAATGGCAACAAAGAAATATCCGTTGGGCATCGCTTTCAGTGGAGGTGGGGCCAAGGGTGCGGCCCACTGCGGCGCACTTCAGGCGTTGAAAGAATATGGCATTAAACCGGACATCGTGTCGGGTACCAGCGTGGGTGCCCTCGTGGCGGTGCTCTACTCGGCAGGCTTTTCCCCGAAACAGATGATCGAGACCTTTCAGGGGTTGAACTTCTTCAAGGACATCGTCGCACCAAGTCTGCCGAAAGGGGGACTTTTCGACTCGCGACCGCTGCTGACTTTGGTCAAAAACCTGCTGCCTTACAACCGTTTGGAGGAGCTGCCCATCCCCACCCTCATCGTGGCTTCCGACATGGAACGCGGCATGTCGAAGGTGTTCACCAAAGGGGAGATCGCCCCGAGGGTGGTAGCCTCATGCTCCATCCCGGTCATCTTCCAGCCGATGTGCATCAACGGGACGCACTACGTTGACGGCGGCACGTTCCAAAACCTGCCCGTGTCGGCCATCCGACAGAAATGCGACAAGGTTATCGCCCTCAACCTCAACCATATGGAAGCTGAGAAGCTCAAGAACAACCTCATTTCGATAGCATACCGCTCTTTCATGATGATGATGGTGTCGAATGTGGCCGCCGACTCCGCACAAGCCGACCTCTTCATCGACCTTGACACCTACGGCTGCATGGCCCACGACATTTCGAGAATCGAAGAGTTGTTTTTCCGTGGCTATGAAAGCACGGTGAAAGTGTTGGAGGAGAATGGTTATCAGCGTGTTATGCCCAAGGAGAACATCCACTTCCCCAAGAAGCACAAGAAAAAAGCGGCGACCAACCCCGAGGAGATGTTCCGCGCCACCCTCGAGAAAGGACTGTCGGCCATCAGAGCATTCGGAAAAGGAAGCGCACGAAAAGCTACTTCACCACAAACTTAGCCGTTGCGGCCTGTTTTTCACCCTTGATTTGCAGAAGATAGAGCCCCTTTTCCAGTCCTGCGACGGAAATGGTGCCATTGGAGGTGCCAGCGGTCACCATTCTGCCTGAAACATCGAAAATGGCATAATCCACCGTTTCAGAAGGGAGGTTTTTGAGGTAAAGGAGATCGGAAACAGGGTTGGGATAAACCTCCAGCGGCTTCTGGCGGGAAGGTTCGTGAGAGACTACAGAAACAGTCGTGGGAATGATATCCACGATAAGGCCCTCGATTTTTGTCCAGCCGTAAGAATAACCATTGGGATCAGGGAGTTTGTACCAGTTGTCCTTGTAGCCACCCCACCCAAAGTTGATGTGGAACTTGCCGTCGCTTTCGCGATAGCCGTCAACCACCACGTTGTGCCCGCTCGTTCCAGCATTGTTCTCCACCGCCAGATGGGCGGGATAACCGTTCTGCAAATTGGAGATCAAAATAGCGTACATAGTGGAATCGGGCTCCCGAAACAGCTGGCAGTCCGCAAAACCGAAACGCTGGTAAGCCGCAAACGCTTGATCCACCGAAAAAGTGCCGGAACCATAATTCGGCGACGCTGTATAGACCTGCTTGCAGGCCATACCGCTGGCGAAAATCAGAGCGGACACCAAAGAGTCGGAAAGTTCCTCGCCGCGCTGGAACGCAGCATCCGCTGAATCCAACAACTCGTTCAACTGCGGGAAAGAGGGAAATTGGTAGGTATCCCAATCGTCATCGATGTGGAATTGCCGACTGGCGTAACTCGCGTAATAGTCGTCGCTGTCGTCGAAACGCGTGTTTTGCGTCGTCCGCAAATGGTTGAGAATCTGTCCCATAGCCGTAGCAGGACACCCCGTGTAACAACGGGCGTAATTTTCAAGCGGGTCTGCCGGGAAAAGTATATTGAAGGGATATTCTTGGTTCCACTGCGTGCTGAGGAGTGGCGTTTGCGCCCATCCACAAAGAACGCAAAACAAAAACATTACGGATAAAAATTTCTTCATCTTGTTCGAATTTGAATGAGGGCGCAAAAGTATTATTTTTTTTCAATGACAATCGTCCCCTTGCTGGCGTTCATCTTGATATAATCGCCGTTTTTCAGGATTTTCGTAGCGCCCTTCACGTTGACGATGGCGGGCAGAGCGTACTCGCGGGCCACCACAGCGCCGTGCGACAAGGAGGAACCGATCTCGGTAATCAATCCGTTGACGATAGAATAGTAGGGCGTCCAGCCGATGTCGGTGAAACGCGCCACCATGATTTCGCCCTTCTGCAGGGTGTTTGCATCGTCCACCGAATAGACGATATGCACCACCCCTTCGCACTCTCCGTTGGAGACGGGAACACCTTTCAGCACGCCGTCATTCTGCTCTATATCAAAGAAATCTGCCGTTGGTTTGCCGATGTAGATATCGTCAAAAGAGAGCTCCTCCTGGATGGCGTATGCCTTCCGCCGTCTGACGGCCATCGAGTGCAGTGCGGTATCGCCGTTGATGAGTTGGCCGATTTCTTCATGCGTCAGGAAATAGATCAAGTCCGCATCTGAGAGCAGGTTTTCGGTCACCAGAAGGTTGGCCAACCGGGCATACTGCGTTTTGAACATATCGATAAGCTTGATCAATTGCGATTTCGTGGATTCGCGATCCACCACGGCCTGCCGCGATTTTTTGGCGTAGGATATAGCAGCGGCCTTCAACAGCGGATTCTTGACGAAGGCGAACTCTTTCCGATAGTCGATTTCCTCCTCCTTCTGCACCAAGCTCATCGGCGAGTTGATGATGCTCAGCAGGTAGTTCATCAGCGGAATCTCGTTCTCCCGCCACGGTTTGTTCCGCATCTCCGCCTCCTTGATGCAACGATGTCCGTGATGTTCCAAGAATTCCTGATATTGCGCGTTAACAGCCTCGTTGTTCTTGATGTATTCCAACAATTGGTCGGCTGTAAAACCGACGGCTTCCGGACTCTGCTTCTTGATGAGCTGCGCCAAATCCTGCAATCGCGACAAAATATCCGCACTTTCGATGTTCGGGATGTTGGACAGCAGGTGCGACAGAAACGACTGATACTCCTGTTTGTCAGGGAAATACTTGTCCAACATCATGTACAGGGTGCTGGACGAGCTGCCGGAATAAGCGGAAGAGGCATAATGGTAGATGAGGCTTTCATCCAGGAGCGCGATATTGGCATCAATGCTTTTGTAGAGTTCGCGGCAGGAATCGGTTTCCGCAAAATGCACCCGAGTCAGCAGCGCATCGAACTTTTTCATTGCACGGTGGCCCGACAGCACAAACTTCAGGAACTTCACGGAGTTGATACTGCGCACCAGCGGATTGGCATACTCAGCCGCGATGGGCGGGAAATCGTGGTATTCCCCCATAATGGACAAGTTCATCGACTGCGGGTTGGCAACCCCGACTTTCGCGTGCATGTTGTAGAGCAAGTTCATATCGAAGAACAGATGCCCTGATATCGAAGAGATCAGCCGCAAGGGCTTCTCATCGTCAGGCGATTGATACGCCCCCGCTTTGGCCAGCATATAGCGCATACCGTAATCAATGGCTTTCGCCGAGGTGGCCAGGGTCAGCGGAGTGACGGCGCCCGGCATCATCTCCCCCACATTCCGCTTGGTGAACAGATGCCCGCTCAAATCGTCATCTCTGTCAAACTCCTCAATATCAATTATTTCCGTCGTAATGGGACGCATTTGCAGAAAATAGAGTTCCCCGTCTTTGAGAGCCCATTCCACATCCTTCTCTTCGCCAAAAGTAGTCCGGATCTGCTTTCCGGCATCATAGAGCCGCCTGATTTCACCCTCGTCCAGCAAATCGTCAGCGCACGGGCGGTAGCACTTACGGGAAATCTCGTAACGATGGGCGGTCACCTGCCCGGAGACCAGGTTCTCCCCTTGCCCATCGACCGCCTCTATCAGGATGTCGGAGCCCTTGTTCGGACTGGCGGTGAACATCACACCTGCCTTGTCGCTGTCGATCATCTCCTGGACGACGATGTTCATTGTCCCTGCGCCCAACCCGAAGTGCTCGGCATAATCCTTCACACGATGGGACTCCAACGAATCCAGACATTTCCGGACGCTTTCCATCAGATGCGGGCGATCCACGAACAGGCAAGTTTCGTATTGCCCGGCGTTGGAAGCCCCCGACTGGTCCTCATTGGAGGCCGACGAGCGCACCGACACCTGTGCCACGGCCATGGCATCAAAAGCCTGATAAAGAGCAGCTTCATCCACCTGATCAATCTCAGTGATTACAAAACCTTTAGGGACTTTAAAATGATTTCTGATCAACAAATCCAATCCCTTCGCCTTTCCTCCAACCTTTGAATACAACGCCTCAGGCAATTCTCCTAACTGAACTATTTTCATCGTCTAATACTACTCAATTCTCTTTGATTAAAAAAACGATTATTATCGTGGTTAAAGCCGATTTCCAAAATTCCGCGGCCTGTTTTCCCGTCAATGGTGAACTCCGCGATATTCTCATGCAGAATATATTGGCCGTCTTGAAAACGGTAGGTCACGCCGGCTAACACCTTGGCTCTCACAGGAATGGTTTTCCCGTCATCCAACGTCATATTCAATGACAGCTCCTGCGGAACAGTTCCTTTGTTGATTTTGTGGAAATCCAAATCCGCCTGCCACATGCAATGCATCCCTGCATCGTCGCGAAAATGCCCCACCTCTAACACGCTCATCACCGGATAGGAGACCAGCGAATAGTTGAACTGGTGATCGGGGGCCACCGCCATGAGCCAGAGGTGGTTGTTCATATAGTTCCAATCCCGCTTCCCAAAAGAGTGATCGCGGACGCAGGGCAATTGGAAGTCTATCGTATTGCCATTCAAGGTCATACGTCCTTCCAAAACGCCTTCCTGCTCATAGTGGCATTGCCCGCTGATGTTCTGCAGCTCTTCGAAAAACGCCCTGCTCCACTTCTCATTGGCCATGCCCGTAGCCATCCGCGCCGCCGGCATGTTGCTGGTGAAATCGACGGGGTTCTGCTTGGCGACAAACTTTGCCTGAAAGAGGATTTCGTCATGGTCGTTCAGGGTGCCTTGATACGCGATGCTCCAATCCTCACCCGCTTTTTCAACCACGATGGGCGACTGCCCCTGTGGAAAAAACTCTTGTCTCAAAGAATACAATTTTCCATCCAAATAGACTGCGAACCAGATCTCTTCCGCGTTCACTCGCCTACCCAAGCGCGTAAAAACCGACATTTTCTCATCATGCGCAGAAAAATAGTAGGAATTGTTAATCCAAGGGTCGTCAACGCCTTCGAGTGAAAAATTCTCGGCAAATTGATAATCAAAAGGACGCTGTCCATTCCTTTTGTCTATCGCCCTGCACATCAGTTTCTTCTTGAGGTTGAAAAACATATTTTAACCAAATTTAAAATTGGCGGCAAAAGTGCAAAATATTATTGAAACCACCAAATTTTTCAAATAAACAGCTGGGAATCAACGAGAAAAAAATGTTAAAATTTCATAATCTCGAAGAGATGTAGCGTGCTACGTCTCAGAGGTCAAGGACGCAACACGTTACATTTTATACGGATTCCTCTCCTTCTAGAATTTTTCTAAACAGGGGATTGTAAGGTTCTGCTTCAAGGCAGATTTGTTCATGTGTGACTGGGTGTTCGAATTCCAGTCTTCTGGCATGAAGACAGATGGAAGCATCTGGTTCCGAGCGTTTTGCACCGTATTTCAAATCGCCTTTTATGGTATGACCGATATGCGACAATTGTGCCCGGATTTGGTGATGACGGCCGGTGTGCAATTCCACTTCCAACAGAGCATATCTTTCCGAATGGGCCAGCACCTTGTAGTCCAACTCCGATAGTTGCCAGTTTTCCTGCTCAGTATCAGACACGTATGTTCTGTTTTTCTCGCGATTCTTATACAACCAGTTCACCAATTTCTGTTGGGGGATTTCAGGACAGCCCTCCACGATGGCCCAATAAAACTTATGGATGCGGTGCTCTTTGAGCATATCACTGAGGCGCCCCAACGCCTTGGAAGTGCGAGCGTAAATAATCGCGCCGCTCACCGGACGGTCAAGACGATGCAACAAACCGCAGAAGACATTGCCCGTCTTCTCCTTCTGCACACGGATATAGGTGCGTACCTTCTCCAACAACGGCTCGTCGCCCGTGTCGTCGCCTTGGGAAAGTTCGCCCGCAATCTTATTGACGACAATAATGTGATTGTCCTCAAAGAGTATTCTTCTCGCTATATCCTCGTATGTCTCAGTATTGCTCAGACTCATTGGGGAATGTGTTTTCTTTCACATCGGAGATATAATGTTCGATGGCACCCACAATCTCCTCGCTCAGATTGAGATAGCGGCGCAAGAAACGCGGGGTGAACTGCTGCGTGATGCCCATCATGTCGTGGAAGACGAGCACCTGACCGGAGGTGTGGCGACCGGCACCGATACCGATAGTCGGGATCTGGAGGCTGTCGGTGACTTCCTTGGCCAACGTGGCGGGGATCTTCTCCAACACCAGAGCAAAACAGCCGTGTTCCTGCAACAACAGGGCGTTCTTACGCAGCAGGTCGGCCTCCTCCTCAGAAGTGGCACGCACAGCGTAGGTACCAAACTTATTGATAGACTGCGGGGTAAGTCCGAGGTGACCCATCACAGGAATTCCCGCACTGAGGATGCGGTCGATGGACTCGATAACCTCCGAACCGCCCTCGAGCTTGATGGCATCGGCTCCGGACTCCTTCATGATGCGAATGGCCGAGTCGAGCGCCACCTTGGAGTTTCCTTGGTAGGTACCGAAAGGCATATCCACCACCACGAGGGCGCGCTTCACAGCACGCACCACCGAAGAGGCGTGGTAGATCATCTCGTTAAGCGTGATGGGCAGCGTGGTGGTGTATCCAGCCATCACATTGGCGGCGGAATCACCCACCAAAACTACGTCTATCTTGGCCATATCCAACAACTTGGCTATGGAATAATCGTATGCGGTTAACATGGCGATGCGCTCGCCTTGCTGGCGCATCTTCATCAAAGTGTTGGTCGTCACTTTCGTGACATCCGTGGATAAATACTGTGACATTTTTTTCGAAAATTACGGCGGCAAAAATACTATTTTTTGGTTTATGGTTTAAGGTTGAAGGTTTATGGATTTGGTGCTGTTTCTGCAGCCCCCTAAACCTTAAACCTTAAACAAATTTCACAACACTCTTCATCGTCTCCATCTCCTCCATGTTGATGAGGATGTTCTCGCTGAGGAAGTCGTTGACCGGTTTCATCACGCGGAAGACGTGCGCGATGCGCTTCGCGTAGTCGTCGCGGCAGAGGTCTTCGGGTTTCAGCATGCAGGACATGGCGTAATCCTTGCAAGTGAGGTATTCGGGGTGCGGGGAGTCCTTCGGCAGACCGTTGGGTATCCGTTTGTAGTGTTCCTGCCCGATGGTGGGTACCAGCTTCTTGAGCTCCGGTTCCTCCACAAGCTTCACAAAATCATCCATTTGGTCGGAGACCGATTGCCGCAGGTGCTGCATCTCCTTGGTAGGCAGCCACCATACGCCACTCGCGAGCATCACCTGCTCGGGTTCGATCTGCAGATAGTAGCCGCCCCAATAGGCCTTCTTGCCGTAGTAGTTCATATACGCGCCCAGATGCCCCTTGTAGGGAGTCTTATCGGGCGAGAAACGAATGTCGCGATAGATGCGGTAGGTGCAGTCCTTGGGCGTGAGTCCGGAGATGGAGGCATCAAACTCGCCAATGGCCGCTATCACATTCTCCACCAGCACGTTAAACTGTGCCCATGCGGCATCGTACAGCTCGCGATGCGCTTTGAACCACTCGCGGTTATTGTTGGGAATCAACTGCCGCAGGAAGGTAAAGAGGACTTCATTAGGATGTTGTTTCATATTTATTGCATTCATTATCAAAAGGTTATCACAAAACGGTAATGGTTCCACTGAGGATGTACGGTCTCCCAATGATATCCTCGAAAAATATCATATAGTTATACACCACATTGAAGTATATTGTACCATTGATTCTGCCGTCCCAACGGAAATTTTTGTCGGTGGCATGATACACCATGGTACCCCAGCGGTTGTAGATTTTAATCTCAAAAATGCTGATCAGAGATTTGCACCCTTCGGGGAGAGAGAAATAGTCGTTGAGGCCATCGTTGCGGGTAGGTGTGATGGCGTTGGGGAGGTAGAGCATCAGGGTGTCACCTTCGCCGAAAGGTATGGTGTCGGGCTCGGGACCCGGACCTGGACCACCACCGCCTTCAAGTGTAAGGGTCAGAATAACTGTACTGTCACATCCATATTGGTTGTTGAAGTATTGTGTGTAAGTACCGTCTTCCGTGTATGTTACGCCGTTCCAAACCAAAGAATCTGTAGCGGTTTGCTCCAAATAGACGATATCGTGAGGAACCACCGTAAGGAAGAGGGTGATTTCGCTCTCACAGCCTACAGCGGAAAGTGTTTGCGTGCGGACAATCTCCCCCACTTCCGCCGTCTCCTGCGCGTTTAACGTAAAACCATGGTGGTTATACGTCGAACCTTGACAGACCGTATCGTAAAATGTCTGCGGGTTGTTGTCGATAACCGTCACTTCGGCAGAAGCGGAGTTTGTGCAGCCATAGGCATTGCTCACAGTGACAGTATAGGTCGTGTTCTGCAACGGGACATCGTGAAAATGGGGTTCGGTGCTTCCCGTGTTCCACAGGTAGGTTAGTGTGGAATCGTAAACATTCTCCCGTGGCGGAAAACTGCAGACGGCGCGCACCAGTAGAGGTTGACTTTGTTTATTTTGGAGGTGAGGGGTCCCCGTAGCGTTTGTTAATATTATATTATTGACAGGATCATTGACAAAAGACAAACTCCCCGCAAATTGGGAGGAAACTTCTGTGCTGCTCCAATAGCTGAGACCGTAAAATTCGAAAGTCGGATTATCCGTAGCTAAAGGCGTCCCTCCCGAGGCGAGCAATGCGGGTTGAATAAGCGGCAATTGTGCGTATATCATGGCAAGTTGACCCATGGCAGGCAGATACCAACCGTGTTCAAAATCCACAGCGCCAGCGGCATAATGGCTGCCCGGTCCATAGAAATTCCGAATCTGTTGCGTGTTCGTGTAACCCGATGTGTCAGCCAGCAAGGCTTGTGCAAAGGTGGAACTATAGTTAGGAAGTGCAGGTACGTCAACTTCCGTGGGGGACCAGGGGAGTTGGTTCTCTTCATCGTGGAGAGCCACCGCCCAACCGCTGCCGTCCGCATGCACGAAGAAGACAATCCCCTGCGAACCGTCCTCCGCCGTGTAAAGGTCACCCACGTGGTAAGCCTGTCCAAAGCCCAGCAATATGGCAAACTGCAACAATATGTAGAGAATCTGCTTTTTCATTTTCAACGAATAAATCAAAAATTACGGATAGTCCGGACAGGTAACGACACGGATTTATTGACTGCAGTTAACGAAGTGCTGTTATACAAAGCCCATGCTTCGTAGGGTGATTTTTCTGAAGAAGACCAATAACTCCATTCTGAATCCATCGGGAAAACTGCTCCGCCAACGGCTTGCAAGGAGTTGTTCACTATCCCGAGGGTGGCATAAATACGATAGAGTTGCGCAGCGGCAGGCAGATACCATCCGTGTTCAAAATCGACATGGTAAGCCGCCGGATACTGAGCAGCGGTTCCGGAAGCCCTGATGGCGGCCGTATTCTGATATCCGTCCAAGTCTCCCATCGTCGTGAAAGCGTTGGAATAACTCATCAAATCCGGAATATCCAGACTCAACAACAACCCCCAAATGTAGGTGGTGGGTTCATCTTGCAAACTGACCGCCCAACCGTGCTGGCCCGTGTCATCCACGTAAAAAACCACCCCCATAGCCACCTTGCCGCAAGGCCAGTCTGCGAGATGCACACAGGAGCTGTCCGTACATAAGATGTCACCAATCACCACGTGGTTCAATTCCGAAGTCAACGTGACAGAGGCTTGGGATCCCAACGCATGCAACTCGGTCTCTTGTCCCACACATATCACCGTAGGATCAGACAAAGCGGTTATTTCCGGCGTCTCGGCCACCCTCAACTGCACCACATGAACACTGTCGCATCCACAGGTGGTAGTATCATTCAGCGTATAAACAAAGACACCCACACTGTCTTGAACTCCTAATTGCAAACCGTTCTCTTGATAATCGTTGCCGGTACAGATGGTATCGTTGGCAAAAAAATGATAAGAGGGGTTCACTGTTACCCACAGCTGGGCGGAACCACTTCCACAACCATTGGCGCCCGTCAAGGTGATAAGGGAATTTGGAGGCGCATTCGATGTGAAATAAAGAGAAGCGATGCTCGTACCCTGACCGTTATATACGGAAACACCATCAGGCACAAGCCAATGATAAACCAACACTTCGGCATCAGGCAAAAAATAGGTTGCCGCGGACTGGGAGCATACCACCGATGGACCGCTAATGGTGTTCGGCATAGCAAAGGAAGGAGCTACCGTCAGGTGCAACACGGCCACCGAATCGCATCCCCCAGTTAATACAATATTGCTGTCAAGAATTTCGCCAAGCGGCAAATTCGTATAGCTGAACCCCAAAGCATTATAATCATTGCCTTCACAAGCCATGTCATAATAATGGAAATAACGTTGTATAACAAAGAGATACAAGGTGTTTGTAATATCCTCCGTACAAGTGGCGACATTGAAGTAGGTATTTAAAGCCGTATGTAGCCCCGGGGTTAAATTTGAAGGCAGCGTAAAACCGTTGGCTGAATAGCTCTCTCCCTCGCAGATGGTATCGTAAAACGTTTGGGGTTGGGCAGGGATATCGTCGGTTGTCAGCGTTCCGACGAGCGTAAGCTGGCAACCCAGAACAGTGGTTATCAAGCAATTGACAACGGTTGTACCCTGCACGGAATAGGTCGCGGTATCGGAAGTGGTACCGTTGTTCCATTGATAGCTTTCAAAGCCCTGTGGTGCCGCGAGTGTCACATCATCGCCGTCACAGCCGACGAGCTCCAGACGGTTGTTGATGCAAGCGGCCGTAAAATAGGCGTAACCAAAATGACCGGTTGCGGTACAGTCGTACGTAGTGAACGACACCTTCACCGTTTGCCCGACATACGGAGTGAGATCAAATCCAGTGTTCGTCCACGGCCTCCATCTGATATTTCCAAAAGATTGAAAACCAGGTATTTCATTCGAAGCAATGACATCATACTCCATACAAGGGTCAAGAAGTTCATCATTGGCATCCATGACCCGCATCACAAAACGTGGCTGCGATGGAGGATCGTGCATGGGATCTTCAAGTACAACAGCGAATTTAAGTAGTAAAATGGCGTTTTCTTCATCCACCGTGAATGTATAGACAATGGATTCGGCTTCCGCCCCCACAAGTTCGTTACCCAACTTCACCACAGCGGTCTCTCCTTCCGGAAGCAACGGCAGCAGACTGTTAGTACGCGGGTCCGTGCCCTGTTCTGTGATAAGCGTATGCCGACCCGGGACTATACCCGTAAGAGAGTCTGGATTGTTTGTATTGCCGTAATAGCAAACCACATTCGACCCCGTCAAATCCGTGAAATCCGGACACTGCGCCCGAACGGTGAGGGCCAAAAGCCCCCACAGCAGGACGAGCAGGAATTTCTTGGAACTCATAATGGTTATGGGTTATCGGTTATTGACACGCTACAACTGCTAACTGCTAACTACTAACTGCTAACTGATTTCAGTTTCTCCACCACCATCGGACGGTCTTCGGCATAGGTCACACCGAACCATTCAGACTTGGTGGGGAGGACGCGGACTTTGGCGTCGCCGCTGGCCATCACTGCGGAGACCGCGTCAGGGATCGGGAATTCGGCCTTGATATTACCTTCGTTGTCCTTCAGGAACTGTGCGAACATCGACTCCAAGCGGTCGAAGAAGCGCGGGGAAAAGCCCCAGAAGTTCATGGAGACGGGCTCTACGCCGGTGAGCGGGGTTACCACGCCGTCCTCGTCGTTCTGGATGCCGTTGGCCGTACGGGCAATCTTGCGCATCTCCTTAACAATCGTCAAATATCCGTCATCATCGACTTGGCAGACGCCGCGCGAAACGGTGCCGTTCTCCGACAGGGTCTTGTCCAAACGGTAGCCGACCATCGCGAAGGCAGCAGGGTCGTTGGCGGTCACATCGCGCAGGTAGTCGCCCAGAATCTGGAAGGGTTCCTTGCCGTAGAAGTCGTCGGCGTTGATCACCGTAAACGGCTCTTTGACAGCGTCTTTCGCCACCAGAATGGCGTGCGCGGTTCCGTAGGGTTTCACGCGCTCCGGGTTCACGGAGAAGCCCGCAGGAAGCATGTCGAGTTCCTGAAAGACGTATTCCACCGGGATGACGTTCTTGTATCTCGGCAGGATGTACTCCTGGAAGTCGGCCTCCATGCTGCGGCGGATGACAAGCACCACTTTGCCGTAGCCGGCTGCTGCGGCGTACTTCACGGAGTAGTCGAGGATGGTTTCA
This sequence comes from uncultured Bacteroidales bacterium, assembly GCA_900317715.1. GTDB lineage: Bacteria > Bacteroidota > Bacteroidia > Bacteroidales > WCHB1-69 > F23-D06. The sequence goes on along the minus strand of ONHS01000016.1, from coordinate 39,211 downwards.
CCATTCGGACCCATCTGGTCCAGTTGTTTCAGTCCGCCGTAGCGGCTTCCCATGCCGGCGGCGAGGATTAATAGGGTTGGTTTCATTATTTTGGGGTTTTAGATTTTCGGTTGAGGGTTGAGGGTTGAGAGTTGAGGGTTTAAGGTTTAAGGTTTAGGGTTTAGGGTTTAGAGGTTCAAGTTTCAGGTTTCAAGTTTCAAGTTTCAAGTTCAAAGTTCAAAGTTCAAGGTTTAAGGTTTAGGGGTTAGAGGTTCAAGTTTCAGGTTTCAAGTTTCAAGTTCAAAGTTCAAAGTTCAAGGTTTAAGGTTTAAGGTTTAAGGTTTAGAGGTTAAAGGTTAGAAGGTTAAAGGGTTACAGGATTACAGGATTACACGGTTATGTGGGGATGGTAGGGGCGAATAATTATTCGCCCTTATTACCGTTACATCGGCTTAATCTTCCTCGCCAGCTTCGCGCACACCGGGGAAGAAGCGTTTGATGTGGGCCATGATGAGTTCGGAGCTGCCGACGAGTTGTTCGCGTTTCTCCTTGGCGATGGCATTGAAGATGATGCGGGAGGCCTTCTCGGGGGTGATGCCGCCGGCCTGACCCGCGTCCATCTTGCCGTGCTTGCGACCGTCCTTCTCCAACGAGTTGACGGAGATGTTGGTCTGCACACGGCCGGGCGTGAGGATGGTGACACGGATGCCATCCTTGTAGTTCTCCGCCGCCACGGTCTCGAAAAAGCCGTAGAGGGCGTGCTTGGCCGACGAGTAGGCGCAGCGCAGCGGGAATCCGAAAAGTCCGGCGATGCTGGTGGTGACGGCCAATTGTCCCCCACCCTGTTCGATCATCCTGGGCAACACGGCCTTGGTGAGGATCACCGGCGCGTAGAAGTCGATGTCCATCACCTTGCGGATGACGGCCATGTCGGTCTCCACAGTGGTACCGCGCTGGCTGATGCCGGCATTGTTGTAGAAGACGTCGATGCGCCCATAGGCGTTAAGGGCTTCCTCCGCGAGTTGCGGCAGCGCGTCAGTCTGCCCGAGGTCGAACGGCAGGCAGGAGACAGCCTTCGCGCCCAAGCGCAGGCACTCCTCGCGCACCTGTTCTAACAAGTCAGGTTCTAACGCCGTGAGAATCAACCGCGCTCCCGCCTCCGCGAAGCGGAACGCAGTCTCCTTCCCGATACCGGAGGAGGTGCCGGTAATCCAAACGACTTTGTTGGTATAGGTGTTTTTCATAAACATTCCATAATAATCGGCAAAAATACAAAAAATTCTTCCTTCGTCGAAATTCCTGCGAAAACCCCATTGAAAAATTTAACAATTCTAATTTCAATTGTTAAAATATTTTCATACTTCCCTAATAATCAACAACAAACAAAAAATCAAAAAACACTTGACAAACGTGATTTCTTGTTGTATCTTTGCATCGTGAAACAATTATGATTAACGGCAACTAAATTATTCATCTAAAAAAACGAAAAGCGATATGAGAATAGACTTAGACGAATGGGCGAAAGAATACGCCAAAAGAAAGAAAAAGGACAAGAGAAAAAGCCCCATGGCAAAACTGCACGGACTTTACAAAGGAAAAATATTTATCTCAAAAGATGCTTTTGATTACAGAATAATACCGTTAAATGAACTACCTAATTGATACTCAATTCCTTCTTCACAATCTCAATGGAGGTCACAAACTCCCCAATGAAATTTTGGACTTCTTTTTCGATTATAACAACATTGGACACGTCAGTGTGGTATCATTACATGAAATGGTAATCAAAAATGCTAAGAATCAAATTATAATTCCCGGGAGTCTCAGTAATGTCATCACTCTTATCAAAGAAGAAAACCTTGGTATTCTTCCTATTAATTTACATCATATAATCCGACTTGAAACCCTTGAAAGAGAGTCCATACATAAAGACCCTTTCGACCGACTCTTGATAGCTCAATGCATAGAGGATCGGTTAACATTTATCACCAGTGATGGCAAAGTGAAACTATACGAGAAGTACGGGCTGGACTATATTCAGTACGAATTGAATTAGCAGAGACATTGCGCACAACGTCTCTACTGAAACCGTACCGCATCCACAATCTCCATCGTATGGCTGCCAGTACCCTCCTCGTAAACGCCGTAAATGATACAGTATTTCGGGATCCGGTAGTCGCGGAGGAGCACAACGTCCACCATCGTGCGATACGGCTCTGTATAATAAAGGTAGCTTTTTCGATGCGCACTGATTCTTTTGTCACCCTCCACACCAATACCGCAGTCCGACATCAATTCGCAATGGTGTTTGGAATATTCCCCATCAACCAACCCCTCAAGCCAGGTATCATTGATTTCTCTCACTTCATCAGCCCCGACCCCAGACTTGATGAAGTATTGGCAATCTTCATTGAACAGCGTTATGATTTCTTCCTCATCAACAACCATTGTTCCATATTGCAACCCAGAAGGTTTGATAAGACGAATCAACCCGTCCGAATATTCGTTTTCCTGAAGTGTTTTTTCATCAATTAACAGCATATTTTCGTCATAATAATCGTATGGCATAATTGTCCCCAAACGCATGACAAACATAACATATACGAAAAGAAGACCAGCAAGCGAGAAAAGGAAACGCAGGGTGATATTCCTTTCCTCAGGCGGGAAAATTCGCTTGACTTGCTTCGAATACCCCATATAAAAGAGACAGGGCAGCCAAACCGCTATGTTTACCAGCAATTTCCAATTTAGGATGTCGGACCGATAAAGCACAAACGCGCCCAACATCATATAGAGCATATACGTCTGGAGCAGAATCGGCGTGTCGCCGCGACGGTCGCGAAGAGAATTGAAAGCCATCGCAGCAATGACAGTCGGGAAAATGACCCCGAAAAAGATCAATGTCAATGCGTAAAACGGCGAATGGGAATAGAGAAGGTCAATTTTTTCGGATGATAAAAAAAGAAAAACGATATTGGCCACCATCGAAACGGCAACAAGCCCCAATATCGCCTTGAATAAGCCATGAATATTTAACGATTCATCATCCATTATTCATAATTCACAATTCAGCATTCATAATTCATAATTGCAGCGCCCGATACACTACCACCGGCTCGTCGTCGCTCGCCTCCACGATGAACTCCTCGCCCAGGGATTCGTTCAGGCTTCCTTCCCACAACCATTTGAAGGAACGATCGTTGACGGGGTATTTCAGGCCCGTGAAGGTGAGTTTTGTGTGCGAGCTACGGGCGAAGACGGAGACCTGCAGACCAGGCAAGGAACAGAATGTGGAAGAACCGCGCAGCACGTTAAATAAACCGTGCTCCGTCAACATGGTGAGATGCACTTTCTCGGAATACATCGCCATGATACTCAAATTCGCGATGAAATGGTCTTCGCGCAGGCCGCCGCAACCCATTAGCAGAATATTATCATAACCCTTTGCTGTGCAATATTTCAACGCCTTCTGAAGGTCGTTGTATTCCTCGCTCTTGTCGGGGTAATACGGAATTGTATGGCCGTTCAACAATTCCCCATTCATCGAATCCCCGTCGCCCACGACCACATCGGGTATAATATTGATGGACAATAATTTTTGAAGCGCGCCATCACAACAGATGACACGCTTCATTTTCCGTAACAATCGTATAGACAGTTCAGACGACGGAACCTCACCATTGGCCACAACCGCCGTAGTGAAAGGCTCGAACTCCTTCATCCAAAAATCCATGTGAGCTTGACCCATATTTCAATAATACAGAAACTGCCAACAGCCAAAAGCCAAAAGCTAGCCGCTAACTACTAACTACTAACTACTAACTACTAACTACTAACTACTAACTAACTAGATCCATCTCACGATATTGAAATCCTGATCGTGCGGGAGCAAGTCATGGTTGGGAATCACGCGGATAGCGCAGTCCCAAACGCCGATGTGGCTTGCAAGCTCCTCGCATTTGAAGGTGCAAACGCCGTTGCGCTCCACCTCGAAAAGGAAAGGCACTTTGTACTCCAACTTGGGCTTCTTGTCGTGATCCTCGGCGGTGACAAAGACCATCTCAATCTTCACATCCTTGGGACGCAAAGAGCCGAGACGAATATCCAACTGGCATTGTATTCTGTCGCCTACGCAATAGATGTTCTTTGGGGTTTTCGGATACTGTGCTTCCACGAACTGGATATCGTTCCAACCTGACAGCACATTTTCACGCCATTTGAGCAGAACTCTCACGTTTTCGTTATCATTTTGATGCAAACGATGATACCTATTCATCAATTTGCGGTAGAATTTGCGATAATAGTCGTCCAACTGGCGTTTCATGGTGAAATGCGGGGAGATCGTCGAGAAGCACTTCTTCATCATCTGCACCCATTCAGTAGGAATATCATGGTCATCGCGAGTGTAGAATGCCTTGGTAATATACTCATTGATAATGTTATAGAGGGTTTCAGCATCCAATTCGTCCTGCAGACGATTATCTTGGTAAGTGATTTCCTCCTTCAATGCCCAACCTGCGCCAGGGACGTAACCTTCTGCCCACCAGCCATCAAGCACACTGAGGTTCAGCACGCCGTTCATCACAGCTTTTTCGCCGCTGGTGCCGGAAGCCTCCAAGGGGCGGGTCGGAGTGTTCATCCACACGTCGCAACCCGAGACTAACTTCTTGGCCAGAATCATGTTGTAGTTTTCCACGAAGACAATTTTGCCGATGAATTCGGGTTTGCGGCTCAGCTCGATAATACGCTTAATTAAATCCTGACCGGCCTTATCGTGCGGGTGCGCCTTACCGGCGAAGATGAATTGCACAGGTTTCTCAGGATTATTAAGCAACGCTTTGAGTTTCTCTTCGTTCATGAAAAGCAGATAAGCGCGTTTGTAGGTGGCGAAACGGCGGGCGAAACCGATGGTCAGCACGTCGCTGCGCAATGCCCTGAGGGTAGCGTCGATGAGCGACGGCGATTCATTGCGGGTGCGCATCTGATCGGCCAACAGATCCTTGATGGCGGTGAACATCTCCTCGCGCAGCTCCTGTTTGAGCCGCCAGATTCTCGCATCGGGGACGGCATTGATCTTGCTCCAAATCAGCGGATTGGAACAATCTTCAAAGAACTCGTCGCCAAAAACATCACGGTGCAGCATCTGCCATTTCTTGTGTGCCCACGTCGGGTAATGAACGCCATTGGTCACATAACCGATGTGCGACTCCTCGGCGAAACGACCCTCGTACAAATCCGCGAACATCTCCTGCGACACGCGGCCATGGATACGGCTCACGCCGTTGATCTCCTGAGAGAAACGGCACGCCAATATGCTCATCGAGAATTTATCGAAGGTGTTGGTGTCGTGCTTGCGACCGAAGCCCATGAAAGCTTCCCAACTGACGTTAAACTGCTGAGAGTAAGTGGCAAAATAGGTACGCATGAGATCTTCCGTGAAAGCATCGTGACCGGCGGGCACAGGCGTGTGCGTGGTATAAAGCGATGAGGCTTTCACCAACTCAACTGCCACCTGACGGTTCACATGCTCGTTCTGCATCACTTGCAAAATACGCTCCAAATTCAGGAAAGCCGCATGACCCTCATTGAGATGGAAAATCGTCGGATTCTCACCGATGGTTTTCAGCATACGCACGCCGCCGATACCGAGCAAAATCTCCTGTTTGAGACGGTTTTCCACATCGCCGCCATATAACGTGGCTGTCACGCCACGATCTTCCTGCCAGTTTTTATCGAAATCCGTATCAAGGAGATACAACGGGATGCGGCCCACATCCACACGCCAGATACGTGCGTAGAGGTTGCGGCCGGGCATTGCCACGCTGATGGTGATCCAATCGCCGTTTTCATCCTTGTATGGCTTGATGGGCAACTTGGAGTAGCTTTGCGGCGGGTAAAGGTTCACCTGTTCGCCATAAGCGGAAATCTGTTGCTGGAAATAGCCATAACGATAGAGCAAGCCCACACCGAGCATGTTGACATTGCAGTCGCTGGCCTCCTTGAGGTAGTCGCCGGCCAACATGCCGAGACCGCCGGAGAAGATCTTCAGCTCGTTGCTGATACCGAACTCCATACTGAAGTAGGCAATACGATCTTCGTCACGGGTGCGCGGCGCGTTCATGTACGCCATGAATTTGTCATATACCCCATGCAACTTACTGATATACACCTCATTCTGGGCAAAATTCTGCAAACGTTCCAATGGAAGCATCTGCAAGGCGTGAATCGGGTTCTCTTCACAAGCCTTCCATAACGTAGGACCGGCAATCTCTTCGAAAAGCTCACGCGCCTCAAAATTCCAGCTCCACCACAAATTTTCAGACAATTTTTCCAGAAGACTCAATGCCTCAGGAAGTTGTGATTTCACAGAAACGCGATGCCAAACAGGTTTTTCCACCTGCAAATCCTGCTCCAACTGACCCACATTGGAAGTCTTGTTCTGATATTGGTCGTAACGGCCTGCACTCTTATTCAGCGCAATGGCATAGGTATCTTCGTAATTAGCAAAGAGATACGACCACAGTGCCTTTTCAGCGATACTGACCGCCGTGGTGCGAATTTCAGCCATTGCTTGCGGAGTGCAATTATGGTAGAACAGAATCTGATCGGCGATGGCCTTCACCACCTCGTCATCGTTATAGTCGGTGCGCTCAATCACGCTAACACTCTGTTGTTGAGTAAAATGCTCCTTCACCCACGCGCCAAAACCGGCCAACGAGGTGGTAATGGTCGGTATGCCGAACGCGATGCTCTCCAACGGAGTGTAACCCCATGGTTCATAATAAGATGGGAACACGGAGAGGTCGAAACCAATCAGCAAATCGTAATATTTCAGGTTGAAGATGCCGTCCTCGCCGTCCAAATAGACCGGTGCAAAGACAATCTTCACATTCTGGTCTGCGGCATTGTGCAAACCATTGTTGTTCAATTCATTGAGAATCGGATCATGATACGGATCGTGCAGCACATGCGTCACAAAACGGTCGCTCATCGGCACACCGCTCACAGGCTGGGTCATCTGTGCGGCTATCTCTTCGTTGCGACCGCTCTGGCCCGCAGGCACCGTGATGAACGCCACGACAGGACGGCTAGGGTTAGCCTCCACAACTTTCGCCAAACTCTTGATAAACACATCGATACCCTTGTTCTTAAACTCATAGCGACCGCTATTGATGACCAACAGAGCATCGTCGGAGATTTGCGTCTGCGTGAGCGTGGAAGCCACCTGCAGCAACTTCTCGCGAGCGATTTTGCGCTTACGGTCGTACTCCTCGCCCTGCGGGACGAAGGCGTTCTCAAAACCGTTGATCGTAATCACATCAGCAGGTTTCTCGAAAAAGGCATCACACTCACGGTTGGTAATCTCACTCACTGTGGTGTAGGCATCAGCAACTTTGGCGGAAAGAGACTCCAGGGAATATTTAGATTGCACCCCGAAACGTGCAGCCGTATCAACGGGGTTATATTGCTTGGTGTCAGCGTATAACGGCAGACCATTGCCAGCAATGCAACGACCCAAAACAGTGGCATGAGTCGTGAAAACAGTAGCGATTTGCGGTGCCACAGATTCCAGATAAAGAATGCCCGTACCTGTCATCCACTCGTGGAAATGCGCCACAATCTTATCCATTGAGTCGCAATAGAAATTGTAAAAACTCTCAATCACGCGACCTGCAGCATAACCAAAAAGCGCGGGTTCGATGTAATCCCACTGCCCGGAGATGGAATCCAGCTTGTAGTGCAGCCAGAATTTGGTCAGAATCTCATTCTTTTTCTCAAAAAAGTTGGTAAAATCGACCAAAAAGACAATCGGAGAACCCACAATCTGCCATCTGCCGATACGCACCTTCAGACCGTCGCGAGCCACAACTTCACGCCAATTCTTGAACAATGCAGTATCCTCTACAAAATCGTCATTGTATTCTTTGGAAATGTCAGGACCGATGCAGATGTAACGGTCTTGGTAACTGTTGACTACAGTGGCCGCTTTGGTGGACAAGACCGTATAGATACCGCCCACTTTGTTACAAATCTCCCACGAAGTCTCGAAAAGATAATCGCTATGTCTCTGATTCATATATACTTATCGTTATATTAACACTTTTAGCAATAAAAGTGCAAATATACGTAAAATACGAATACAGCGTGATATAAAAATTTCCGCAGGAGCACTGCGCACTGCGCCTCTACTAAGCCTTGACAACCAAAACGGAATGTCCCAAACCCAGGAAATCGTGGATGCTCTCCACTTGTAAACCAGCTTCGTTAATCAAGCGAACGAGGTCATCGGAATGGTACATCTTGCTGGTACCGTTGGCGATGGCGGTGAAATAGAGGCTGATTTGAGTGAGACAGAAGGCGGCGGTGTCGAAGCGTTGGCGATCCCACAACGTCTCCATGATGTAGAGGCGCGTATCCGGGGTCATCACCTCGGCAGCGCGACGCAGGATGCTGACAATCTCTTTCTCACCGAAACAGTCGAGGAACTGGCTCATCCAGATGGCATCAAACGTTTGGTCGGAGGGCAGTTTGCAGTTGTCATCCAGCATGTTGGCGGCATAGCCATGAATACGTTCGGCACCCGGTTGTCCGGCGGTTTGCTCCCGCATCAGACCCAACTGTTGAGGCAAATCCACAATGGTAACCTCCACATCGGGATTATAGTTCACGCACTGCATCGCCCAACGTCCCGTGTTACCACCCACATCCATAAGTCTGCGGGTCGGGCGCGAAAAGACGAGCTGCAACGCCTGTTCAAAGGAACCGTCACTGTAAAAATGGTCGAATGCGAACCAACTTCTGCTGGCCATCTGGGGCAGCTGCGAGAGTCCCTCATACACCGTCGGCCAGTCGCCCAAGCACTTCAGTCCAGCAGGTTTTCCTTCTTTCAAGGCTTCTTCTAAATAGAAGAGTCCCTGATAGTTAACATCATAGTTAAAGTCCATGTTCACGCGGGTCGATTCATCGTTCACCAAAAACCAGCCGGCTTTGGCAAGCGAATATTTGCCGGTTTTCGTATCGACCGTCACCGTGCGCATCGTCAACGAGGATTCCAACAAGCACTTGGCGGCATACACTGAAATGCCGGCCTTCTCGGCAATCTCCTCGGCCGTGGCAGAGGTATCGTTCAGCATCTCAAAGATGCCCCATTTCACCATGATCCGCGCCACCTGGAACATCACCGGCCCGAATGCATAGATCTGTGCCAAACGTTGCGCCTCGATGGCACTTGCACTATCTTTTGTGTAATGTTTCTTTAAATTCTCGTTCAAATACATAATATTGATGGTAATGGTTAATTTTTCTTTTGGATTTATGATAAAAACATGGACGGCTGCGTCACTACTGTCCTGACATCTTGTTCACGCGCTTCACCGTGAAACGCCACACAAAGAAGAAAAAGATGAGGAATACCGTGTACAACGTACCCGCCATCGGATCTACTTCCCGCTCTGCATCCGTGCCGTTAAGATTATTCATGTACATCAGCAGGAAATCGTAGGTTCCATGCAAGATAACGGGGATGATGTAGGCCAATGTAAGGAACAGCCTGCGTTTTTGATAATGAAAACGCGCCATCGAGAAGCAAAAGCCCATGAAGATAGCGAAGAAGAAGTGAGCGGGCACAGCAAACAGACCGCGTCCAACCGCCAGTCCCAAACCGCCTTGCATGATGTAAAGCACGTTCTCAAAGCCAGCGAAGCCTAATCCCACAAATGCCGCATACTCCAAGCCATCGTAATATTCGTCGAAATGCGGGTTCTTCCAGATGCAAAGGTATAGCATCAGCAACTTACAGAACTCCTCAGGTCCTGCGGCGCACACGAAAGCCTCATAAAACGCATCGTTCAACGGCGTGCTGACCGGATGAGGCACGACACGCTGAAGAAAACCAGCTACAAAAATATCGAGCACCGCAGACAAAATGCCGAAACCGAAAGCTTTCATCAGCAACGGCCACGGTTCTTTTTGAAAAGTGTCCCGCTTGTAAATATACGCCATCAGCAGGACAACAGGAAGCAGGGAGGCGATTAGGATAATGTACATTTGGGGTTTATGGGTTAAGGGTTAGGGTTTCAGGTTTCAAGTTCGAGGGTCGAGGGTCGAGGGTCGAGGGTCAAGGTTTAAGGTTTAAGGTTTAAGGTTGATGGTTTCAAGTTTCAAGTTTCAGGTTTCAAGTTCAAAGTTCAAGGTAGAAGGTTAAGAGATTAACGGGTTATTCTTCATTCATCATTCATCATTCATCATTCATCATTCATCATTCTTCATTCTTCATTCTTCATTCTACATTCTTCATTCTTCATTCTTCATCCTCAAAATAGTTCTCCTTAATAAAGTCCAGTTGGCGGCGTTCGCGTTTGGTGGGGCGACCGAGGCCGTGGGGACGAAATTCCTGGGTTTTGAGGGTTTTCATGCGATCGTACTCGCTTTGCGGAGTGAGGTCGGTGCAGTAGTCCGGGACTAGCGGAGCCCCTACCCTGCTTTTGGGTGCGCCCACAACCTCCACGGTCTTGTGCAACGAACCGATGTGTACCTCATAGACCTCGCCCACACGCACATCGCGCGATGGCTTCACATTCTCTCCATTGAGTTTCACCTTTCCGGCATTGCACGCCTCTGTAGCAATGGAGCGGGTTTTGAACAACCGCACCATCCAGAGCCATTTGTCGATTCGCACGTTTAGTTTTTCCATTGTAATGGTTATAGGTTATTGGTTATTGAAGCTTAGAGTTTATGGTTTATGGTTTACGGTTTACAGTTCAAAGTTCAAAGTTCAAAGTTCAAAGTTTCTTCCAGGTCATCGTTCTTCCCAGGGCGGAGATGCCGATGTAGCCGCGGACACGAAGGGTTTTGTCATCTTCGAACCACATCTTGCACTTGTACATCTTGCCGTGTATCGGGTCGTAGATCTCACCATCGACCCACTGGTTTTTCTTCGCATCGTAACGGAAATGGAACACCAGCGGAATCTGGTCGCCAGGAGTGTTTCGCTTCGCCGGATCCGGGTTCTTGATGTCCCGCTTCAGGGTACCATCCTTGAAATAAGGGTTCTTCACCCAGATAATCCGGCCACTGTAAGTTCCTGACTTATCTTTGGTTATCTTAACCTTACAGTCCTCATCCGAGGTGTCGTCCGAGATGTAATAAGTTCCTAAAATTTTATCTGCGGCGTCCGTTTGGGCAACCGCAGACAAAACAGGAACAATAAAAAATGTACAAAAGATTAGAATTGACTTTGTTAATGACATAGACATTGAATATTTTGGCTGTTGGCCGTTAGCTTTTGGCTATTAGCTTTTGGCTGTTAGCTGGTTTGCCAAAAGCCAAAAGCCAAAAGCTAAAAGCTAAAAGCCGATTAGGCTTCCGTCTCAGCCGGAGCTTCCGTCTCTGCGGCGGGAGTTTCGGTTTGCTCGGCAGCCTTCGGATTGTTCATCATCTTAATCTTGTATTCCAGCTCAGCAACTTCCTTCTTCGCGAACTCGATTTTCTTACGGAATTCAGCGGTAAGGATTTCAGCGTTTTTGGAATTAGAGAAGAAGCCTAAGTTATTCTCCCACAGCACGATGTCGTCTTTCAAACGAGCCAGCTTCGTGGTCAGGAAGTTCTTCTCCTTGTCAATGAGCTTGTCTGCGTTCGGGTTGCGCATGATGTCGTTAATGCGCGACTGGTAGCGGTTTTGACGAACGTCGTCAGCGCTCACCTTGAGTTCCGCAAAACGCTTGTTGATGGCGTTGCGATACTCTGTGTAGATACGGTCTTTTTCGCTGCGCGGCACGAAACCGATCTCCAGCCATTCTTTCTGATAAGCCTTCATCGCATCGAGGTTAGCATTGCGATCCTCGCCGAACTCATAGCCCAGAATCTTCTGGATGAGTTCCTCTTTCTTCTGGAGGTTTTCGCTCTCCTCGCCTTGCACATTGCTGAAGAACTTGGCTTTCGCTTCGAAGAACTTGTCGCAAGCAGCACGGAAACGTTTCCACACTTGGTCAGAGTATTTACGCGGGGTTGCGCCAATGCTCTTCCATTCGGTTTGCAGCGCAAGAATCTCATCGGTAGCTTGTTTCCAGTCTGTACGATCTGCAATGCCCTCAGCCTGGATAGCCAAATTCAGCTTCTGGTTGTAGTTCTGCATCTGCACGTCCTTAATCTGCTGGAAGTGCTCTTTCTTCTGTTGGAAGAACTTGTCGAGCGTGGATTTGAAGCGCATCCAAATCTCGTCGTTCAGTTTGGCAGGAGCGGGTCCCAACGTTTTCCAGAGGTTGAACAGCTCGGTCAGTTTATCACTAACTTCGTTATATTCGGAGACTTGCTCAATCGGTTTTGCCACCATCTCCTCTGCCTGCTCACACAAAACAACCTTTGCATTGTAGTTGTTTTGCTCTTCAGCGAACATCTTGTCGTAATGTTCTCTGCGGCGTTGATTGATTTGGTCGGAAGCGGTTTTGAAGCGTTCCCAGATTTCCTCTTTTTTATCATCCGGAACGGGTCCGATTTCCTTCCACTGACGGTGGAGTTCTTGTAATTCGTTGAATGATTGGTTGATGGAATCATTCAACAGCAAAGATTCAGCCTTTTCGCAAAGTTGAAGTTTGCTTTCGAGGTTCTTCTTATAGTCGAGCATACGCATTTCGCGGTTCATGCGGACGAAGTCGAAGAATTTCTCTATATAGAAATGGTAATTTTGCCAAAGGTTGGTGGATTCGGATTGCGGAACGGGGCCGATGGCCTTCCATTGTTCTTGGAACTCTTTCACCTTGTCGTTCAAGACTTTAAGGTTGGTCTCGGTGTCAAGAAGGGATTTCAAGTTCTCGATGATGGCGTTCTTCAGATCCAGATTCTTAAGTTTCTGTTGCTCAAGATTTTCGATGAAGGCAGCTTTGTTGTCCTTGTAGGTTTGGAAAGCGGCATTGAAACGAGTTTCCAGCTCATCGGGTTCATTGTGGAATTCAGGCACTTCGGGAGCGGGTTGACCTTCCTCGGTGTTCTCGGCAGCAGCAGCCTCAGCGGCAGCTTTGGCAGCCTCGAATTCCGCCTGACGAGCACGTCTGCGTTCACGCAAGAATTCCAACGCCTTAGCACGTAATACGCCCACACGTTGTTTGATAAGGTTGAAGTTGGGTTCAGCAACCAGTCTTTCCAGCTCAGCCACAATCTGATCGAGGTTGAAAGACGCGTACTCAGCCTCCACTTGCTCTAAGGTCTCTTCGGGTTGAGCCGGCTCTTCCTGTTTGGGTTCTTCAGCCACAGGCTCTTGAGCGGGTTGTTCCGCCACTTCCGGTTGCGTTTCAGGCATCTCCTGGGGTTGCTCAGCGGAAGTTTCGGGTTGCGGTTCCACTGCGGGTTCCGCGATTTCAGGTTCCACTGCGGATGCGGGAGTTGCATTTTCATTAACGGTTTGAGCTTCTTGAGAAGCTGCAGGGTTCACCTCATTGTTCTGAATTTCAGAATTTTCCGGGTGAAGAAGTTCTTGTGATTCCATACTTTTTTTGGAGTTTATGTGATTAATTAAAAACGGGCGCAAAAGTACATAAAATAATCATATATGCACTTTTTCGACAATTTATCTAAAAAAAATGACGTACAACAACAGAAAAGACAATCTCTTCTTACTGTTCAACCAGTTGTTTCACAGCGCGTTCCAAATCGGCACCGCGTAGGTCGCGTTGCACAATCCTGCCCTCCTTGTCCAACAGAAAAGTGGAAGGAATGGAACGAACACCATAAATAGCAGCCGCCTGAGACTGCCATTTCTTGAGGTCGCTGACATGGTTGGGCCAAACCAGCTTGTCGGCTTCGATGGCACGCATCCAGGAGGCAGCATCGCTGTCCAAGGAGACACTGAAAATCTCAAAGCCTTTATCGTGATATTCGCTGTAGATACGGGTCACATTGGGGTTCTCACGACGACAGGGACCACACCAAGAAGCCCAGAAGTCAATCAAAACCACCTTGCCGCGCAGGTCAGAGAGCTTACGCATCTTACCCGTGGGATCCGGGAACTCCAACTCAGGAGCCATCGCTCCGATAGCCACGCGGGCAGCCGGTGAATTCATGTAGTTCCAACGCTCCTTCACAATCAAGTGTTCAGGATATTTCTCGTGCAACGCGGCAATAACCTCATTATGCAAGGCCGTGTTCTGCTCGCGCGGGAACATATCCAAGAACATCAGAACGCCAACATCCTGTTTGTGAGTCTTAATTTCATCTTTCAAACGGCTGGTCAAATAAGCATCTATCTCATTATACGCCTGTTGATACTTTGCCACCACCTGTTTCAGCTTGTCCTGCGACTGATTGACGAGTGTATTGGCCGTTGCCTTCTCGGTTTGCATATATTTCTGATACTCAGCTTTCTGAGCTATCACCTGAGGCAGTTCAGGATACAACTCCGTCGCCACTTTGGTCAACCATTTCGTTTGATTGGACTTTTTATCCCATAAATTGTTGTAAGCCAAGCTGTCACGCTCTGCCAGAAGGGATTTCACCACAGGCATCACCTTACCCAAAGAATTTTCGGCAATTTGATGACGTGTTTTCAAATCAGACTGATATTTGTTAAAAAGGGCGTAAAAATCGCTTGAATTGGGCATTTTTTGGTCAGGAAAAGTGTAATAACGTTCCACATTATCCTGATAATTGGCAAACGGATTATAATTGATTTCGGCCTTTTTCATCATCTTATTGGCCATATCCGCGCAAGTGACCACATCGCCTTTCACTTTGCCGTTAATAATGCACTGTGAAAGAGCGGCATAGAGCGTGTCCATATTATTATATGCAGCGATCAGATATTCGTCCACATCCTGGTTCGTCTGGCGGTAAAGGTTGAATTTCTGGGCAAAATCGCTCCAATAAACCTTATCCTGATCCTTCTGCAGCTCTTGGTTGATACTGTCTAACGACGACTTACGCTTTATCACGTATCCAGACATTTCCTTCACAAACTGCATGGTTTCAGAACCCGTAACTTCAAGAATCTGCTGCAATTCCTCGGCATCCACCGTAACATTAATGTTTTCCCCGGGTTTCAGAACCACGAGCATGGACGAGCCGTTGCCAAAATCAAGTCTGTAAATATCCTCAGGAAGCGTAACATTCATCGTGAATTGGTCACCCGCAATGTCCGCCTGCGCAAAAGTCTGCTGCGAACTGCCGTAAGAATTGACCAAATTCACACGTTGAAACGTATTATTCCGCAAATTAACATGCAATCTCGTAGGTGCCTGTGCAACCAAAACATTCATAATCAGCACTAAAGCAGTGAGTAATAATCCTGTCTTTTTCATATCTACTTTTAAATTGGGGCGCAAAGATACACTTTTTTTGGGTTAAAAAAAAGACTATCTTTGCCGCTCAAAAAATATATAGAAATGAGCAAAATGATAGACATTATCGACGACTTATTCCCTCATGATTTTAACGAAGGGCAGAAAGCGAAAGCCAAAACATTGTTTTTCAAGAAATTATCTCTTTTTGCGCACGAATTTTACCGTGGCAAGATGATCACGCTTCCGAAGGTGCCCATCGAGAGTCTGAACTGGTTCAACGCGTGGTACACGCCAGGCGTTTCCGCTATTTCCACAGCCATCCGCGACAACAACGACCGCTCATTCCAGCTCAGCAACCGTTCGAACACGGTGGCAGTGGTCAGCGACAGCACGCGCGTATTGGGCGATGGGGACTGCACCCCTCCCGGCGGACTCGGTGTGATGGAAGGCAAAGCCCTCATTATGAAATACTTGGGCGGCATTGATGCCTCAGCTCTTTGCATCGACAGCCGCGACGAGAATGGCGAACATCAGGCACAGAAAATCATCGACTTTGTGAAGATGGTGCAACCCAGCTTCGGAGCAGTGAACTTGGAAGACATCTCGCAGCCCAACTGTTTCCGCGTTCTGGATGTGTTACGCGAGGAGTGCGACATCCCCGTGTGGCATGACGATGCGCAAGGTACCGCCTGCGTGACGCTTGCTGGAGTGCTGAATGCGCTCAAGATCGTAGGCAAACGTCTTGAGGACGTGAAGATTGTGCTTTACGGCTCCGGTGCTGCCAACTGCAGCATTGCTCGTCTGATGATCGAAGACGGCGCGAAGCCCGAGAACATCATTCTGTTCGACAGCAAGGGGGCTTTGCATCGCAATCGCGAGCGCTACGCAACCGACCCGCGCTACTACCCGCAGTGGAAGCTCTGCCAAACCACCAATCCGCAATGTATTGACACAGAAGAAGAGGCCTTCAAAGACGCAGACGTTTTAGTGGCGCTCTCCAAGCCGGGTCCCGACACCATCAAGCCCGAATGGGTTTCGCTGATGGCCGAGAAGGCCATCGTGTTCGCCTGTGCCAACCCCGTGCCGGAAATCTACCCGCACGCCGCGAAGGCCGCCGGTGCGCACATCGTAGCGACAGGCCGCGGCGACTTCCCCAACCAAGTCAACAACTCCGTGTGCTTCCCTTCCATCCTGAAAGGAACGCTGCTCGTCTCCTCTCGCAAAATCACCGACGAGATGGCCGTCTGCGCCGCCCACGCCATCGCCGACTTCGCCGAACGCCAGGGCATCACCGCCGAACGCATCATGCCCACGATGATGGACAGCGACCTCTTCCCGACCGTCGCCGCCGCCGTTGGCGAATGCGCCGTCAAGGCCGGCCTTGCCCGTCACCCCCTCGACCGCACCACCATCTACAACCTCGCCAAACACGACATCGACGAAACCCACCGCGTCATGGAACTCCTCATCAACCAGGGCTTTATCGAGCGTTTCCCGGAAGCAGAGGTGAAGAGGATTTTGGAAGATGTGGTAACGATGATACGATGAATGTTGGTCGATGAAGGGCGATGAATGACGATGAATAACGTATGACGCTGGGGATAATTATGAATTATGCATTATGAATTATGAATTGAATATATTCCAGCAATTAGGCCAACGCCTCTCCTCCCTTCAATGGGTGGAGGAGCATTTTGGGGAGGCTATTGAGCAGCAGTACCGCGAGAACAGCTGGTTCACGCCGGAGTTCTGCCGGTATGCGCTTTCCGCTATCGCGAAGATGCTCGCGCCGGAGGCGTTAGACGCGTATTACGCTCATTACAAAGACGTTGCGCCTAAGGAAGCCCCTCGCAAACGTGTGGCGGTCATTTCCGCCGGCAACATCCCCATGGCGGCCTTCCACGACTTTTTCTGCATCCTCGTCAGCGGCAACGACTACCAGGGCAAGCTCTCCTCGCAAGACAAGCGCCTCCTGCCCATTCTCGCGCAGGAACTCATCCACATCGAACCGAAATTCGCCGAACGCATCACTTTTGTCGATCGAATCGCCAATTTCGATGCGGTCATTGCCACGGGCAGCAACAACAGCTCCCGCTATTTTTCCTACTATTTCGACAAATATCCCCATATCCTGCGCAAAAACCGGAACAGTGTGGCCATACTCGACGGTAGCGAAACCGAAGAGGAACTCCGCTTCCTTGCCCACGACATCTACCTCTACTTCGGCCTAGGCTGCCGCTCCATCTCCAAACTCTTCGTACCGAAAGATTACGATTTCGTGCCGTTTTTGCATATTTTAACACAAGAAAGTCAACCCATCGCCCTGCACCACCAATTCAACAACAACCTCGACTACCAGAAAGCCGTCCACCTCATGAACCAAATCCCCTACATGGACGCCGGCACTTTCCTTCTCGTTGAAAACCAGAACTATGCCTCCCCCATCGGGATGCTCTACTACGAATACTACGACGACCTCAACCCCATCAAACAACGCCTCACCACCGACTCCGACCAACTGCAATGCATCGTCGGCCACAGCGCCTCCCCCTTCGGCAGCGCCCAAAACCCGTCGCTGTTAGACTACCCTGACGGAGTGGACGTTTTGGCTTGGCTGTTGGCGTGTGACGTGTGACGTATGACGTGTGACGTGTGACGTGAGACTTGAGACTTAAGACTTGAGACTTGAGACTTGAGACTTGAGATTTGAGACTTTGAACTTTGACCCTAAACTCTAAACCATAAACCCCAAACCGTAAACAGTAAACAGTAAACCCTAAACCTCTAACCCCTAAACTATAACCCCTAAACCATAAACTCTAAACCGTAAACTGTAAACAAAAAAGCAATGAAGCGTCGCATTATCATCACCCTGTTCATCCTTGTCGGACTGTCGGCTATCCCGCTGATGTTCGGCATCTTCTATCTTTACACCGAAGCCGAGAAGGTGCAGCGCAGCATCTTCGTCAACGAGGTGCTATCGGCGGGCGATGCCATTGTCGATCGCATTGATGCCGCCATCAAGAACGACACCACTTCCATCATGGAAGCGGACTCTGATGAAATCTCAAAGCAGGATATCGACATGGATGAGGTGGTTTCCGTACAGCAAACACGCAAGTTCCTGATCGATTCTGTCAACAACCAACCCATCGGCGTGATCAAATCGACCATCTATTTCCAGGAGAACAACTCCCGCATCATCGCTTACGACACGGAATACTTCACTGCGGCCTTCCGGACTCTTTTCCCGCTATACAAAGACCCTTGGGACCCCAACAACCTGCAAAGCGTCACTAACTCATTCAACATCAAAGACATAAACCTCATCCAGTTAGACAGCGCTACCACCCACCTGCTCAACAAAGATTTTCTCAGGCAACTCATCACAGAAGAGTTAAAAAATGAAAATATCGACTCGCGATTCGACTTCGCCCTCTACAACGCTTTCACGACGGAATTTGTGGTGGAACCCACCGATGTGAAAGAGAAGGACATCCTGAACAGTGAATTCGTCTTCTTGCTGAAATACAACGAAAAAGTAAGTTCACCGCACTACCTCATCATCCAATTCCCGACCGTGCGCGGCATCGTCTTCAAGCGCATGAGCAACATCATCATCCTGATTTTGGTCTTCTTCATCATCACCTTCACCGTGGCATTCGTCGCCCTTTATTCGCTCTACCGTCAGAAAAAAACCTCGGAAGTGACCAACGACTTCATCAACAATGTCACCCACGAGTTCAAAACGCCCATCGCCACCATCTCTTTGGCATGCGAGGTGCTGGCCGACCCTACCATGCTGGAAGACAAAGACATACGTTCATCCTACGTGGAGATCATCAACGATGAGAACAACCGGCTGAAGGACATGGTGACCACGGTGCTGGAGACCGCCCAACTGCGCAAAGGGCAAATCAAGATGAACGTGGAACTCATTGACATGCACGAACTTATCCAGAAAATTACCGACAGTTTCGCACTGTTGGTCAGCTCCTCCAACGGTACTTTGACGGTGGCACTGAACGCGGACAACTTCCATATTTTCGGCGACCGCACCCATCTCACCAACAGCATCACGAATCTGATCGAAAACGGCATCAAATACTCCACCGACAGCCCCGAAATATTGGTGAACACCCTGTCGGACGAGAAATACTTTGTCATTTCCGTGTCCGACAAAGGTATCGGCATCCCGCAGAAATCCATCACCAAGATTTTCGACAATTTCTACCGCGTTCCGCACGGTAATATCCACAATGTCAAGGGTTACGGACTGGGATTAGGCTATGTGAAGCAGATCATCCATCTGCACCATGGCAAAATCGATGTGCAGAGCGAGGAGGGCAAGGGCAGCACCTTCACGCTCTACCTTCCGTTGAAAGTCGCCAAATAAAAAAAAATCGTCATCTTCACGGATGGCGATTTTTTTTATCGTACTCTTTAAGCGAAAACTACTTCAGCAGTTTGAAGAATTCCACGATAAGATCCCAACACATCTGCACCGTTGCGATTTCGAGTTTCTCGTCGGGAGAGTGCACGCCGCGCAAGGTGGGGCCGAAGGAGACCATATCCATGTCGGGGTACTTTTCGGAGAAGAGACCGCATTCAAGGCCGGCGTGGATAGCCAGCACCTGCGGTTCTTTGTGGAACACATTGTGGTAAGCATCCACGAGGACGCGCAACGCTTCCGAATTCGGGTTAGGATTCCAGCCCGGATAGCCGTCGGAATTCTCCACATCAGCGCCGATCATCCAAAAAGCAGTAGAGACCTTGTCCACGATGGCCTGTTTCTTGCTCTCCACAGAGCTTCTTTGGCTGGTGGTGAATACCACGTTGCCATCCACCACTTTCACTGAAGCCAAGTTAGTGGACGTTTCCACAAAACCTGGAATATCTTGAGACATTGCCACTACGCCGTGCGGGCAAACGACCAGCGCATTCAGCACGTCGATTTGGAAACTTTCGTCAAACACCTGCTCCACAGCGGCGGCAGGCTCAACGACCGCCATAACACCCGGATCGGTGGTATGGAATTCCTCCTTGTAGATTTTGTCCATTTGGGCGACGTATGCTTTCCAGTCGTTGACAGACTCTTTCGGCAAAGCCACAACTGCGTAACCCTCGCGGGCGATGGCGTTGCGCAAGTTGCCGGCGTTGATGTCAGCCACGCGCAAATTGTAATCGCTGTAAGAGTTCCACAAAATGCGGGCGAGCAGTTTCACCGCATTGCCGCGACCCTTGTTGATGTCGTCGCCTGAGTGACCGCCCTGCAGACCCTTGACTTCAATCTTGAAAAATTCGCAACCTTCTTCCACGGATTCATATTCGCAAGGCAGGGTGGCGACAGTGTCTTGGCCGCCGGCGCATCCGATGAAAAATTGTCCTTCATCCTCAGAATCCAGGTTGAGCAACATCTTGCCATTCATAAAACCAGCTTCCACGGCTTTTGCGCCGGTAAGCCCAGTCTCTTCGTCGATGGTGAAGAGTGCCTCGATGGGACCGTGTTCCAGTTCAGGATCATCGAGGATAGCCAGCGCGATAGCCACGCCAATGCCGTCGTCAGCACCGAGAGTAGTACCTTTCGCCTTCAGCCATTCGCCGTCGATGTAGGTTTCGATAGCATCTTTGTCAAAATCGAACACCTTGTCATTGTTCTTCTCGCACACCATATCCATGTGCGCCTGCAGCACCACTGGTGTGACGTTCTCCTTACCCGGCGTTGCAGGTTTGGAAATCAACACGTTACCGACTTTGTCGCGCTTAGTGGCGAGTCCCAACTTTTTACCCGTCTCTTCCAGCCATAACGACATTTTCTCCTCTCTTTTCGAGGGGCGCGGAATCTTGGTGATTTCATTGAAATAATAGAACACCTTGGCAGGTTTCAAATTCAGCATTTCTTCGTTCATATTGTTTAATTTTTAATGATACTTCAAATTGCGACCGCAAAGATAGCATTTTTATCCTATCGGTTGTAAGGTAATCATTCCATCCTCATGCAGCGTGGAAATCTCGCCCGTTTTGGCGAAATCAGTCCAAATTCGGCGCAGCGGTTTGCCATATTCGATGAAATCTTGCTCATGAAGCCCTTGCGCCATCAACGTGCCTTCCACGCCCTTGCCGCCAAACAACAATGCAAGCTCGGTGATGTGTCCGGCACCAACCACATGCTGGTCTTTTCGCCAGAAAAAGTTATAAAGATGGACTTTCCCGCCGCAATCGGCATACAGACGCGCAAACTTCCGAGTGGGCTCAGTAAAAATATCCATTGTCTTTTTGCGCAAAACAAGTTCTATAATCCAGCGTGTCAGAATATTACGATCCAATGCGCTCGCCAACTTATTTCCCCCAATGTAGGTGGCGGTTTCGCGGGCATTGGTCCCGATGATGATGTCATGTTTCGGGGCTACCTCGCGCAGACGCTTCTCTTCGTCCTTTTGGGCAGGCAAAGGATACACACCCGCGTGAGGGCCAAAAATCAGATACTTTGCCAGTCCGCGTTCCGTAACATTTTCTGTTATACTTCTTTGCGTTTCCAGCAGTTGCTCAATCGATGCCTCCAGCGGCAGCTCATTGAGCTCGTCCAAAATCTTGCGTTCCATCTCCTCGCGGTTTTCCAACGTACCCAGCGGGTCGCTCTCAATGATAGCGTGACGGTAAAGGTCATCAGTGCCTTCGGAGAGCATGATGCAACGTACCAGGTCTCCTCCAGCCGATTCTCCAAAGATAGTGATGTTGTTCGGATCGCCCCCGAAAGCCGCAATATTGGCATTCACCCATCGCAGTCCTTCAATCGCATCCAGCAGTCCGTTGTTGGCGAAACCGCCTTCGCGGTTCTTCACAAATCCCAAGAGCGAGAGGCGATAGTTGATGCCCACCATCACCACTCCATTCTCTTTGGCGAGGATAGATCGGTCGTAAAATGGATTATCGCAGCCGCCATTGCGGTACGAACCTCCATAAAACCAAACCATTACGGGCAATTGGCTCTCAGGGGTTGCCTCTTCAGGAACCGTGATGGAAAGATACTGGCAGTTTTCCTCCTGCGGCAGATTTTCGTAATGTATTCCCGTGAGCGTCAACTCTATCGTGGAACAAAGTTGCACGGGATAGGGCGCGGGCGTATGACATTCATACTCAGCTTCCCCGTATGTAAAAGGAACCGGAGGGCAGTATCGCTCAGAAGTAGCATACCGGATGCCCAGAAAATGTTGGCATTCATCAGCCCGGAATCCCTTGAAGACGCCCGCAGGCGCATGAACGGTCGCTTGAGTATTTGCTGTCATAGAATGGGTTTATTCCACCGTCACCGATTTTGCCAGATTCCTGGGTTGATCAACGTTGCAACCGCGCATCACGGCGATGTGGTAAGCGAAAATCTGCAACGGGATGGTGGCCAACAGCGGCGAGAAGATGGAAATACAATCCGGGATTTCAATCACATGGTCGGCCATTCCGCGGGCGGTCACGTCTTTCTCGCTCACAACAGCGATGATTTTACCGTTGCGCGACTTCACCTCCTGGATGTTGCTGAGCACCTTCTCGTAGGTATTGCGGTTCGTGGCGATGAACACCACTGGCATATCCTTGTCAATCAAGGCGATAGGACCGTGCTTCATCTCGGCGGCCGGATAGCCCTCGGCATGGATGTAGGAGATCTCCTTCAGCTTCAGGGCACCTTCGAGTGCCACGGGATAGTTCTGCAGACGTCCCATATAAAGCATGTTGCGTACATCCTTGTATTTGGCGGCAATATCCTTCACGTGAGCGCTGTGGTCAAGCGTCCATTGGATTTTTTCAGGGATGCTGTCCAGCTCTTGTATCAGTTCGGCGCGATATTCAGGGGTGAGTGTTCCTTTCAGTTCGGCCAGGCGCAGTGCCAGCATGAACATCACGGTCACCTGGGAGGTGAACGCCTTGGTGGAGGCCACACCGATTTCCGGACCCGCGTGCGTGTAAATGCCGGCATCCGTGGCTCGGGAAATGGAAGAGCCAATCACATTGCAGATGCCTAACACCACTGCCCCGTACTCTTTGGCCAGCTTGATGGCGGCCAGGGTGTCGGCAGTCTCGCCCGACTGCGACACCGCAATCACCACGTCGTGCGGGGTGATGACCGGATGACGGTAACGGAACTCGGAGGCATATTCCACTTTCACGCGGATTTTTGCAAGAAACTCGATGAGATAGCTGCCCACAAGACTGGCATGCCACGACGTGCCGCACGCCACAAATATAATATTGTCGGCATAGAGCAGCTGTTTCTCGTAATTCACAATACCTCCGAGACTTACAGAGTTCGTATCGGGATGCAAACGTCCGCGCATCGTATCGCGCACAATACGCGGTTGCTCGTAAATTTCCTTCATCATGAAGTGGTCGAAGCCGGCCTTCTCGATGGAATCGAGGTTCATCTCCAGCTTCTGCACGTAAGGGATAGCCTCCACATCATGGATGGTCCTGATAAAGAGTTCTTCGCCCAACTTGATGCGCACCACCTGCTCATCTTCAATATAAACCACCTTCTGGGTGCGACCCACGATCGGAGTCGCATCGGAAGCGATGAAATATTCGTCTTGACCGATACCGATCACCATGGGACTACCCTTGCGGGCGGCGATGATCTCATCGGGATGCCCCTTCTCCACGATAGCGATGGCATAGGCACCCACCACGTGGTTCAGGGCGATACGGACGGCCTCGAACAGATCCACATGCTCACTCTGCTGCACATCCTCGATAAGGTTGATCAACACCTCCGTGTCGGTGTCCGACTTGAAGGTGAAACCTCTCTTTTCCAATTCCTTACGCAGGCTCATGTAGTTCTCGATGATACCGTTGTGAATCAGGGCCATATTACCCGAATTGGAAAGATGAGGGTGGGCATTGGTTTGATTGGGTTCGCCATGGGTAGCCCAACGGGTATGGGCTATACCAATATGTCCGCTAATGTCCTTGCCCGCGACAGAAGCCTCCAAATCGGAAACTTTGCCCTTGGCCTTATAGACATTCAGTTCGTTCTGGGCATTCAACAACGCCACGCCCGCGCTGTCATACCCGCGATATTCCAGTCGTTTCAATCCTTCTATGAGAATCGGGTAGGCATCCTGATGACCTACGTAAGCAACTATTCCACACATACGTTTTTATTTTAAATTCGAACTGCAAAAGTAAAAAAAATCTTTACACTTCCACACATTTAACAATTTTTAATATCTCACCGTTCCGGATATCCGTCGGGATTCTTCCTTTGCCAATTCCAGCTGTCGCGAACCATCTCGTCGATACCGTACTTCGCCTCCCACCCCAGCTCGTTTTTGGCTTTGGAAGGGTTGCAGTAGCAGGTGGCGATGTCACCGGCGCGACGGGGTTTGATGCTATAGGGGACATCAATACCGTTGACTCGGATGAAGGCGTTGACCATGTCGAGGACGCTGTAACCGTGGCCAGTACCTATATTATAGACTTGAGACTTGAGACTTGAGACTTTGGCGTCGGATCCTACGTCTTCCGTCTTATGTCTTAAGTCTAACGTCTCACGTCTTACGTCACACGTCTCACGTCTAAAACACTGCAGGGCTGCAACGTGCGCTTTGGCTAAATCGACCACATGGATGTAGTCGCGGACGCCTGTGCCGTCGGGAGTGTCGTAGTCGTTGCCGAACACGCCCAGTTCTTTTCGTTTGCCCACGGCCACCTGGGTGATGTAGGGCATCAGGTTGTTGGGGATGCCGTTGGGGTTCTCCCCTATCCTGCCGCTCGGATGCGCCCCCACGGGGTTGAAGTAGCGCAACAGCACCACATTCCACTCAGGATCAGCCTTTTGGATGTCCATCAGCACCTGCTCCAGCATGCTCTTGGTCCAGCCGTATGGATTGGTGCACTGTCCCTTGGGACAATTCTCCGTGATGGGAATCTCCGCCGGGTCGCCATACACCGTAGCCGACGAGCTGAAAATGATGTTCTTGCAGCCGTGTTTGCGCATCACGTCCACCAGCACCAACGTCCCGCCGATGTTATTCTCGTAATACTCCCACGGTTTCTCCACGCTCTCGCCCACCGCCTTCAATCCCGCGAAGTGGATGCAGGCATCCAGTTTGTGTTCTGCGAAGACTTTTTCGAGTCCCTCACGGTCGCGGATATCGACCTGATAGAAAGGAATCTTGGACACACCAATAATTTCCTCTACGCGTTGGAGAGCTACCGGATTGCTGTTGCTGAGGTTGTCCACCACCACGGCAGTATGTCCCGCCGCGTACAATTCTATTAAAGTATGGGTACCTATAAACCCGGCACCGCCAGTCACAAGAATATTCATATTTATAATTTCTCTATAGTACAAATCAATTTGCAAAAATACAAATTTTATACAGAAAACTGCAGGGCTCTCATTTTTTACATTAATTGTCGTTAATTGACCGTATAATTATTCATTAATTACTTTTGCGTAGCAAAAATTCTCTAATTCTCTAATTCTAAATATTATTATTTTTTATCAAGAATTAGAGAATTTAAGAATTTCTTTTGCTGCTGACGCAGCAGTTTTTGAATATTCTCTAATTCTCTAATTCTTGACATAATTATTTCATCAAGATAATGGTGTAATACACGTATATCACCGCCGTGAAGGAGACCCCCATCTGCCGCTCGAACATCGATTCCACCAGCAGGCAGACGAGCAGCGCGACGTTGATGAGCACGGGCAAAACCTGCTTTTTCTTGACGGCCGCCTGTATGGGCCAGGCCAGCATCAGGCATAGTGTCAGCAGGCCGAATATGCCCGTCGCCAACCAAGTGTCCAAGAACTGATTGTGCGGACAAAGCACATCTTTGGGCGTGTCGTAAAAGGGCAGCAGAACATCCATCCGGTCGCCTGCGCCCACGCCGGTCAGCGGATGCTCCTTTATCACCGTCCAGGCGCTTTGCATGATCTGAAAACGGCTGTCGGACATGTCACCATTGGCGATTTCCGAACTGGTTCGCGACAGTCGGTGGAATTCCTCGGGCAAGGCGTTGTAGGCTACCGTCAGAAGGGTCAACACAACGACTAAGGAGATGATCCCTTGCCGCTGTTTCTTGCGAATGAAGCAGGTGTGCAGACAGCATAGGATCGATAGCAATATGAAGCTCAGAATTCCCGCTCTTGAGTTGAGGAACAACAGAAACACCACCAGACAACTGGCACATAGCGCCAATAAAACCAACATCCCCCGCCCGAGTTTTTCTTCGCCAACGAGCTCTGTGTAAAGGAATGCAAGGGCGGAAACAATGTACAGCGAGCCGTAGGTGTGGTGTATGTAGTCGTAAAACACCTTCAAACCGCTCGTCAGATAACCAGATGAAGATTGTTGCGTGACGATGACGCTTTTGGCTAATAGATAGAAAAACAGCAGTGTGAGGGTGATCACGAAAACCCAAAGCATGGCTCGAAGGCACTTTTTGGATATCTGGCGGAAATCCGTGCAAAGACAAGTGACCGGGATGGCGAAAAACCAAGCATTTTGTTCTATTTCTGTCCAACCGGCCGCACGGTTCTCCGTCCACAACATGCTGATCAGGTAGGCCAGCCAATAAACCAGCATGGGAATCAGCATGTAGGCATTTTGGTTGTAGGGATAGCTTTTGTCTTGATGCCAAGAGAAAAAAGACCAACGTTTCAGTATGGAATTTTTCAATACAACGCTTAAAAACCAACAGTAGGTGAAAAACAGACTGATGCCGGTATGGAAGGGAATCATGGAGAGCATGAGCGTGAGCGTGACGATTTCCAGTGTTTCCGTCCAATGAAGCCCCGAGAACGCTTGTTTTAGACCTTGAGATTTAAGACACATTGTTTTTAATATTTTTTGACGATGCAAAAATACTGTTTTTTTTAACTTATTTTTCTTGTTGTCGTGCGTTAGCCGTTTGCGCAGCAAACCATTCTAATAATTCTTATAAATTCAAAAACCGCTGCGTCAGCAGCAAAAAAATTCTCTCATTCTCTAATTCTTGATAAAAAAAACAATTGAGCGCGAAGCGCGAAAGTCAGAGTTTTCCTCGTCAAGTATGTCATTTTGTCCACGTGATGGTTATCATTGTATAAACCATCGAATCATTGCATCTTAGCTATCGAAACAGCCATTTCCGAAACAGCTATTTCGATGCAAAGATACAAAATGTTTTCGAAATGGTTGTAACGTTATAACCTTTTTTGATTATTTTTCCTGAGACGTGAGACGTGTGACGTGTGACGTGTGACGTGAGACGTGAGACGTGAGACTTTGATCTTTGTTCTTTGTTCTTTGAACTTGGAATTTGGAACCTGAAACCACTCCCTCTATGCCGAAGCGCTGCTCCTTTTTCAAATCGGAAAGACCGACTACTGTACCTTTGTAGAGATGTTCCAAGAAATCAGCCTTTTCGAGGGCAGACGCAAGCCCCTCAAAGCCAGAGACCTAAAACTTTACCTCAGGACGATGCACAAAATCACCGATTTATACATATCTTTGTTACAAGAGTATTTGAGCAGAAAAGAACAACAAATTGTATGACATAAGACTTCAACAAATAGAAAGAGATCAGCATTCAAGTTTATCCGTAAACCGCTCTCGAAAATCCTCGTAACGCTCATGAATGTCGAGGATGCAATCCTCAAGGCGACCAATATAACATGAATCGCTGAGGTCACGAATGACTGAAGTATAGCTTCCACAGATTCCTTCACATACGAATCCTGTCTCAAATAGCGCTTCCAACTCTGGCTTTAACTCAGTTGCCTGTAAATCGATAATATCGCAAACCTGCAATCCTGCCAGTTCGCTGTCAAAAGCATCACCTTCAGGAAGGGTTTCCGTAGCAAAACGAAGCACCTGACGGAACCAATCAACAACCTCCTCACGACGCTCAGGCTGACGAAGAGCTATCTGCACAACCGCAGGGAAAACCTCGCACTTGGAGTATGTGTCCACACCTTCTTCCTTCACAAATGCCAAAAGACGGTCGAGGCGATGCTGCCCAAGTTTGTAGAGCGTAGGCGGAAACACATGATGACCGCAATCGCAGATATGACAAAGCAAGAATTCGCTGCTCTGCCGCATCACATCAAGCACCGTCTCAAGACTGCTGTCGGGAGTCCCAACCTCTGCTATCAGTATCAAGGCGTTGAACAGCGAACCGTCAAATGTTTCATTATCATATTCGTCAGAAATATCGTCACATCCCCAACTGATATGATAGCGGATTATCTGCTCCAGATCTTGCCGCAAAGCATCATGTGGTAAAGCAAGGATACGGTCTATCAATTCATCCGTCAGACAGGTACTATTCTCTGGCTTTGCCAATTCTTCATACACCCAAGGGTTGTTGAGATTCATTTCCATATTCCTCATTCTTTGTCTGTTTCTCATTTTTCATCCCCATTCCAACAATCCCACAGAAAGATCAGATAGCGTATTTCCGACTCTTGTCGTGGGATATGTTTGTCATTTTTATTTATAACTCCACTTCTTTCTGACTGCAAATATACAAAAAAACACTCGTCTAATTCTCAAATATTTTTGCTAATAATTTTTTTCAATCTCACATGTAACATTTCCGGTTTCTCCATACATATAGGCAGAACGTTTAACGAAAAACTTTACAACAATGATTGAATTCAAGAGGTACAGCTCTATCGAAAACTCCTTTTGCCGAGAGTTTATGGAGCATGTGGTGGCTGAGATGCCACTGGATTTGGAATATGTGGTACAGGAAAAGGTGCATGGCACCAACACCAGCTTTCTCTGCGACGGTGAGGACGTACGGTTTGCCAAACGAACTTCGATGCTGGCAGATGATGAGCAGTTCTATGACTACCCTGAGCTGCTAAACAGATACAAAGACAGGGTACTGAAGCTCTTCGCAAACATTAAGGCAAAATATCCGGAAGTGACCCACATCTCCGTATTTGGCGAAATGTTCGGCGGCTTATACCCACACAATGGCGTGAAGGTTGCCCACAAGGTCGCACTGATTCAGAAGGGTGTCTGCTACACTCCCGAGCACGAGTTCTACGGCTTTGACATCTACCTCTTTACTAATGATGGCGGCCGATTCTTGCCTGTTGATGAGGTAAACGAACTCTTCGAAGCCGAAGGCTTCTTCTACGCCAAGACCATTTTCCACGGGACTCTGGCCGAGTGCCTGAAACATCCCAACGCCTTCCAAAGCAAGATTTCCGAGTGGCTCGGACTACCCGACATCGAGGACAACATCTGCGAAGGCATCGTCATTCGTCCCGTCACTCCGATGTATCTGAGGAACGGTTCACGTGTGCTCATCAAGAGCAAGAACGAGCGGTTTGCCGAGAAGAAGAGCGTGAAGAAGCGCAACAAGCTCTTTGCAGAGCCTGTTCCCTACAGCGATGCGCTGAAAACTCTGATTGAGGAGGGTGAAGCTTACGTCACAGGGAACCGTCTGGCCAACGTGGTGAGCCACATCGGCGAGGTACACTTTCCAAAAGACTTCGGTCGCGTGATGGGTGCACTATCAAAAGACGTGCTCAACGACTTTCTAAAAGAGCATGGTGGATCCTACGCAGCTCTCGACAAGTGCGAACAGAAGTCGCTCAACAAAGAGTTGAACAAGCTCTGCACCACCCTCGTGAAGCAGGTCTATATGAGTCAAGCGTATATAATGGAGTAGTTATGGGTACATCAGCAAGAGTTTCCATCAGGATCAAGCCAGAACGATAACCGCACTGACGAAGAGATGATTAAGGCTTGGGGAAGAAAATAAAATGCAAATTTTAGATTCCTGTGTGTAACATTTCTGGTTTTTCCATACATATAGGTAGAAAGTCGAACAAAACAATATCATTATGGGACAACGAACAAACTTCTTATTACAAGTCGAGGGCCGCAGTGGCGCCCGCCTCAACAAAGTCTATCACCTCCAATGGGGCTACGGCAAAATCATGCCCGTCTTGCTGCTCAACATCCTCTCCGGGCAGTACATCGGTGTTGGCAAAGAGAAACAGGAATTTTTCACTTCAGCCGTTCCCAAAACGGATGAGCTAGATGAGCTGCAACAGGACTATTCCTGCTTCGATTTTACACAACTTGAGGACTGCCAGAAGGTATTCCACCATTGCGACAACAATAATGGCGCATTGGTTCTCTGTATCAAGGAACGCGGAGTCCTATATCGTCTTCAGGACGTCAAATACGGTTTTCTTCTAGGGCCAGAAGACTTACCGCACAATGAGGCCCCTTTCAGCCGTTGGGTCACCCTTGAAGAATTCCTAACCCATCAGCCTGGACACAAAGACATCGATGCCTTCTTCGCCCGAGTCTTCAACCAAATGATGCAATTCTTTAACGCCAAATCGATATCAGACGCATTATGAATAAGCAAGTTACAAAGAAAGACAATCTATACAAAGAGGCTCTTGCCTGGATGTCGTATCGCTATGCCATGGGCATGACCGATAACGTTGGAAGAAAAGGCTATAGCGAACTCGAACGCTATCGCCAGTTCATGGACATAGAGTTCGGTTCAGACGAATTCCGTGCACTCGTGAATGCCTTCTGCGAGTTCCTCAAATCGCCATGCATCTGCAATTCCAGGATTTCAACTTCCGTATGCCATACTACTTGGAAGAAATACACAGCCCGATGGACCTGTTCCTCACCTTCATCACCGAAAACGACATCGAAACTGTGGAAAAACTCCTAGAGCACAAGCGTATCGAAGTCGTCATCAACAACGATGGCCATATCGAATACGCCACATCATTAAGAGACGGCAACGAGAAGAAAGACACCCATTTCTGGCCCATGGCGAGCATTGACGACTATCTGGGTTGGGATGCCCTCGCCTCCTTTTTCTACACGCCTTGCCACAAGGTCTGCCGCACCCTCTTCAACGGCAAAGAGGAACTCATCCCCTACTTCGAAGCCTGGCAATACGACTTCTCCGGTGAAGGCAACTTAAAATACAAAAAGGTCAAGCGCCCCATCAACAAATTCCGCATCGAGCCTTGGGCCGCCTGGTCCATCAACGAGGAATGCATTGTTGAGGATAATGTCGAGAATGTATCATGAGAAAAAGCGAAGACATAGTCTGCTACGACTTTCAAGGCTGGCCAGATTATAAGATGAACCTCCGAGAAATAATGAGTACATCAACATCTTCCGAGAGCGCAAGCCAACTGATGAGGAACAAGTAGAATTAGCCCGACAGAAAAGCTCTCACATGAGCATGGGCAAAACTGAGGGCTTTCTCAAGGCATTAGGATCTACCAATCAAACTAACAAATAGACCATACAAGATCTTAAAATTCAAAACAAACCGAAAAACCTGCGGGCAGGCTGCCACTTCTACAACGAGAAGATGGAGTTTGATGGAGAACTGCTTCCACGCCCTCGGAATCCCATACGAAAACATCTTCTCCAAAGAAGCGCTCGATGGTATCAACAGCTTCGGACAGCAATATTATGAGTACTACGAGGAGCACGAGAAGTTCATGAAACGTTATAAGGAAAGATTTGAGAAAATAACAAGGAAAAAGAGAAACAAGAACAAAAAGAAATAGAAACAATGAATCGCCTTAATGACTCCTACCAAACAATATTATTAGGATGCTTAGCAGCCCTCCTAATAGGGTTAGCATTATCTTTACTCTTCGCTTGGCCTGTACAACTCCTCTGGAATTGGCTGCTACCAAGACTTTTCAAACTTCCAGAAATCACCTTCCTTCAAGCATGGGGATTAGAGATTCTGTGTGGCATGCTGCTTGGTGGACGAATATCATTTAGTCACAAACGAACATCATAGATTATGGGTTACTATTCTAGACATTCCATATGGAGTACGTGTCAGAACGTTTCAACCAGCAATATCCTGATGAGATCATCAACGTTTATGTGAAAATAGAAGACGGTTTTGAACTCCTATATGCATTCCTGGACGGAAGTAAAAAAGTGAAGAAGATGTCGTCCATTGTCAACGAGAACTGGAAAAGGTCTGCATGTGATTCGCTGATTTAGGTTGTCACTTTTTAGTCTTACGACTGATCCGAGTTGACGGGTTAATAATTTGCGACTGTTTCAGGTTGTCGCTTTTTACTGTTTACGGTTTACGAGGCATTGATAGTTAGCAGTTAGTACTTAGTAGTTAGCAGTTATGTGTAAGTACTTTCGTCATTCATCATTCTTCATCGTATTTCATCGTACTTTCATCGTCTTTCATCGTCTTTCATCGTTATTCATCGTTATTCATCATTCATCATTTCTACAGGTTCTCCAGGATGTACTTCGCCAGCTTATTATACAAATACGTCCTCGTGTTTCCTCCCATAATGAAGTGGTTCTTGTTGGGGAAGAAGAACTGGTCGTACTCGATGCCGGCTTCGTTCAAGCCTTTCACCAACTCCATGGCATTCTGGAAATGGACATTGTCGTCGGCGGTGCCGTGGATGAGCAGGTATTTGCCTTTGAGGTCTTTAGCGTAGGTGGTGGGGGAGTTCAGGTCGTAGCCGTCGGGGTTTTCCTGCGGGGTGCGCATGAAGCGTTCGGTGTAGATATTGTCGTAGTAGCGCCAGTTGGTGACGGGGGCCACGGAGATGGCCATCTTGAAGGCGCCGTCGCCACGGAACATGGAGAGTGCGGAGAGATAGCCGCCGAAGCTCCAGCCCCAGATGCCAATGCGGTCGCCATCCACGTAAGACTGCTTCTTGAGCCAGTTGGCAGCGGCAATCTGGTCGATGGCCTCATATTTGCCCATTTGCTGGTAGATCACCTTCTTGAAGGCATCGCCACGGGTGGCTGTGCCACGTCCGTCGAAGCAGACGCTGATATAGCCGTGTTGCGCCAACATCTGATAGAAGGCGAGATCCATCGAGCTGCTGTAGGCGTTCATCACTTGCTGAGAACCAGGACCGCCGTAGCAGTTCATCATCACGGGATACTTCTTGTTGGGGTCGAAGTTGGCGGGTTTCATCATCCATCCGTACAACGTCACACCGTCTTCGGTGGTGAAGCTGATGATTTCGCGTTTCACGAAACCGTAATCGTTCATAATGTTCTGGATGTTCTGATTATCATTAAGCACACGCAACTCCTTGCCAGTCTTATCGTTGATGGTGTATTTCGGAAGCGTGTTCAGGTCGGAATATTGCAGACGGTAGTAGTTGCCGTTCGGGCAGAACTCCGTACTCGCCCAACCGTTGCCGGCAGTCAGAAGCTGTTGTTTCTTTTGCTTTTTGCCATCATAATTGATGACGTAGAGGTCACGATTGAGCACGCCCGATTCATTCGAGAGGTAGTAAATCTGCTTTTTGGCTTCGTTAACATACTGAATTTCATTCACTTCCCATTCGCCATTGGTCAGCTGCTTGATTTCGCCGCCAAAGGTCACCTTGTAGATGTGGTTGAAGCCGTTGCGCTCGGAGGTGACAATCATGGAGTTGTTATCCTGCAGGAAGTAGTAGTTGTCGGTAACATCCAGCCATTTCTCATTAACATCATGATAGACAATGTCTTGCGCTTTAGTAACAGTGTTATAGCGGATGAAGTCGAGCTGGTTTTGATGGCGGTTGAGCTTCAGGACGATGGCATCGCGACTGTTGGGCAGCCAATATACACGCGGGAAGTAGCAGTTGGTGTTGTCGCCCAGGTTGAGACGAGTGTCGGTGCCTGTGGCGAGGTCGTAAATGTGGACCTCCACGAGGGAGTTGTCTTCACCAGCCTTCGGGTATTTGTACTTGAAATCAGTAGGATACAAATTATCGTACATTGGGATGGTGTATTCCTTCACGCGGCTCTCATCGAAACGGAGGTAAGCGATTTTGCTGCCATCGGGCGAGAAAGAGGCGGCCTGCGACATGTCGAGTTCCTCCTCATACACCCAGTCGGCAAAGCCGTTGAGGATGTGGTTGGGGTTGCCATCGCGGGTGATTTGCGTCACCTTGCCCGTGGTCAAATCCTGATAGTAAAGGTCACAATCCTTGGCGAAAAGCACCTTGGTGCCATCCTTGGAAAGTTCCGCGAAACGGAGCATGTAAGCCGTATCGGAAATAGGCGTAAGCTTCTTGCTGTCAATATCATAGAGATAATAATGTGCCAAAGAGGAACGTCTGTAGATGCTTTCCTGATCGAAGGCGAGCATGATTTTCTTCTCATCGGCGGAGAAGCTGTAGTCGCTGATGCCCGCCACACTGAGTTTGCCCTTGCTGGCAGCGGTCAAATCCTCATGGGAGAGGATGATGCCCGCCACGGAGCCATCGCTGAAATGATGACGCTCGATGCCGGCGCGTTTGACCACCGTATAATCATCGCTCACGGGCATAGCAGTATAACCCGCCACCCCTCTTGGGTAGAATTTGTATTTCTCCCAAATATCTTCGACAGTGATTTTCTTGGTTTGTGCAAATCCGCAAATTCCTAAAAATGTGAAAATTAGCGTAAAGAATACATACTTTTTCATAGGGACATTTTTCCTAAAAAACAATCGGCAAAGATATAAAAAAAACAAATAGAGTTAGTAGTTAGTAGTTAGCAGTTAGCAGTTGGCGCTAGTACATACGGATTCATCTTTCATAATTCATAATTCATAATGCATAATTCATAATTTGTTGCCAGCGTCATACGTCATTCATCGTCCATTCATCATTCATCATTCATCATTCATCATTTCTAAAAGCGCACTGACACCTTCGCGGCAAACGTATGTCCCGGCTTTTTGTGGTCGGCGCGGCATTTGAGGGTGTAGTCGAGGTGGACGCGGACGTGCTCTTCGGGCCACCATTCGAGATCGAAGGAGAAGTAGTTGGTTTTGGAGAAGGGGTTGTTTTTGTCACCGACGTAGTAATCGTAGCGGAAAAGCGGGCGGATGCGCTGTTGCACGTTGCTCTTGCTCCCCCACCCCATGTAAAACCAGTAGCCGACGAAGGCGTAAAGACCCTTGGTATTCACCAGATAGACGGAATCGGCGGTCATCGGGTCGTCTTCGGCGATGCCCGTCACGCCTTGCAGATACTCGGCGCGGGCGGTCCAATGCTTGCCTTTGTACTCCGCACCGCCGGACCAGCGGTTACGCGGCACGTCACGATCCTTGTAGAGCGGGTAATTGCCGTAATAGACAGAGCCGGAGAGGCGGAAATTCTTGACAAAGGGATAAAAATCGATTCGGGCGGAGAAATCTTTACTCAGGTTGTCCTTCTTGATGTTGATGCCCGCGCCCCCGAAGATACCCGCGTAATAGTTGAGGATGGGGATGCGCTCATCTCCCTTCTTGTAATCCACCAAAGTACCTGACAGCATCGCGCCGATTTCCATACCGTTGGCATATTCGGGTATGCCAGAAATGTCGTTGAAGCCCGCCAAGGCCGCCACCGACTGCGACAATTCCACAAACTCCAAGTCCAAGGGAGAGAGGAAGTTATCCATCGTGTAGGGGGTCTTGATCTGGCCGATCCACAAATGGGCGTACTTGCAGAATTTCACGCGCAGCCAAGCATCCAACAGTCGCGGGGTGAACGCCAAATCGGCCTGCAAACGGAAGTCCAACATAGGATGAAACTGTCCGGTAAACTCGAAACGGGCGCGACGCAGCATCATGACACTTTTCTTCGTCATCGTGCCATTATTCTCTGGTTGCAACGCGTAATCGTATTGGGCATCCACAAACCCGTGAACCTGCAGATAATCACTGAGTTTCCAGACCCGTTCTTTTTTCAGCTTCGGGGGGATTGTGTCCGTCTGAGCCTGCGCCATCGGAATCGCAAAAAGCGTAACAAACAAGAAGATGGCCGCCAAACGACCATTTACCATTTTGTAAAAATGACTCATGTTCAAGTATTTATATGATATCTTTTATTTCAAAAAAAATCTCTGCAAAGATAACATTTCATCTTTATTTTTTTATTTTTGCAGCGAATTCTTATTTATCCTCTAAATGAAAAAAGTCGTCATTATCATCCTCAACTTGCTGGTTCTGAGTGTCTTCACACTTGCGCAAACGAGTGTGAACATTGGCAGTCAGAGCACCATAACGGGTTGTGACCTTTACATATATGACGACGGAGGAGCTTCTAGCCACTACGGTCCTTCCCATAATTACACGCTGACCATCTATCCTAGTGCCAACCAAGGGCGCGTTGCGATCGAAATCCTCACCATTGACATTCATCAGAGCGACACTTTGTACATTTACGATGGGGCCACGACTTCCGGAACCCAGCTGGCGGCCCTGAACAACAGCACCTACAGCACTTCCCTCTACAACAACACGGTGATGGCCACTGAAAACAATGCTTCGGGTGCGCTCACTTTACGATTCAAGACCAGCAGTTTTTCCTCCACCGTCAGTAACCACGGCGCGGGATTCCAGCTGCACACCTCTTGCGCGTCCGCCTGCAATCCGTTCCAAATTGTCTTAGACACCGCCCATTGTTCGCATATTCCCTACTTGAACCCATCGGATCAATACTATTATATTGACTTATGTCCTGACGAGGCGTTGCATCTTGCCGTAAACGGGGTTTATTCCAGCAGTTCGAGCGGAGGTTATGTGCAGCGCGACGGAACTTCGCATTTCACGTGGCAGTTGGAGGCGAACACGCAACAGTCGGGCACGGGTATGGACTCGGTGACGCACCTTTTCACGAGCGGCATGGGTCACGAAGTCATCATTTTGGCGACCGACACGCTATTCTGTCCAGCGCAACAACCCATCACGTTCCGTGTGCGCACGTCCGATAACCCCATCAAAACGCTCCATGCGATGCCGCAACTATGTACGGGACAGACCTTTACGCCGTCCATTAGCTACGACAACAACAGCCATATTGTGCTTCAGGAGGTGGGATATACGCTGCCGGCCTCGCTTGAGGTCCACGACACCGTGTTCCTGCCCGACGGTGAAAACTGTCCGCCCTACGGTCTCTATTACCGTTCCAACGTCACTTTCACGAACTTCGCCCCGAATGCCACCTTATCCAATGCCAACGACATCCTCTATGTACGCATCAAGATGGAACATTCTGCCATTGAAGACCTTAAGATTGACATTTTCTGTCCCAACGGCAGTTCCAGCACCATCCTCCCCCACCCCAATCTCAACTATGGATGGCACGGGGACGACTTTCTGTTCCGGGTCAACCTGGGCAGTGCTTACCGTCCCGATGGAGGAAGTTGCAATGCGTCTTTGAACCCTATGGGCAACCCATGGAATTACGTCTGGTCGAACAACACCACACTCGGCTACCAATATGCCACTGCCAACGGTGGTTTCTTCCATCCCGACAACATTCACAGTCACTACAACGGGCACTGGGACAACAGCAATTATGACCTTTTTGGCGACAACACCCACTCTTACAGCGTGGATTCCACCAACGTGGCCGCCATGACGCAGGTTTATCACCCTTATCAAAGCTTCAACACACTGGTTGGCTGTCCGTTAAACGGCAACTGGTACATTCAGGTGCAAGATTTGTATCAAGAAGACAACGGCTATCTGGTGGAGTGGGAGCTGGCCTTAAACCCGCAGTTGCTGCCGAGCCAATGGGATTACACGGTGACGGTGGATTCTCTCTATTTTACAGGGAATCAGGTTATTAGCGGCACTACGCTGCAACCTCAGGAAGCTGGCGACCAACCCTTTGTGCTGAATGTCATCGATGATTTCGGATGCCATTACGATACTACCGTTACCATAACCGTCCATGAAATGCCCGAGGTGGAGCTTGGGGAGACGCAAGTCCTCTGCGACGGTCAAAGTATAACGTTGGGTGCCGATAGTTCATTCAACAACCACGTATATCATTGGAGCACAGGTGCTCACACCCCGCAAATCACAGTAAACACCCCAGGGATTTACTCTCTGACCGCCAGTCTGATGAGCGGTTTCACCACCTTATGCCAAAGCAGCGACACGGTGGAAGTGGTGGCTTTGGAATCGTCGAACTCGATTCTCAACGATGTGGTATGTGCCGGAAGAGACTATGCGGAGAGCGGTTTTGAACTCAGTGCCAACACATTGGCGGGTTCCGAGACTTACACCGCCACGCGCACGCTGACCGCTGAAAACGGCTGCGACAGCATTGTGACCTTGAACTTGACCATTCTCCCGAAATATGAGGTAGAGATAGAAAAAAGGGCTTGTGAACAATACGTCTGGGAGGGCGAAACCTATACTGAGAGCGGTGATTACGCCATGCATTACACCTCCGTGGGCGGTTGTGACAGCACCTTGACCTTGCGACTCTCCATCGGGCATCCAGAAGAGACGGACCAGACCATCATTTCCTGTGGCGGCTATGATTGGGCTGGCGAAATATTCTTAGAATCAGGGGACTACGAAAAGACCTTCTTCAGTTCTCACGAATGTGACAGTCTCGTAAGACTACACCTGACCGTGCTGGACACCGCATTGACTGCCTCCGAATCCAACCCGGATTTCTGCACCACTATGGAGTCCGTACTCTCCGTTGAGGGCGATTTCGACAACTATGTTTGGAACACCGGCGAGACAACGCCTTTCATCACGATAACGCAGAGCGGACTTTACAGTGTGACCGCCTCCAACTACGCCTGTGAGCGCGTGAAGTACTTCCAAATTCCCAACTGCCCTCTCATCCTTTACATTCCCAACGCCATCACGCCCAGCAAAGCGGACGGTCTCAACGACGTACTTCACCTATCCGAATACGTCCAGCGCCTAATCGGGGATTTCAGCATCTCCATTTTCAACCGCTGGGGCGAGTTGGTCTATCTTTCCAACGACAAGAATTTCACATGGGACGGCCGCAAAGACGGCAAACTGATGGTGGACACCATCTATAGTTACCTGATCATCTGCACCGACCGCGACGGGAAGAGCCACCGGCTCACGGGATTCGTTACGGTGTTGTGATTTTGCGGCCTACCGTGTAACGGAAAAATGTTATTTTTGCCGGGCGAAGGGGGGAGGAATGAGGAAGGACGATGAAAGACGATGAA
>ONHS01000010.1 GCA_900317715.1 uncultured Bacteroidales bacterium | reverse complement strand
TGGTTTGAGTATCGCGATGTCGTGCCGAAGGGGTATGTTCGTCTTTTTGCTTTCTTGCAAGATCTTAATGCGCAAGGTGTTCAGATTCACTACTTTATAGGCAACCACGACATGTGGGTGGAGGACTATTTCCAGGAGCTTTTTGGTGCCAAAATTTATGCGGATCCACAATTGCTTTTGATTAACGGGCGGCGTTGTTTTGTGGGGCATGGTGATGGTCTTGGAGGAAAGCAACGCAGGTACCTGTTGATTAAGCGCATTTTCCGTTTCCGTCCTAATCAGGTGTTGTACAGCATGTTGCATCCTAAGACGGCCTTCTCCATCGCACGTTTCTGCTCGCATCGCAGTCGTGAGTCCCACGACGAAAGCACGTTA
Organism: uncultured Bacteroidales bacterium; assembly: GCA_900317715.1. Taxonomy (GTDB): domain Bacteria; phylum Bacteroidota; class Bacteroidia; order Bacteroidales; family WCHB1-69; genus F23-D06. The sequence continues at coordinate 47,878 of ONHS01000010.1, read as the reverse complement.
CAGTTCCAGGACGAAAGGGAGCATCAGGTCATGTTTGCGCGGAATATCCTTCTTTCCACCGACATCGATTTTTTCATCTTCGCCCATCGCCACGTGCCTGTTCGCTACGACCTTACTCCCAAGTGTCTGTTTTTCAATGTTGGCGATTGGTTGACCCACTTTACGTACCTCACTTTCGCTCCTGAGGATACAGAACCTTTTCTACATCAAGATTTTACATCAAAACTTTAAGAATCTATGGAAAACTCCAATACTACCCCGCATCGCGCGGGTTTCGTAAATATCATCGGCAACCCCAACGTGGGCAAAAGCACCCTCATGAACCAACTGGTGGGGGAGAAGGTCTCCATCATGACCTCCAAAGCCCAGACCACTCGTCATAGAATCAAAGGCATTGTCAACGGTGACGACTACCAAATCGTCTATTCCGACCTACCTGGCGTGCTTGATCCCGCGTACATGATGCAGAAATATATGATGCGTTTTGTTACAGATTCGTTACAGGATGCCGACATCATCCTCTATCTTATCGAATGTGGCGAGACGAAATACAACGAAGTGTTGGTCGAAAAAATCAACAAAATGGGTATCCCTGTGGTGTTTATCATCAATAAAACGGATAAATACACCGCAGAACAGGTGGAAGAGTCCAAAAATCATTGGCAATCCATCTTTCCTGAAGCCGATGTCTTTGCCATTTCCGCGTTGAAGGGAGTCAACATCGAAGCGGTGCGCGACCGTATTATCGCTTTGCTGCCCGAGTGCCCGCCTTACTTCCCCAAAGATGCCCTCACCGATCGCCCGATGCGTTTCTTTGTGTCGGAACTCATTAGAGAACAGATACTTCTGCAGTACAAAAAGGAAATTCCGTACAGTGTGGAAGTGGTGGTGGAGAGCTATAAGGAAGAACCAGACCTCATACGAATAGCTGCGACCCTCTACGTGGAAAGATCCACGCAGAAAGCCATCATTATCGGTAGCAAAGGATCAGCGATCAAAAAGCTCGGAACCGATGCACGACTCTCCATCGAAGACTTCCTGCAAAAGCATATCTTCCTCGACTTGTCCGTCAAAGTGTTGAAGGACTGGCGTAATAACGAATTGCTAATGAAGAAGTTCGGGTACTCTTTAGGAGATTGATGCAATGTGCGCCACGTGTTTCCACCATTACGTATCATATTGGTGGCGCATAACCGTTATTTTTGTATTTTTGCAACCTCAATATTAAGAATATGAAATATAAACGCATATTGTTGAAATTAAGTGGCGAGTCGTTGACAGGTGACGATGGATATGGCGTAAGTTACAGTCACATTGTACATTACGCAACGGAAATCAAAGCAGCGGTGGATGCTGGCGTGCAAGTAGCCGTAGTTATCGGCGGTGGCAATATCTTCCGTGGTGTGCAAGGCGCGTCCTCCGGCTTCGAACGTCGTCAGGGCGACCAGATGGGAATGTTGGCCACGGTTATCAACGCTTTAGCGGTGCAAGGGGTTTTGGAAGAGATGCACGTGAAAGCCAGAGTCTTATCCGCTGTCAATATCGAAGGGGTGTGCGAAAAAACCTCTTGGCGCAAGGCGATGGAATCGTTGGAAGCTGGCTATGTGACGTTCTTGGCTGGCGGCACGGGCAATCCTTTCTTCACGACGGACACGGGTGCTGCTCTCCGCGCGTTGGAAATCAAGGCGGATTTGCTCATCAAGGGTACGCGTGTGGACGGTGTCTATACCGCAGATCCGGAAAAAGATCCTAACGCTGTGAAATTCACGGAGATATCCCTCGCAGACGCTTATCAGAAGAATCTGAGAATCATGGATATGACCGCTTTCGCGCTCTGTCAGGACAACAAAATGCCCATCTATGTGTATGATGCCAACACCAAAGGTAATTTGCTGAAAGTGTTGAACGGCGAACCGATCGGAACCCTTTTATACTAAGAATATGGCTGAAAATAATCAAAATATTCCCGAAATTTCGCCTGAAGAAGAGCGTAAACTTGAAAAAATGGCCGCACGAAGGACTTCCTTCAAGATTCATTTCGCCATTTTTCTTATTGCTAACGTCTTTTTGTGGGTGGTTTGGTACTTCTTGTTTAAAGGCAGTGAGGATATAACTTTCCTGAAAGCGATTCTTTTTGTCTTGATAGTTTGGACATTGGCGGTAGTTCTTCATTATATGATTGTCTATAAGTGGACCAAATCCTATAAAGAAAAAGAGCTTTCTTCTTTGAAAAAGTTGCATCAACAGCATCTGCAGGAGATTGAGGCGTTGAAGGCGGAAATGAATCACGAAAACGAAAGCGTTTCCGAGGAGGATGCTGAAGAAGAAGATAACGATAACAGTAACAGTATTTTAATAGATTAAAACATTTCAGAATGGATACACAAACCTGCTTGAAACAAGCTAAAGATTCTATGAATGCGACTGTAACGCATTTTGACAAAGAGTTACAGAAAGTGCGCGCCGGCAAGGCTTCTCCGCAAATGTTGGACGGCATCAAGGTCGATTATTACGGCAATCCCACGCCTATCGATCAAGTGGCCAACGTGAACACGCCCGATGCTCACCAAATTGTCATCCAACCTTGGGAACGTAACATGTTGCCTGTGATCGAGAAAGCTATTTTGGCGGCTAACATTGGCGTTACCCCGCAAAACAATGGCGAATTCATCCGCTTGGTGATTCCCGCTCCGACAGAAGAACGCCGTAAAGAGTTGGTGAAGAAGGCTAAACAGGATGCCGAGCAAACCAAAGTGGCGATCCGCAATATCCGTCGTACGGCCAATGATGAGGCTAAGAAGCTGAAAGACGACGGCGTGGAGGAAGATGCCATCAAGAAGCTCGAAGGCGATATCCAGAAAGCTACCGACGAAGCCATCACCAAGGTCGATAAGATCATGGAGGCTAAGGAAAAAGAAATTATGACCGTTTAATTATCAATCACTTATAAAATTTAATCGTATGAATATTCCTGAAAATTTGAAGTATTCCCAAGACCACGAATGGTTAAGAGAGGAAGGTGAATTTGCGTATGTTGGTATTTCCGCACACGCTGCTAACGAACTGGGTGACATCGTTTTCCTGGATATCCCCTCTGTGGGTGAGACCCTGGATAAAGACGAAGTTTTCGGCTCTATCGAAGCTGTGAAGACCGTCGCTGACCTGTTGTTACCGGTTGCTGGCGAAATCGTTGAATTCAACGAAGCTCTCGAAGGTGAACCCGCTCTCGTGAACAGCGATCCTTATGGTGAAGGCTGGATCATCAAAATCAAGATGACGGAGCCTGCACAAGTGGCTGAGCTGATGGATGCTGCCGCTTACACCGCAATGCTGGGTTAATCTATCGTTGTACAGAATAAAAAAGCCTGCGAATTTCGCAGGCTTTTTTTTATTCGGTTTAGGAATATTTCCGTCTAAGCAAATCACAGAACGAAAGGTAGGCATCCGATTTGGAATCCCAGAAGAATTTCTGTTTCAGTTCTTCGAGGCAGTCGAAAGCCTCTTCCATATTCTTGCATTCGTTCAGCAGCTTGATAGAAGCACTGAAATCTTCGCCGCGATTGTGGAATAACTCTTTGATATAGATAAACTTATCGTTGATGGAAATCGCCTTGGTCAAATCGCCCACTTTGGCACGTTGATACTGGCTGCTAATGGAGTGATCTTCGCGTTGTTCAATGAAGAGGTCGTTGAGGGAGCGTTGCTGAGGCTTTTGAATAGGACTCTCCTGTGCTGGAGCAGGTGCGGTTTTTTGTGCAGGTTTGGACTTAGGTGCCGGCGTTGGAGTAGGTTGAGGTTGTGCTGGCGCTTTCTTCGGAGGAATGAATTGCAGGATGTCATCCTCTTCGTGATTGTCCTCTTCCGGAGCTACCTCTTCTTCCGCAATCTTCTCATTTACAGTGTCTTCACCCTTAATAATCAATGTATCTTCTTGATTGTCAGTGTTTTCTTGAATCTCGGGTTCTGTCTCTTCATTGGCTACATTGATTTCAAAATCCGTTTCGATGAAAAGTTCTTCAGCATTGTCGTGGATTTCGTTAGTTGTCTCAGTAGCAGGCTTTTGCTCTTCAATTTCATCGAAAATATCTTCCTGTTTTTCAGGTTGTTTGGGCGCAACGGGGGTGGGCTCGGGTTTGGGAGCAGGTTGCGCTTGCGCCTCTTCGATCTCATCGGCAATCTTTTGAAGTTCCTGTTCTACATGATGGTAGCTTTCATGTTCGGGGTCCATGAACAGTTCAATATCCTCTTCCAGCGTTTTAGCAGGCGTGTATTGTTTAACTGGCGGGGTGGGGACGGGCTCTTCGCGCGGTGCGGCGTATTCCTCGGTCTCCATATTCGAAATAAGCACATAAAGATTTCTCATCTTTTCCAGGAGAATATCCTTTTCAATGCGTGCCATTTTAATCTCTTTCGAACTGTCAGATAGCCATTTATCCATCAATTCCGACAAATTTTGATAGGCTTCATTCATTTTTTTGCGATTTTTATATCAGGTTAATGGTTTTTATTTTAATTTTGCACTCGAAAAAAGCGCACAAAAATACGAAATTTATACATATTAGATAGAGATGTTTTTAGAAAATAAAGCGAGTAGGAATCATAAAAAAGGCTGGATAGAAGTGATATGCGGGTCTATGTTCTCTGGGAAAACGGAAGAATTGCTGCGTCGTATCCGTCGGGCGGAGTTTGCCAACCAGAAGATAGAATTGTTCAAACCGGCCATCGATACGCGGTATGACGAAACGGAAGTCGTTTCCCATAACGAAAATTCGCGTATTTCCACACCCGTCAACAATTCCTCGGAAATCCTTCTATATATTAATATGAATGATGTGCAGGTGGTGGCCATTGACGAAATCCAGTTCTTTGACGAGGGGATTGTGGATGTGTGCAACCAGCTGGCAGATGCTGGTATTCGTGTGATAGTCAGCGGGTTGGATATGGACTACAAAGGGGTACCGTTCGGACCGATGCCCAAGCTGATGGCGGTGGCAGAGTATGTCAGCAAGCAACATGCGATATGCACACGCTGCGGCGACCTCGCGCATTTCTCATACCGCATCGTGCCCGACGAGCAGCAAGTCCTTCTCGGCGAAAAAGATGCCTACGAACCGCTCTGCCGCCACTGCTTTGATGAGGCGATGAAGGGGGTGTAAAGTTTAAGGTTTAGGGTTTATAGTTTAGGGTTTAGAGGGTAATTTATTATTTCAAGCGTTTCCTTAAGAAGCCCGTAGGGCTGACATCCCACAGGCAAGGGCGTAAGCCCTTGTATATAATGCATGATTATGTTAATCGGTTTCAATGGTTTTGTTTTTGAGGTTGCAGGCGGTGATGACCGCGATGGAAGCCCATACAATCACGGAAAGTTTGTCCGTGTCCAGGAAATTATTGAAAACGCCGTGCGAATAGTAGGAAATCAAGGCTAAAGTTGCACATAAGACAATGATTTTCAGTGTTTTGTCTTCCGAATAAATATAGGTGGTGATGCCATAGTAGAGAAAGACGAATACGATGGCAAATACAGTGAGCATCCCGAAAATGCCGGTTTCGGCGCATGGACCGATGTATTCGCTGTGCGCGTTGCCGCCATCTCCGAAATCGGTGGAGATGATGGTTCGGTAATAACCCACCTGGAATGGTGCGTATTCAAACTGGTAAGTGCCTGGTCCCCAACCAAAAACAGGTTTTTCCTTAATCATCTTGAACGCAGCCGTCCAACGGTTGATGCGTTCCATATTCGAGGCATCCGTGCTGATATTCGACATGGATTGGATGTGTTCCACGAAATTGCCGGAAGAATCTTGACTGTTACGGCTCATTTTGTAGAGAATGTCGTCGGCATAGAAAAAGAGCAGTACGCCGACCACCAATCCGCCGCTGATCAGCCACGACAGTTTGATGCGAAGTTTGAGGATAATCAGCACACCGACGGCCAGCACAAGACTGATCCAAGCGGCGCGACTATAGGACAAATAAAATCCCATTGCCAAAATCAGGGAGATGACAATATAAAAGATTTTTTGATGTAACTTGTTGTCAGGCAGGAAGAAAAAGCCAACCGTGATGGGTAGCATAAAGGCAAGTGCGGCACCATAGGCCGTGTGGTCGTTGTAGAATGGCGACATCACATAGTGGGCGTAATGCTCGTCGAAACCGCTGAGTGCATGTAAGTAAGTGGTAATGAGTACGATAATGGCGAGTCCTACTGCATAACAGTTGAAGTAGCGCACGGCGTTTTTCATGTCGTCTTCCAACATTTGAAGGAAAAACCAATAGCAGGAGGTGATAAACCAGAGTTTGGAGGCAAAAAACTTGAGGGAAACGACAGGTCGCACGCTTGTCAAGCAGGTGATAAACATCCAGCCGAGGTAAACCAAGATGGTGATGGAGATCGGATGTTTCAAGAACTCGCGGTTGTAGTGCAGATCGTATAAGATGCGGGCGAAGAAGATGACAGTCAGCATAATCATCAGTCCCTCAGAGGGTAAGGAAAGTCCTAGTTGGACGTCCTTGCTGCTGAGGATGATGGAAAAAGGAGTGCTGAAAGCGAGCAGATACATGGCGATGTCGGCATGGAAAAAGACAATATACACGCCTAACACAGCTACCGTAATCAACTGGAACAGAGGAAATTCCCGAATGATGGCGTAGCCGTTGCCCAACACAAGCGCCATGGCGATTATAAAACCGATAATCTGCCGTTTAGAGATCTTGTGTATCAGCTGCTGTATCTCTTCTATTAGGTTGGTTTTCAATTCTTTCAATAAAAAGAAGAACAATCATCGTCAGAATGAAAGCGCACAAGGTGGAAATCACGACGATCAGCGATTTCTTGGGATAGAATTTTTTGTCGGCAGGGAAAGGATTGTCGATCACAAACTTCACGGGCATGATGGTGGTCATGTCCATTTTGGCATCCAACATTTTCTGCTTACACAGAGCGTGATATTTGCTGAAGTTGTATTCCAAATCTTGGTAAGAAGTGAGCTGAGCACCGTATTTAGCGATTGTATCTTGTTCTTTCTGAATGCGTTGCATTGCTGCGGTGTTGCCTTGTGCGGCAGCGATGGCATACTGTTGTGTGAGACGTTCGCTCTGGGTCTTCACATCAAAAACGCCATGCGCCATGAGAGCTTGGATAGAGTCGTTGACAGCAGCGATTTCGCGTTCGACGGAATCCATTTGGTTTTGCAGAATAATGTAGGCAGCTTCAGCGCGCTCATGCTCCACACGGTTTTTGATGGTATCCAGCCAACGCACCACGTCGAGGGTCATTTGGTAAGCACGTTGTGGGTCCCAGTCGCTCATGGAGACGGAAATGGCGCCGTATTCCGTGCGTTTGATGGTCATATTGTTCCGAATAGTCTTGTATAATTTCGTTTGACCACCCTTTTTGGTGACATCTATATTATAATATTCAGCTAATTTGTATTTCTCGATAAGAGAGTCCTTGATAGCCACGGCATTGAGGAACGGGAGCATCTGCTCGGTCTCATCCACAGTGGCTAAAGCCTTGATTTCCAGGCGTTCATTGTAGTTCTGCTCATTCAGGAGGATTTTGGAAACGGAGCTGGTGCGCGGAGCATAAATCATGGCTGTGGATTTGAAGCGCGGGCGCACTAAGAATGAGCAGGCTGTGGAGATGAGCACGGTGGCACCGCAAATGATGAGCAGCCACTTACGCCACTTCCACATAAATTGTAACAGACTGAAAGCGTTGTACTTGTCTTGTTTTTCCATTGAGTTTTGAAATATTGTTTTGAATAAAATTATCGGGATTTACAGAAGTCCTAACTCCATTTTGGCGGCTTCGGTCATGCAATCCATGGTCCACGGCGGGTCGAAGGTGACATCCACCACCACTTTGTTCACCCCAGGAATCATCTGCACACGCGTCTGAACCTCCATGGGCAAGCTTTCCGCCACAGGGCAGTTGGGCGCGGTGAGGGTCATCAAGATGTAAACATCGTTGTTCTGGTTGACTTCTAACTTATATATAAACCCTAATTCCCAGATATTTACGGGAATCTCGGGGTCGTATATCGAATTGAGAACTTCAATTACCTTGGTCTTCATATTTTTAGTTTAATGCTTTTTCTCTTAAAGAATTAAATCCATCTCCTAACGTTTCAGAGGCATCTAATATTGTAACAAAAGCGTTGGCATCGATTTCGTGGACGAAATGGATGAGCACCGGCAGCTGTTTGCGGGAAATGGAGGTGAAAATGATCTTTTTTTCGTCGTGGTTGTACATACCTTCGCCGTTGAGGTAGGTGCCGCCGCGGTCAAGCTCATCAAAGATGCGTTGGCGAATCTCTTCGTAGTGTTCGGAGATGATGAGCACAGCCTTGTTGGAGTGGAAGCCTGCGATGACTTTGTCCATGACGACGCCGGTCACGTAAATCACTAACCATGAGTACAATGGGATGGTCCAGTCTTTGAACGCGATCAAAGCGATGAGCACGATGGTGGAATCAACGCAGATGAGCAGTGTGCCGAGGGGAATATGTTTGATGTACTTGCCGAGGATCATGGCGATAATGTCGGTGCCGCCAGAGGTAGCGCGGGTTTTGAAGATCAGTCCCAAACCGATACCGATAATCACACCGCCGAAGAGGGCGACGATGAAAGAGGCGGAAGGGTCGGGGGTCATGGGGTCGTTGGCCAAAGGAATCAGCGGTGCATAGCCGTAAATTTTCTCCCATAAAGAGATAAACGCCGGTAGAGAGATGACCCCGGCGAGCGTTTTCATCCCGAACTTAGGTCCCAACCAGAGGGTGCCGATGAGCAACAACGGCAAATCCAGACAGATGCCGGAGAGACCGATCGGGAAGTTGAAGAGGTGGTGGAGAATGATGGCGATACCATAAACACCTCCGGGCGCAAGTTTCAGTGGCGAAATGAACACCACAAACCCGATGGACATGATGAACGTGCCCAAGAGGATAAGTCCGTATGTTTTGATAATATCCTTTCTTTTTTCCGCTGATAATTCCATTTTTCGTGAGATTAAAAGGAAGCGGCAAAGATACAATTTTTTTAGGGTTGGTCAAAAACTAGTGTGATGAACTGACCTCAAACCATGCTGAAAAATTAAAAATTCGCTGTTTATAAGTAATTTTTATAACAATAAAATGCCCTTTTGAAAGTTGTATTTTTGTTCGTTTGTAAAATAGGTTTATAATCAACTGATATATGAAAATATTCAAAGTTAGTCTGTTGCTGTTGGTGACTGCATTTTGCACCGTTTTTTCGGCCTCTGCGCAACGGACAGAAAATTTTAAATCGCCGCTCTATGAATACCAAACCGCGGTGGATTTGTTCAACAAAGAGAAGTACGGTTCGGCGCAACAATACTTTAAATATGTATATGAAAGCACCGAGGACAAACAGCATGACCTGAAGACCAACTCGCTTTTCTATCAAGGCGTGTGTGCGGCCAAACTCGACAATCAGGATGCGGGCTACTTGCTGCAGACCTTCATCGACCGCTATCCTGTGCACACTTCCGTGCCCGAAGCAAGGTTCTATTTGGGTCGCTTTTACTTCGCCCGCAAAAACTACAAAAAGACCATCGCTCAGTTCGATGAGATTTATGAATCGGATATTCAACCCGAAAATGTGCAGGAATATCACTTCAAAAAAGGATATTCCTACTTCATGACGGAAGATTTCGACAATGCCAAGATGATGTTCCGCAAGGCGCGCGAGGAGGAAGGACCCTATAAGGAGCGCAGTACCTATTATCTCGCTTGCATGGCTTACCAATCCGAACAGTATGAGGCGGCTTTGGAAGACTTCCTTACCTTGAAAGACAACCCCGAATTCAAGAACGAGGTGCCCTACTTCTTGACCCAAATCTATTTCAAAGACGGGAAATATGAAGAAGTATTGCAAGTGGCACCCGATATTGACAAGCCAAAGGACAACAATCAGACGCAAATGGTACGTTGCAAGGCACTTTCCTACTACAATCTCAATCAGTATGAAGAGGCGGCGGATCAGTTTGCTAAGTTGCAGGAAAACAACCAGATAACGCTTGATCGAAACGATTGGTTCGCTATGGGTTTCACGGATTACCGTGTGCAACGTTACAACGAGGCCATTACGGATTTCTCGCATGCTGCTAACGACAAGAATCCTGACCAGATGACCCAGCAGTGCTATTTCCTCATTGCCGACTGCTACATGAAGACGGGTCAACGCACGCTGGCCTCCCAAAGTTTCAAAGAGGCCTCCAAATATGATTTCGATCCTACCATTAAGGAAGAATCCCTTTTCAATTATGCGAAACTGCAATGCGAAACTTCCACCAGTCCGTTCAACAACGGTATTGAGGCGTTACAGGATTACCTGAACCAGTACCCGCACGCCAGCCACAGCGAAGAGGCCTCCAACTATCTGTCGCGGATTTATCTTTCCACAAAGAACTACCAGGCTGCAATTAATTCCATCGAGAAGCTCAAGTCCAAGAGTCCCGCTATTTTGAAAGCGTATCAGCGTTGCACATTTAACCGCGCTTTGGAGTTGATCAACAATCGTAATTATAAAGATGCTATCACGTTGTTAAACAAAACGTTAGCATCTCCATCAGATAAGAAAATCCACTTGGATGCCATGTATTGGAAAGGCGAGGCACAATATCGTAACGAGCAATACAAGGATGCCTACTATTCTCTTCAATCTTATCAGAATGCGGACAAGGCTTCTTCCAATGAATATTATGTAAATTCTTATTACTCATTGGGTTATGCGGCATTAAAACTGAAACGCTATAGAGATGCCGCCAACCATTTCAGAACCTATTTGAATAAGTCTAAGAATTCAGAAGATATTGATATTCAGGCGGATGCTTCGGCAAGACTGGCAGATTGTTACTTCATGCAGTTGGATTTGCCCAATGCTATCAAATATTATGACCAATGTGAGCGTCTGGGACAGTCGAATGCGGATTATGCGGTCTATCAGTTGGCAAAATGTTATGGATACCAGAAGAATAACAGCAAGAAAATCCAGACGTTGGACAGATTGTTGACAACATATCCGAATACAAGCTATAAGGATGATGCGGAATATGATTTGGCAGTGACCTACCATACGCAAAATGATTACGCGAGTGCCATTTCTGCGTACAAGCAGTTCATTAAAAATCACCCGAAGAGTCCGTATATTCGTCAGGCGCACACTCGTTTAGCGCAAGCTTACTTGAACAGTGACAACCCGCAAATGGCAATCTCGACTTACAAGTATGTGGTGGAGACTTACCCGGGTTCGCAAGAAGCCAAGGATGCGTTGGCAAATTTGGAAACGATCTACACGGAAAACGGCAACACCAGCGAATTTTTCGACTATGTCCGGTCCAAAAACATGAATATTTCCGCCGATCGTCAGGATTCCATTGCCTTCAAGGCGGCTGAAACGAAATACAACCGCGGCGACTGCGAAGCTTCCATTGCTGCTTGTCAGGACTACATCCGTCAGTTCCCGAACGGCTCCTTCGTGGCCAAGGCACACTTCTACAAAGGTGAATGCGAGTACGGTATGAGACGCTATGACGACGCATTGGCTGATTATGAGGTTATTATCAAAAAGTATAAAACAGAGTATAATGTGACCGCGCTTCACAAAGCGGCTTCTATATTATATAATGACAAGAAATATTCCAAGGCGTTGACCTATTTCAACAAGCTGATGGAAAACACGACGAATGAGGACGAACTGGTGTATGCCAACAACGGTGCGATGCGTTGCGCTTACTTCATGAAGGAGTACCGCGCGGCCCTTACCAGTGCAGAGAATATCATCAAATCCAATCAATCTGATCAGGATTTGTTGTCGGAGGCATTGTTGATTGCGGGTAATTCTGCTTTTGCGCTCAACGAGTTGACCACAGCGAAGACCTACTATAGTCAGTTGGTGCCTAAGGGTAGCAACGATTTGTGTGCCGAAGCGGCTTACCATTTGGCAGACATCGCGTTAAACAACGATAAGAATTTGGACGACTGCGAGGCGCGTATCAAAGCCATCCTGGGTAGCGACTATTCTTCCGAGTATTGGTACGCCCGCACGTTCATCCTCTACGGCGACCTTTACAAGGCCAGAGGCAACTATTTCCAGGCACGCCATACCTACCAAAGTATTGTGGATAACTACGCTGGCGAGGATTTGGTGAAGCTTGCAAAGGAAAAGATTGCAGAAATTGATGCGTTGGAGAAATAGACGTATGATGTGTGACGTAAGACGTTTGAAATAAGAGAAAAAGTAGAAATTGTAAAACAAGATAATATGAAAAAGATAACCGTTTTATTAACCATATTATTGATAGGATTTGGTTTGCGGGCGCAGGTGGTGGATACGGCACAATTGTTGATCAAGTATGTGCCGAAATTGGCCAATTCCAACAAAATCAACCAACAGGCAGTGTTGAATGATTCTGTGGTGAGTGAAAAAGTGGAATTCAACTACGTTATTGCCCCGAACAAGCCGGCATTGGATTTTCAGCCTGGCGAAATGCAGGTTGGCAAGCTCAATCCGGAGATAAAGGAGCGCTATTACCGTAACTACATCAAACTCGGTTTTGGTTATCCGATTACTCCATTGGCAGAACTGTCGATGCATAATTGTCAGAATCCCAAGTATTCTTACGGATTGAATTTCCACCACTTCTCTTCCTGGGCAGGCCCTATCGGCAAGGAGCAGAAGAAGTACGCATACGCGCCTACCAGCGATACGCGTCTGCATCTCTTCTTTAACCGCATTTTTAAGAACTACACGTTGTATTCGTCTATCCATTATAATCACGAGTTGGCTAATTTGTACGGCTATTCTACAGATTGGGTGCGTCCGGAAATTTACGAAACTCCAGAATATTATTACAGTAAAGATTACCGCGACAGCATCAAAAACAACTTCAACCATGTGAGTGCAGAGGTGGGTTTCCGTTCCAATTATACGGCAGAAGACAAGCAGCTGAAAGAGGACGTGCGGGTCAATTACGATTTCCTGCGCACGTATTGGAAGAATATGGAGCATCACGGTGGTTTGAGAGGAATGTTGGCATACGATGCTAAGTTTTTGAAAATATCTGGTTATCAGCATTATCAGTTGGATTTAGGGTTGGATTTTTACAACAATACCTGGAGTGACAGTATCCCGATGGGTACGGACGGAAGTCTGCTCAAACTGCGCACAAACAACAGTTTCAAGTTCGAACTCAAACCGACCATGAGTTTCAGTATTCGCGAGTACCATTTGATGGTGGGTATTGGAGTTCCGTTGATCAACCAGTATAACAAGACCTCTTGCCCGATTTATCCCGTGGCTGAATTACAGATGGGTCTGATTCGCGGCATCTTGAATGTATATGTCGGTGTGGATGGCAAGAGCGAATACACTGCACTGAAAGATATGCTCTATGAGAACCCTTACTTGAAGCCGAATATTGATACATTGCGTTTTACGAAGTGTCAGATCAGTATTTATGGCGGTGTGAAAGGAAAAATCACGCAGAAGCTGAACTACCATATTGCGGCACGCTACTCTTATCGTCGTGATTTGCCATTCTACATGCTTGACACGGTCAGTCTGCTGAAAAATCAATTCGATGTGGTGTATGCCAAGAAGGGTACAGAGTTAGACGTGACTGCCAACTTGAGTTGGGAGGCCATCAACCACCTCTATCTGAATTTGAATGCACGTTATCACGACTTTTTCTTCCTTGAAGGTTACGATTGGTTTGGCTCAGATGTCATCACCAATGGGAAACCGCTTTATATCCCGCGCTGGGAGATTGGGTTCGAGGGCAAGTATATCTGGAACAGCCGTTTCATCTTCACTGCAAATGCAAAGGTGGGCTTCGACCGCTGGGTGTTGGTGCCTGTCTTGGGTAAGCGTGTAGCTGATTACGGTGCGATTGTTGATGAAATCCAGTATGTTTTGGAGAATGATATCCGTCACACGGGTAATGTGGATAGCAAAACCGTGAAGCCGGTTCTGAACTTCGGCATTGGCTTTGAGTACTTGATAACCAAGCAGTTCACGGCGTTTGCCAACATCAATAACATTGGCTGTCAGTATGCTACGAACTATTATGGCTTTAACAACTTTGGTATCAATGCGTTAGTGGGTATCACCTATTCCTTCGGTGACGAGTCCATTAAGCCGTTGAAGAAAAAGTCATCGAACAATACAAATATGTAATTATGCGGAAAATCGCATTGTTAGTGGTTTCTCTATTGGTGCTGTTCACCTCTTGCAAGAACACCTATCATCCTACCATACCCTACAAAAAGGTGGATTTCACCATCTACCCCAATGACGTAATGTATTATCGATTAAATACTTACGGTGGATATGAGTATTTTACTGGTGGTATTGGAGGTGTTGTGGTATATCGTTTGGACGAATGGACGTTTTACGCGTACGATCGTTCCTGTTCCTACGATTGGGAGGAAGGCGATTCATGGGTTTGGGTGCACCCGAACGGTATCATGCTGATTGATTCGTTGTGCGGTTCCACGTATAATATTTTGGATGGAAACGTGATATCGGGTCCGGCCAAATGGCCGTTGCGATCGTACTACACCCGATACGACGGAGTGCGCTTGCGCGTGTATAACTAGCCCCTTTTTTTCATAGATTTTTCTGTAGAGACGCGATTCATCACGTCTCTACAATTATATTTATAGTATATATTATATTGATGTATAATATATTACGTGTTGTTGATTTTTTTTACACAAAAGCAGAATTATTCCTAGAACGTATTGAAAAATTTTATATTTTTGCAAGCTTATTATAGAGTGGAAAAAAGTTTTATGTTTAATATAAATTAATGGCTATGATTAAAAAATTACTCGCATGTTTAGGAGTAATCATCCTCTTTGCAAGTACGGCATTCTCACAGAGCCAGATCAAAGGTAAAGTGACCGACCAAGAGAATTCACCATTGGCTTACACCAGGGTGCTTTTGAAGGTTGGAGAGCGTGTTGTAAACATGGCAACTGCCGATGCGAATGGTGATTACCAAATGTTCAACGTTGAAGCCGGAACGTACGATTTGGTGGCTGACGCAATGATGGTGAACAAGACAATGACGAAGTCCAATGTCAACGTTCCCAACGGCCAAGTCGTGTTCGAGAATTTTGTGATTGACCTCACAACGGATGTGGAAGAGGTTGTGATCGTGTGGGAACCGCCTGTGTTCTCACAAGATAACACGACATCTGCCAACCGCCTCTCCGGTGATAACGTTCGTACCACGCCTGGTCGTTCTGTGACGAGCGCGTTGGCGAACTTGGAGGGTGTCACCTCCGTCGATGGTGCCATGACCAGTGTCCGTGGTAACCGTTCCGACGGTCAGCAAACCATCGTCGATGGTATGCGTGTCCGCGGCGGTAGCGGTGTCGCCATGTCATCCATCGAAGAGGTGCAGTTGATCCAAGGTGGTGTGCCTGCCGAATATGGTGACGGTACCTCCTTCACGGTCATCACCACCAAACAAGCGCCGAAGGAATTCCACGGGTCTCTCGAGTTGCGCGGTTCCATTGATGGTTACAACAACTTCTTGGCTGCTGCCACTGTTACCGGTCCCCTGTTGAAAGGCAAGACCCGTAACGATCCTACCCGTATCGGTTTCCTCTTCAGCGGTGAGGTTTCCTACACCCACGACGGTGCCCCGGCACGTGGCGGTACATGGGTGGCTAACGATGATGTTCGTGAAGCTATCACTGCTAACCCTCTTCGTTATAGTAATACCGATTTCGGTGTTTCTTATCAAGAGGCTGCTTATCTGACCAGCGAGTCTTTCCACAAAGAGCGCGTTAGAAAAAATGCTGGTTCTTGGGATTACCTCGGTCAGCTGAAATTTGACTTCATTTTGGGTCAACACCATAATATGAAACTCTCCCTGAGCGGTTCTTATGAATATGGCATAGGCAAGTCTTGGGGTTCTACTTACGCTCTGTTCGATGGAGGTCAAAACCCGATCTCCTCTTCTTCGAACGCCCGTGTCAATGCTCGTTTCACGCACCGCGTCGTGACGGACACCACCGGTTCTGCCGTTTTGAAGAACTTATCGTATGACATTAACGCATCCTACATTCATTCTAATGGTTTGTCTTACGCTCCTACTCATAAGGATCGTCTGTTTGAATATGGCTACATCGGCCAATTCACTACCCAAAAGGCAACC
Source organism: uncultured Bacteroidales bacterium (assembly GCA_900317715.1). Classification (GTDB taxonomy): domain Bacteria; phylum Bacteroidota; class Bacteroidia; order Bacteroidales; family WCHB1-69; genus F23-D06. The sequence goes on along the minus strand of ONHS01000010.1, from coordinate 31,686 downwards.
AGTTACGAACACAAAGATGAACTTACTATCAATGACTCAGTCCTTGGTCCTATCACCATCTACGACGTTAACGAGTTCCAAGGTTGGTATGACTCCATGGTGACCTTCCGTGTGAATCCTGATTATAACGTGAACCCGGATTTGACCAACTATACCTTGAATTTCCTTCAAAACTTCCCGTCAGAAGTCATCAATGATTATTATGGTACTACTATTCCTTATGACCTTAACATTTATCAACAATTTGGTGCTTTGAGAAATGGTGACTCTCCGGATTTGATTTATTCTATGTACTATGCTCCTGGTACTGTGCTGGGCAGCTATAGCAAATCTTCCATGGATCAGATCGGTTTGAAGGCCAGCATCTCCATGAACTTGCAAAACCACGAATTGAAATTCGGTTATGATTTTGAGAAGTTGACCTATCGTGGTTATGGCGTGGCTCCTTATTCTTTCTGGACCTTGATGCGTAACGAAACGAACTCTCATATTACGGAGTTGGATAAAGATAACTACATTATCCGTGATGATGGCGAATCTTTCTATGTGGATTATCCTCGCTTGGTCAGCCTTGACGACCAGACCGTGTTCGACAGAAACTTGCGTGAGCACCTTGGTCTCAATCCTGATGGTGACGATTGGATTGATATCGACAACTTGGCTCCTAATACTTTCGACATCAGCATGTTCTCTGCTGAGGAACTCTTGTTAGGTACCTCTTCTGGTTCTAACCCGCTGGTAAGCTACTATGGTTATGACTATACAGGTAAGAAAAACAACAAGAAAACCACTATCGACGACTTCTTCAACAATGTGGAGAATGGTCAGAAGACCTACAGCATCGGTGCTTACGAACCTATCTACATGGCATTCTACCTTCAGGATAAGTTCGCCATCAACACCTTGTTGTTCAACGTCGGTTTGCGTGTTGACCGCTTCGACGCTAACCAATCCGTCTTGAAAGACCCGTATTTGTTCCGTGAAGCTTACACCGTGGGTGACTTGAAACAAATCAACGACAACCTCAGCTTTGTGGGTAACGCTACCAACGACTGGGTGGTCTATTATTCTGGTAATGACGTTTACATGAGCGAGGCTGACATTGCTGGCGGCGAGCTCTCTTCTCAATCCATCGTAGGTTACCGTTTGGGTGACACTTGGTATGATGCATCCGGTAATGAGGTTTCTGACCCTGAGACCGCTCTTTCTTTGAACGTGAATGGTCCTATTCTTAAAAATGAAATTGACCAAATCAATTCTATCACGAAAGTGGAGTCTGGCGCTTTCACCGATTATAAAGCACAATGGTCTGTGATGCCTCGTATTTCCTTCTCTTTCCCTGTGAACGACAACTCTTTGTTCTATGCTCACTATAACATCATCACTTCTCGTCCTACCAACTTGCAGATTTCTCCGGTTGACTACTTGTTCATCTCTAAACGTAATTCTGCTAACGACATTATCAACAACCCGAACATGAAACCGCAACAGAGTATTGACTATGAAATCGGTTTCCGTCAGAAAATCGGTGCTAAATCCGCTATCAGTATTTGTGCTTACTATTCTGAGAAACGTAACCAAATCCAAGCTTACCGTTTCTCTGGTGCATATCCGAACACTTATTATTCTTATCAGAACATCGACTTCGGTACTGTTCAAGGTTTCACCTTCTCTTACAGAATGAACAGAACCAAGAACATCACCTTGTCTGCTAACTACACCTTGCAATTTGCAAAAGGTACTGGTTCCAGCACGACTTCTCAGCTCTCTATCTTGGCCGCTGGTCAACCTAACTTGAGAACTTTGACGAACCTCTCCTTCGACCAACGTCACAGAATCGGTATCAACTTCGACTATCGTTTCGAGAATGGTCTGAACTATGATGGTCCGAAGACTGAGAAGGTTGTCATCGTGGACGGTAAAGAGACTGTGAAGACCATCGAATGGTTGGCTAACACAGGTTTCGCATTATTGTTCTCTGCTGCATCTGGTACTCCTTACACTCGTTCCAGCACTCCTTACTCCAATATCGTAGCTGGTACGAATGCTACTTTGGCCGGTTCTATCAACGGTTCTAACCTTCCTTGGCAATATCAATGCGACCTCCGTATCGACAAGACCTTCATGTTCAACTTCAACAAGAACAAAACGGATGAAAACGGTAAGGCAAAAGCTGCTAAGATTGGTTATATCAATGTCTATCTTGATATCCAGAACCTCTTCAACTTCAAGAACATTATTTCTGTGTATGACTATACTGGCAACCCTGACGACGATGGTTATCTGTCAGCTGCTGCTTATCAACAGCAAATCAACTCTCAAATCTATGTGCCTTCATACGTTTGGTACTACACGATGAGAGTTCAGAACCCGTATAACTACAGCCGTCCGTTCCGTGCAAGTTTAGGTATTCAATTCGGCTTTTAATCAATAGAAAAAAATAATAGGTATATGAAAAATATTAAACAAATTCTCTGCTTGACACTTCTGACGGTGTTCGTGATGACTGGTTCATTGCGCGCCGAAAAAGTTAAAGGAGTGGTTAGAAGTTCTTCCTCACCGAAAGCGGAATCTGCTACCTGTCTTCCTGCAAGTAGTTCCAATGAGCTGACGGTGAACAATGTACGCGCCTATATCGAAACAGGTGGTACAATGTGGTTCAAGGAGGTTGCCGAATATGAAGTGCCGAAAGGTTCAGGTAAAACTTCCATGTTCTGCGCTGCATTGTGGATCGGTGGTCGTGATGCTAACGGCCAGTTGAAACTCGCTGCTGTGCGTTTCAGACAAGTCGGTGACGACTACTGGACGGGTCCCTTGAAAATCACGGGAGCCAGTACAACCCAATCTATGTGTATCAAATTCGATAAGCACTTCAAAATCACTCGTGCAGAAGTGGATGAGCACATTTCCAGCTACAACACCTCCGGTTACGTGATGCCTTCAAGCATCGCTAACTGGCCTGCACATGGCGACGAGGGTTATTCTTACTACCTTGCTCCCTTCAAGGATGTCAACGGTAATGGTGAGTACGATCCTGAAAATGGTGACTATCCTTACTACGATATTAACAACGACCTTTGTCCTTGGACGGAAGATAACATCGCTCGCGCCGCTGCGCACGCTCTTCCGAGAACTCCTGAGGACCTGTGGTTGGAAAGCCTGAACAATCCTGGTGCTGAACCCGATTGGCACAATTCTAATGGTATGATTTACGCTGACCACGTCCTTAAAGGCGATGAGACCCTTTTCTGGATTTTCAACGATAATGCTGGCGCTCACACAGAGTCTCAAGGTCAACCTATCGGTCTTGAAATTCGTGGTCAGGCTTTCGGTTTCGCTACCAACGACGAACTCAACAACATGACGTTCTACTCTTACGAGATTATCAACCGTTCTACTTATACTTTGACGAACACCTTCTTCTCTCAGTGGGTTGACCCTGACTTGGGTTATGCAAATGACGACTACGTAGGTTGTGATGTTGCCCGTGGTTTGGGTTACTGTTACAACGGTTCTAACGTTGATGGTTCCGGTCAAAGCTGGGCTTACGGTGATCAACCGCCTGCGGTAGGTGTTGACTTCTTCCAAGGACCTTATATGGATCCTGATGGTCGTGACAACCCGAAATTCTATTCCGACAGTGCTCAATTTACCGGTTATTGCGATAAATTCCTCAATAGCGCTTTTGAATTAGACCAAATGGCTATCAATGGTGTGAACTTCGGCGATAGCATTGTGGATAATGAGCGTTTTGGTATGAGACGTTTCGTCTATCACAATAACAACAGTAGTGTGACGGGTGACCCGAGTGTGGCTTACGAGTACTACAATATGTTGCAAGGTATTTGGAAAGATAACTCCAAAATGAAATACGGTGCTAATGCTCACAGCTCGAACGGTGCCGATGGTCCCGATTGTGACTTCATGTTCCCTGGCTTGACCGATGTTTGTAACTGGGGTACTCAAGGTGTTCCGGTTAACCATTCTTATTTTGGTCATGGCAATCCTGAAGGTTGGACCGAGGCAAATGTGGGTAATGCTCCTTACGACCGTCGTTTCATGCAATCTGCAGGTCCTTTCACCTTGAAACCGGGTTCTGTGAACTACATTACGGTTGGTATTCCATGGGCACGTGCTTCACAAGGTGGTGCTTTGGCATCTGTTGAATTGTTGAAACGTGCTGACGACAAGTGCCAGTCTCTGTTCGAAAACTGCTTTAAGACTCTGGATGGTCCTGACGCTCCCGATGTCACGATTCGTGAACTTGAGAACGAGTTGATTCTTTACATCTCCAATAATGATCCTCAAAAGAACAACTATCACGAAACCTATATGGAACTTGATCCTCAAATTCCTAGAACTCTTGAAACTTCAAAGTTGGTTGAATATGTGGATTCTATTCCTGCCCTCACTCCGGAAGGCAATGATACTGTAATCGTTAGCACGAGAGTTGAAACGATCACTGAAATCGACACTCTCACTCCTGAACAACGTTCTTATAAATTCGAAGGTTATCAGATTTACCAATTGGCAAATGCCTCTGTCAGTGTTACTGATTTGAATGATGCAAATAAAGCCCTTCTCGTGGCTCAATGCGACGTTGAAAATGGTGTTGGCCAGGTGATTAACTGGGTTTATAACGATGCTCTTGGTACTTCAGTGGCTACCGAAATGGTGAAAGGTGCTGATATTGGTGTTAAACACTCCTTCAGAATTACTGAAGATAAGTTCGCTACTGGTACGAATAAGTTGCTTGTCAATCACAAAGAGTACTATTTCTTAGTGTTGGCATACGGTTACAATGAATATAAGCACTTCAGCTTGGAAGCTGAAAACCTTGACGGTCAACGTGCCGCTTATTTGGCTGGTCGTAGAAACATTAAGGTGACAGTGGGTATTCCTCACAAACCGGTTGAAACGCTTCTGAATTCTAAATATGGCGATGTGCCTATGATTACCCGTATCGAGGGTCAAGGTAATGGTGGACTCTTCTTGGATATGACAGACGAATCCCGCGATCTCGTTCTCGCCAATAACGTTTACAACAATATCCAATATAAGAACAACTATGGTCCTCTGGATGTCCAGGTGATTGACCCGTTAAAGGTGAAACCTTGGGACTATACCATTAAATTCCTCGAAAACAATATCAGTGATGATGTCAACGACAGCACTATGTGGCAGTTGATTATCTCTGACGAGGTGAGCGATGAAGAACTTATCGAAAACGGTATTGTTAACCGTGATGGTTCTGCGGCTCGTGTCACTACCGCAGCTATGCCGATTAGCATGACAAATGAGCAATTGTTCTTGGATTTAGGTATCTCTATTTCTATTAAGAATGCTAATTTCAGAATTCACCAAAGCAATTTGGATGAATATATTAAAGAGAATGGTGGTTACAATTACATTAACCTTTCTTGGTATGCTCAACCTGATGCTTTGGGTTCAGACATCTCCTATACGGGTAATGATCCTTGGCTGAGTGGTGTGCAGGATGCAGAGGGTGACAATCCAAACAACTGGATTCGTTCCGGTCAACAGACTGCTGCTAGTAAATGGGATTGCTTCACTGGACAGGAAGGTTCAGAGTGTGACTATATGAAATGGCGTGCTGAAGACTTCTTCAATCTGTTCGTCCTTCCTACTTCACAAAGCAGCGAGCATACTCGTGGTTTTATGGATCCTGATCAGGAATTCGAAAGCATGGTTGACGGTACTTGGGCACCATACGTGTTGTCCTCTCCTTACGACGGTGGTCCTAAGGCGAAGTTCCTCATTGAAGATGTCGTCTCTGGCGAAAGTTCTCCTAGCCCTTCTTATTATGATTTCACCTCTCTCGGTGCCGTTCCTAATTTAGCTTCTTATAACCAGACAATGACGAACCTCTATTCTGTGGATATCGTCTTGACTCCTGATAAGAGCAAGTGGACACGCGCAGTTGTCTTGGAATCTGGTTCAGCTGGCCGTTTCAACAATTATATTGTTAATCAAGAGTTCCATGGCCAGACCTATCAGAATATTCGTCACGAACCTAAGACCTGTCCTTCTGTTGACAAGGATGGTAATCCTGACAATAGTGGTACCACGGGTATGGGTTGGTTCCCGGGCTATGCTATCAATGTGGAGACTGGTGAGCGTTTGAACATTATGTTTGCTGAGAACTCTGAGGATACGTTGAATAACGGTAATGATATGATTTTCAATCCTACGAATGTTTATGCTTATTATACCGATCCTCAAACTGGCGATTACATTCTTGACGACGATGGTAATTATATTCCTATGAGTATGGATTACTATAACCGCTATAGAGAAGAATATGGTTTGGAATATGGTGAACCTCTGAGTGGTGGCCGTCACTATGTTTACGTTCTCAGTAGCTCTGGTAATATGGTCAATACTTTCTACCGTGACCAAAATGCGAAGAGAAACTACAATGATGGCGATCATACCATCAATGCAGGTGGTGCTACCCACGGTGGTTATTTCACCGGTACTGACGGCAAGCAATATCCGTATTATGAGTGCGGTCCTTACGATGAAGGTAAATGGGCTATGCAGAAATTCCAGACATTTGTCGGTGAGACGAACATGAACGCTACTCCGCGTAAGGCTAGAAAGATGCAACTCTTCAACAACGTGATGTGGACCAGCATCCCGATGCCTGCTACCTTGCTTGAGGATAGTTGGTTGAGTTCAGATGCTACGATTAAGTTGCGTGTTTCTCGTCCGTACATGAGATACTCTTCTCGTTGGTATGACAGCCCGAGCGGTGCTCCTAATGCTAGCCAAAACAATGGTTTCCCGATGTACTCCTTCACGACGAAGAACATTGCTCCTGAAAAGGTTGAGCAGGTATCTGATATTGAGAATTTGTTGCAGGAGATCAACATCATTCCGAATCCTTACTATGGATACTCCAACTACGAGCACAATGCTCTTGAAAACTATGTTCGTATTGTGAATATTCCTGCTAAGTGTACGATTTCCATCTACACCGTTAATGGTACTTTGATCAGAACCCTCACTCACGGTACGGCTGACGATTCCTTCGTCCAATGGGATCTTAAGAACCATGCTAATATTCCGATTGCCAGCGGCGTGTATATCATCCACGTCAATGCTCCTGGAATTGGTGAGCGTACTTTGAAATTCTTCTGCAATATGCGTCCTACAGACTTGAATGGTTTCTAAAATTATTAATCTAAAAATTCAGAGAATATGAAAAATCTATATAAATCATTAATAATTTGTACAATTATCGCTCTCGTATCTGCAAGTACCTCTACGGTATTTGCAGGTAACAGAGACCGTTCCGGTCAAGCGGGTGCATCCCACCTTCTCATCGATCCTTGGGCTCGTACGAGCGGTTTGGCCGGGGCAGGTGTTGCTGAGATTCGCGGTTTGGAATCTGTTTTCACGAACGTTGCTGGTTTGACTTCTGTAAACAAAACCGAATTGGCTTTCAACAGAACCCAATATCTTGTTGGCTCTGGCGCAGGTGTCGCTATCAATTCCATCGCAATTGCTCAACACCTTGGTAAAAAGAAAGATTTTGGTACTATCGCTGTCTCTTTCTTCTCACAAGGCTTTGGTGAAATTCCGATCACCACCACTGATCAACCTGAAGGTGGTCAAGGTACTTTCAGCCCCACACTCACCTACATTGGTTTGCACTATGCAAAATCTTTCAACAACTTCATCAAGGGTGGTGTGACCATTAAGATTATCAACGAGCGTATTTCCGACTCTAAAGCCACTGGCTTCGCTATTGATGCAGGTGTGCAATATGTGACGGGTAAATATGAGAACTTCAAAATTGGTGTGACCTTGAAGAACATCGGTCTTCCGATGAGCTACAAGGGCGACGGTCTTTCAGTTCGTGGTACGATCTTCAGCCAAGATTATTTGCAAACCTTGGAAATGCGTTCCGCTGAATTCGAAATGCCTTCTCTCCTTGCTATCGGTCTTTCTTACGACCTCTTGTTCTTCGGTGGTGAATATGCAGAAATGACGAAAGAAGAACGTGCTGAAGAGGGTTTGACTCGTGACGATGCAGAGCACAGAATTACTTTCGCAGGTTCATTTACCGCTAATTCTTATACCCGTGACGTCTTCTCACTTGGTTTGGAATACGGTTTCAGAAACATTTTCATGATTCGCGCTGCTTACGGTCTTGAAAACATCAAGAAGGGTGCAACGTCAACTGAAAATGAAACTGCTGCTATTCTGTTCAACAGTGATTCTTTCTTCTCAGGCCCTGCAGTTGGTGCTACCGCTGTGATTCCGTTCACCAAAGAACGCAAGAATCATAAAATTGGTCCGAGAATGTATATTGATTATGCTTATCGTTTCACCAACAAGTGGAGAGGTAATCACTACATTGGTATAAAGATCGCTTTATAACAGACTATTAATTTTATTGTATATTAGAAATAGAAGAGACTTTCGTGGTCTCTTCTATTTTGTGTAATTTAAGAAGATACATTATGGAAGATGTAAAGTATTATTCACAGGAGGGTTTGGATGCCCTGAAACGTGAATTGAACCAGTTGGAGTCCGTAGAACGTCCCAAGATTTCCCAAGCTATTGCTGAAGCTCGTGATAAAGGCGACCTCTCCGAGAATGCTGAATATGATGCTGCGAAAGAGGCTCAGGGATTGCTTGAACTCAAGATTGCGAATCTTAAGAACCTGATTTCCAAAGCGCGTGTTCTTGATGAATCGAAGATCGATATATCCAAAGTTCTGATTTATTCTATCGTCAAGATTAAGAATATGAAGAACAATGCCGAGATGACTTATACTATTGTGCCGGAATCTGAAGCGGATTTGAAAGCGGGTAAGATTTCTGTCTCCAGCCCTATCGCTAAAGCACTTATCGGCAATGGTAAAGGTGACGTGGTGACCGTGCAGGCTCCTGCTGGTGTCATGGATTTCCAGATTTTAGAAGTTTCACGTTAATTGTTATCATCATGGAAGAGACTATTTTCACGAAGATTGTCAAGGGTGAAATCCCTTGCTATAAAATTGCCGAAGACGACCGTTTCTTCGCGTTCCTTGATATTTCTCCCCTGGCAAAGGGTCATACGTTGGTCATCACCAAGTTGCAGAATGACTACATTTTTGATTTGGACGATAAGATGTTGGGAGATATGATGGTGTTTGCCAAGAAAGTGGCGACGGCCATGAAGAAGGTGTTGCCCTGCCAACGTATTGGAGTGGCGGTCATTGGCATCGACGTGCCCCACAATCATATTCACCTTGTTCCCATCAATGGGGTGGGGGATCTTGATTTCAAGGCACCACGTGTGCAGTTGACGAAAGAGGAGTTTGCGGAGATCGCCGCTAAAATCTCAGCTGCCATTTAATCCATTAGTTGAATCACAGGTGGCGCATTTCTTTTGTGCCACCTTTTTTTCTTTATAGTATAGAGATGAAAATCATTGGAATAACGGGAACTTTAGGTGCTGGCAAGGGCACGATTGTGGATTATATGCGCGACCATTATGGTTATAAGCATTATTCTGTCAGACAATATCTGATAGAAGAGGCCAACCGTCGCGGCATGGAGTTGAATCGCGACACTTTTGTGGTGGTGGCTAACGATTTGCGTGCAAAACATTCGCCTTCATACATCACCGACCAGCTTTATTTGCAGGCTGCGGAGAATGGGCAGAACGCGATTATCGAGAGTGTGCGCACACCCGGGGAGGTGGATTCGCTGCGCCAACACGAGCATTTTCTGCTTTTTGGCGTTGATGCTGATCCCAAGATTCGTTACGAGCGCATCGTCGCCCGTGCTTCTGAAACCGATAAAGTTTCTTACGAGACGTTCATTGCGAATGAACAGCGCGAAATGTCCTCCACGGACCCCAATCATCAGAATATTGGTCGTTGCATGAAAATGGCCGACCATGTGTTTATGAATAACGGCGATTTCGAGGATTTATACCGTCAATTAGAGGAGGTTTTAGGGAAAGTGGAAGAGAAATCTTCTTCTGAAGCCGACTGTTAGAAGAATACAAAAAGGGGACCGGATTTTTTATGAGTAATTGCCAAATAAGAAAATAGGTGGGATTTATAATGATAATGTGTAAAAATAGGTGGGACTACCGGTCACCCTTTTTTTGTTGCTTTCGACCCTGCAAAGATAATAAATTTTTCATTCAAAAATTATATCAAAAATAATTTTTTCTTAGTATAAATTTACAATTGATTCTTAAAATTAAGCAACCCCTTTTTTTCACTAAAACGAACCAAAATGACGCAAGAAGAACGAATATTATCCGAACTTAACGAGCAACAGCAGGTTGCAGTGACACAAACTGAGGGTCCAGTGATGGTTTTGGCTGGAGCAGGGTCTGGGAAAACACGCGTGTTAACGTACCGCATAGCATACATGATGGCGGTTCACAACATCAATCCTTATCGTATTTTGGCGCTAACTTTCACCAATAAGGCCGCAGCTGAGATGCGTGAGAGAATAGTGCAGCTGGTGGGTGGTGAGATGGCCAAGGCGGTCACGATGGGTACCTTCCACTCGGTGTTTTATCGCATTTTGCGTGCGGAGGCGGAACGCATAGGTTACAGCACCAACATCACGATATACGATACAGACGATTCCAAGTCGTTGATAAAGAGCATTATCAAGGAGATGGGATTGGATCCGAAGCAATATACCCCCGGTTTTGTGCTGAACCGTATTTCGATGGCCAAATCCAGCCTGTTGTCGGCCCAAGAATATGCCGACAACCCCGACATCCAAGCGGCGGACAGAATGTCCAATAAACCGCTTATTTCGCAGATTTTCGCCAAGTACAACGACCGTCTGCATAAGTCCAACGCCATGGACTTCGACGATCTGCTTTATTACATGAACGTTCTTTTGCGTGACTCGCCAGAGGCGCTTTTCAAATACCAAAATCGTTTCACCTACATTTTGGTGGACGAGTATCAGGATACAAACTATGCTCAATATTTAATTATCAAGCGGTTATCGGCACTTAGCCACAATATTTGCGTGGTGGGCGACGATGCGCAGAGCATCTATGGTTTCCGTGGTGCCGACATCCAGAATATCCTCAACTTCAAGCGCGACTATCCGGACACGCGTATATTCAAGTTGGAGCAGAACTACCGTTCCACGCAGAACATTGTCAACGCGGCCAACGCGGTCATCAAGCACAATAAAGACCGTATGCCGAAGGAGGTTTGGACAGATAACGCCGAGGGTGCGAAGATTGAGATTATCCGCACCGCTTCGGATTTGGAGGAGGCCAACGAGATTGCCAATAAGATTTTCGAGACGCAGATGCGGGATCATGTCGAAAACCGTCAGTTTGCGATTTTGTACCGCACGAACACCCAGTCGCGCGCGATTGAGGAGGCGATGGTCAAACGCCACATACCGTACAAGATTTTCGGTAGTATCTCATTCTATAACCGTAAGGAAATCAAGACTGTACTGGCCTATTTCCGGTTGGTCATCAACCATTACGACGAAGAGTCGTTGAGGCGTGTCATCAATTTCCCGATGCGCGGCATAGGTGACACCACGGTGGCACGGGTGACGACCACCGCGCAGACTTACGGTGTACCGATGTGGGAGGTGATCGCGCATCCCGAAAACTTCAATACGGGACTGAATGCGGGCATAACGGGCAAAATGAAGGAGTTCGCCGACCTGATTTGTGGTTTTTCCGCGCAGTTAACCAAGCTAGACGCATACGAGCTGGGTATGCAAATTATTACGAAATCGGGCGTGGCCAAAGCTTTACAAGAAAATATTGAAGAGAAGGAGCGCGTGGAACATGTGAATGAGCTTTTGAACGCCATGAAGAGTTTCACTGAGCGTGAGCCGGAAAACATCCTCAACGAGGAGACCGGCGAGATGTTGGAGACCTATTTTCCTTCTTTGGACCAATATATGGAGTCTGTTTCCCTGCTGGATGACAAGGATTTGAATAAGAACGAGGAAGATGACAGCAATGTGGTACGCTTAATGACGATTCACTCTGCCAAGGGTTTGGAGTTCGACTACGTGTTTGTATCAGGCATGGAAGAGAATCTATTCCCGTCGTCGCTGAGTTTGGATTCCCGGCAGGAGATGGAGGAGGAGCGGCGTTTGTTCTACGTCGCGCTCACGCGTGCGCGTAAGCAGGTGTTTCTCACCCTGGCGTTGTCACGTTTTCAGTATGGTCAGCGTCGTCCGTGCGAAAGTAGCCGTTTCTTGGAGGAAATCCCGACCCGCTTCTTGAAGGTGACGCAGAAGGCATCTGAGGGTAGTGGCATGTTCGGTCGTTCTTCGGAATCATCCACGGGTTCTTTCCGATTCGAAAGGGGAAGTTATTCGTCATCAGGCAGTTATAGTCGGGAAGTTCGCAAACCTTCTCCTACCGCCACACCTGTGCCTAAGCCGGTGGTGAAAACCAAAACCGAGGTGCAGCTTGATCAGATTGGTCGGTTAGCGGAAATTCCTGAGATTCAGCCAGGTGTGCGTGTCTATCACGCTAAGTTCGGCTTTGGTCGCATTGATTCGGTTTCGGGCGACGGTCCCGACACCCGCGCTGTCGTCATTTTCGAGACAGTCGGCAGCAAAACGTTAGTATTAAAATTCGCTAAATTACTGATACCCAAATAGAAAAATATGCAATTCAGAACGATAATCCCTGCTCCGCAATATCCTTTCCATATTGAAAATGAGGATACGGTGATGTTGGTGGGCTCCTGTTTTTCCGACAACATGGGCCACTACTTTGACACGCACCGTTTCGATGTATGTTCCAATCCGTTCGGAGTGCTTTTCAACCCGATTTCCATTGACCGGGCGTTGCGCTTTATGCTGCAACCCGACCTTTTTGACAAGAATCGCTATTTTTACAAATATCGCGACTTATGGGTCAGTTTTGCCCATCATGGTCGTTTTTCGAAAGAGAGTTTTGAGGAATTTGAAGCTACTATTGACGAAAATCTGGAGCGGAGTGCGGAATTTTTACGCAAAACACGCTATCTTTTTGTCACTTTCGGTACGGCGTTTTGTTACAAGTTTATCCCTCGCGATTTGATTGTTTCCAATTGCCATAAGATTCCCAACCATCAGTTTGACCGGATGCGTCTGGATGTGAAAAAGATTGTCACTCAGTGGAATAGCACGATCGCTTTGTTGAAGCAGCAGTGCCCTGACATGAAAGTGATTTTCACGGTGAGTCCGGTGCGTCATCTTGGTGACGGCGCGCACGAAAATGCGCTGAGCAAGTCGATCTTGTTGTTGGCTGTGGAGAAGTTGGTGGATAATGAGACCACTTTCTATTTCCCGGCATACGAATATTTGATGGACGATTTGCGCGACTATCGTTTTTACGCGAAAGATTTATGTCATCCTAACGATATGGCTGTCAGTTATTTGGAAGAGAAATTAGCGGAATCCTTCTTTACGGAGGAGACGGCCGCACGCATGGCAGAGATTGAGAAGGAGAACCGGTTTCTGAATCATAGGAAGTTCAGATAGTTAGCAGTTAGTAGTTAGTAGTTAGTAGTTGCGATAATGAATTGGATTGATATAATAGTTTTGATTCCTCTTTGCTGGTATGCCTATAAAGGGCTCCGGAACGGATTTCTAATGGAGATTGTCTCCTTGGCAGCTCTGTTTTTAGGACTTTTTGTGTCCTATAAATTTTCCGATCTGATTTCCCTTTGGCTCACGGGGACGGCGTTGGCTAAGCCCATTTCCTTCTCGTTGTGTTTTATAATCACTATTGTGTTGGTTAATCTGTTAGGACGGATTTTGAAACGGGCACTCAAGCCGGTACTATCCGAATTCTTAGATAAGGGACTCGGAGTGCTGTTTGGCGTCTTGAAGGTGGTTCTGGTAGCCGGGGTGCTGTTTTATTTCATAGATAGCGTTGATAAAAAGGAAATCTTTATCAAACGTGATGTGAAGGAATCTTCCGTCGCCTACAAACACCTTTCGCCCGTGATGTCACACGTGCTCGAATGGAAGGAGACTCGGGAGCAGGAAAAAAACTGTACTGAAAAGGGAAACGACAAAAAGTAGAAACACATAAATTTGCGTATCGTTGGAAATTCCGTTTTTTTCTATTTTTGCCATCGTTTTTAATACACCGATATGAAAAAAGACATTTTCAATCGTAACCATAATGCTCTCGTTCCGCGATTTCCTCGGACTTGCCAGCGGCGACAAGGTGCCCGACGAGAAAACGATATGGGCATTCAAGGAGGAATTGACAAAGAAAGGTCTTTTTGAGCAATTGTTCGATGAATTCTACGCTTTCCTGGAGGAGAACAACCTGATCATGCAGGTGGTCGGCTTTGCGCGGAATGCGGCCTACAACACCCTGACAAACCTGGTCTACAACCTGTGCCGGTACGAGCAAGTAATGCGTCTTGGAATGAATTAAACATAATAACTAATTGATAATCAGAAACATATCACCCCCCCCCTAAAAAGAAAAAAATCAAAAAACAGGCCGAACTAAAAGAATATTATGTAGATTTGCAGCGTCATATTTTCAGATTTTGTTCAACGGACCTCGCAGGGTCTGGAGGTGTGGCGCGAAAATGGTAAAAATAGAGGTCCCTAATCAGCTAGAAGTCCTTTTGAACATAAATGAAAAAAGTATTGGTTTTAGCTTTTCTGTTCCTGTTTGCCATGTCCGAAAGTCGCGCGCAAACACTTGTGCCGAACGGACCCAAAACCGAAATTGGCGACGAGACCAGCGTTGAATTGATTTCTGAAGACAATAATTATCTCTATTTTTGTGCTGTTGATGATGGGCCAGACTATAATGTCTTAGATGAAAACACGTACATAACGGTATATGACAAAATAAAGCATTCCGTGGTGAAAGAACACGAGATAGATGAAGATTTTATGTTCAGAACTGCCTATAAACAAGACGATAATATTGTGTTGTTAGGTTACAATTTCAATAAGAAAACGAAAAGTTTTGACTATTTCCAAAGTTCCTTTCCCATTATGGAGAAAACTCCCCGTAAATTTGTCAAAACCACTGTGCATAGTGTTCCTGCCATCAATTCTACTATTTTAAATGCAAATATCGTTTGGTCACCAGATCGCTCTAAGATGGCTTTCGTGACCATTTTACGTCCAACCAATAGAAGATTAAACAATTATACTATAGAAGTTAAGGTTTGTGCTATTGATGGTACTACACTTATGCAGATACAACAACAACTGAAAGGAACACCACCCTCAATAGATAATTGTTTTTTGACGAATGAAGCTACTATATATATTGTAGAGAAACGCAAACCCAACGAAACCACGGAAGATGAATTGGGATTGGAAATAAATACAAAATATTGGACTTACAGATACTTGACAATCACCTCTGAAGGATCGTTTGCACCGAAGACGATAGTAGAGAACCAACTGATAAACCCCATTGTCACCTTAATGCCTAACAATAATTTAATATTCTTTAGCGAAACCCCAACAGGCGTAGCAACTTTTGAATTGGACCACAATGGAGAAGTATCAACGATGCATGATTACGAAATTGAAATTCCGAAGGAACCTAAAGGTGTCACGTTTCAAGATCATGAAGAAGGACTACTTTTTAACCCATTACAAATTTTACCATTAAGCGATGGGCGAATCATGGCGTTAGGTACGCAATATAAGAGTCATGTAGGCAGTACCGGTAGCTACTATTACACATACTATATATACCAATGCCTCAACCTATTTTTATTGGACAACAACGGGCAAGTGACCACCCAAGTGTTGCCTTATGGTAGTCTGTATGAAACTTTAGACCCAGATGATTTGATGATAGAATGGGACGGAGATGTTTGGCTGTTATATAATGGGCACAAAGCAAATTATGGTGTCCCAAAAGCCAAAAAATGGGAAACGCTAAGAAAAATGGAAGAACATTGTATAGTCATCGGAAAATTGGATGAAAATTTGAACGTTGAATATACACTCCTCTATTCTCCACAAAACAATTACTATGCTAGAGAATATTTCATGCAAGTCTTATACATTTCTGACGAAGCGGTCTATTTTCTGAAGCATCGAACTGGAGATAATCAAATAGAAAAAATCATAAAATAACGTACAACAAGTTTATCTCTGCGTATCACACGTATCTGCACGTATATTTGATTGCAAAGAATTATACGTGTAGATGATCCGAGAGAGTCTGTGATGCCAGTTTTTCCAATGCCAATGATATCATCAACCACTGTGCCACGTTGATGCCTGCGCCAGCGTACGCGTGAGAATCAATTATGAATTAAGAATATATGAGTTGCCAGAAAGCCAACGGCCAATAGCCGAAATCACAATGTCTTCCGCAACCTCTGTGTCAGCGGCTGCGCGTAGATGAAATCGTTCAACGTTTGGTCGTCGGAGGTGAGGATGTTGTCGCTGCTGCCGCGCCAGGCCAGATGCCCTTGGTAGATGAATGAGATGGTCTCGCCGATGGTGATGATGGAGTTGAGGTCATGGGTGTTGACCACCGTGGTGGTGTTGAAGTCGTGGGTGATTTTGGTGATGAGTTCGTCGATGAGCAGCGAGGTTTTGGGATCCAAACCGGAGTTTGGTTCGTCAAAGAAGAGGTATTTGGGATTACATGCGAGTGCTCGGGCGATGGCGGCACGCTTTTTCATACCACCGCTTAACTCTGCAGGATAGAGCTTGTTAACATTCTCCAAATCAACACATTCCAAACAGAAATTGGCGCGGTCATGTTTCTCACTTTCGCTCTGCTCCGTGAACATGTCCAGTGGGAAGGTGATGTTCTCTTCAATAGTCATCGAATCGAAAAGGGCGGAACCTTGGAACACCATTCCCATCTCCTTCCGGAGCAACAATTTCTCATTTTCCGGCAGGTTATGAAATTCGCGCCCGCTGTAGAGCACTTTTCCCTCTTCTGGACTGTGCAGACCCACCAGACACTTCATCAGCACCGTTTTGCCCGATCCGGAACGCCCGATGATCAAGTTCACCTTGCCCTCCTCGAACTGGGTGTTGATGCTGTGCAAGATCTGCTTTTCGCCGAAATATTTGGAAACGTTGTTGACCTCGATCATTTAATGTTTAAGGGTTAATGTTTATGGGTTATTGGTTATAGAAGCAGTTGATGGTTGGTAGGGGCGAATAATTATTCGCCCCTACGTTGATTACAACATAATATTCGTGATTACCACATTCAGTACCAGAATGACGAAGCTGGATACCACAATTCCTTGTGTGCTGGCTTTGCCGAGTTCGAGTGCGCCGCCTTCGATTCGGTAGCCGTAGAAGGAGGCTACGGTGGACATCACGAAGGCGAAGACGCAGGTTTTCGTCAGCGCATAGACCACGTCATAAACACGGAAACAGTATGTGAGACCGTCCATGAAGTTGTAGGTGGAGATGCAGCCGGTGAGCCATACGGTCAGAAAGCCGCCGAATAGGGCAAAAGCGATACTGAATATACACAGAACAGGATTGACGATGATGGAAGCCAGCACTTTGGGCAATACCAGGTGTGAAGCGGGGTTAACACCCATAACCTCCAGTGCATCAATCTGTTCAGTGACACGCATACTGCCGATTTCCGCTGTGATGCGGGAACCGAGATTGCCCACCAACAGCAAGCTGATAATTGTCGGGCAGAGTTCCATCACGATGGAGGTGCGGGCCACGAAACCTACTGTCCATGCGGGAATCCATCCGCTTTCAATTTGAAGGGCGGTCTGCAACGTGATCACACTGCCCATGGCAAGCGACACGATGCAGACAATCAGCATGGAGCCGATGCCCATAGCATCCAACTCGAAAAGCCATTTCTTGAAAAACATAGACCATTTGGCAGGTTTGGAAAAAACCTGCCGCAGGAAAATGAGATATTCGCCGAATGTGGCCAGGAGTTGGCGGAGCATTTATTTCAATTTGATGTTTAATTCATCCAATTGTTTGGGATCGATAGGCGTGGGAGCGGGCAGCATGGTGTCGCGACCGGCGTTGTTCTTCGGGAACGCGATGAAGTCGCGGATGCTGTCGCAATCGCTCAACACAGCGCACAGACGGTCGAAACCGAAAGCGATACCACCGTGAGGCGGAGCACCGAACTTGAAGGCATTGATGAGGAATCCGAATTGGCTCTGCGCTTGTTCTTCTGTGAAATTCAAGGCTTTGAACATGCGTTTCTGCAGTTCCGGACGGTGGATACGGATGGAACCGCCGCCGATTTCAGAACCGTTGATGACCAAGTCGTAAGCGTTGGCCAGCACCTCGCCGGGACGGCTTTCGAGCCAATCCTCATGCTCAGGCTTCGGCGCGGTAAACGGGTGGTGCATAGCGTAATAGCGTTGGGTCTCTTCGTCCCACTCCAACAGCGGGAAATCGACCACCCACATAGCCTTGTACTCGCCAGCCTTGCGCAAACCGAGTCGAGTACCCATTTCGAGACGCAATTCGCACATCTGCTTGCGGGTCTTCATAGCCTTGCCCGACAAGATGAGGATGAGATCGCCGGCGTGCGCGTCGCAACGTTCTGCCACGGCCTTCAAATCGTCTTGTGTGTAGAATTTATCGACGGAAGATTTATACGTACCATCTTGATTACAAAGGATATAGACTAAACCGGCAGCGCCCACTCTCGGGCTCTTCACAAACTCGGTGAGATTGTCGAGTTGTTTGCGGGAATAGTTACCACAACCCTCGGCCTTGATACCGATGATGAGCTCAGCCTCGTTGAAGACCTTGAACTCTTTGCCTTGCAGCACGTCGTTGAGCTCCACGAAACGCATTCCGAAACGAGCGTCGGGTTTGTCTGAACCGTAGTATTTCATGGCATCGTTCCAGGTCATGCGATCCAGTTTGCCAATCTCCATACCCTTGAACGTACGGAAGATATGTTGCACAAGACCTTCGAACAGGTTGAGGATGTCTTCTTGTTCGATGAACGACATCTCGCAATCGACCTGCGTGAATTCAGGTTGGCGATCGGCGCGGAGGTCCTCATCGCGGAAGCAACGCACAATCTGGAAATAGCGGTCCATGCCGGCCATCATCAGCAGCTGTTTGAGCGTCTGCGGGGATTGCGGAAGGGCGTAGAATTCGCCGGGATTCATGCGGGAGGGCACGAGGAAGTCGCGGGCACCCTCGGGCGTACTGTTCACGAGGAACGGGGTTTCAATTTCCAGGAAACCTTGTTCACTCAAGTATTTACGGATTTCCAAGCCGAGTTTATGACGGAAGATGAGGTTGTTCTTCACGGGGTTGCGGCGGATGTCGAGGTAGCGGTATTTCATGCGGAGTTCGTCGCCACCATCGGATTCGTCTTCGATGGTGAACGGAGGAACGGCGGCCTCGTTGAGCACTTCCAATTCGTGCACTTCAATTTCTATATCGCCGGTCGGGATGTTCTTATTTTTACTGTAACGTTCAATTACTTTGCCAGTTACGCGGATAACCCACTCGCGGCCCATCTGCTCGGCGCGCTCGCACAGTTCGGGGCGCTCCTCGTGGTTGAAGGCCAGTTGTGTGATGCCATAACGGTCGCGCAAATCAATGAAAATCATGCCGCCCAAATGACGGATCTTCTGAATCCAACCGCTCAAAGTCACGGTTTGCTGAATGTTCTCAAGCGTCAGCTCGCCACAGGTATGTGTTCTTAACATATTTAGGAGTAATTTGAAACCAAAAATAACGGCTGCAAAGGTACATTTTTTTTGGGATGGAAAATAAAGAAAGTGGAGCCGCTAACTTTCAGTATCCTCAACGTAGGGCTTGGACTCCCCGTATGTAAAACACTGCGAAGCAAGCCCCACCTGATTGATTGGCAAATACTCAATAGGTAAGCTTGATTCTCTGTGCCGTACATACTTCAGTGAAGTGTCCAAGTTCACGTTGACGGACAAGTGAAATCTACTTTCTTACAATAAAATGTCACGAATGACGGCTGCAAAAATAGAAAAATCTTTTAAACAAAAAAGTCCGTCCGAAACATTATAATCGGACGGACTTTTTTAATAGCCAATAGCTAATAGCTAACCTCCACTCCCATGTTGAAGAATATGAACGAGAACATGTCGGTCACTTCTTCGATGGTCTTGTCAAGGGGCTTGCCGCCACCGTGGCCCGCGTTGCTCTCGATGCGGATGAGATGCGGCTTGTCACCAATGTCGCTGTTTTGCAGGGCCGCCGCGTACTTGAAGGAGTGCGCAGGAACGACACGGTCGTCGTGGTCGGCGGTGGTCACCAGGATGGCCGGATACTCCTTGCCGTTCTGGATGGAGTGCAGCGGGGAGTACTTGTAAAGGTACTCGAACATCTCCTTGCTGTCCTCGCTGGTACCGTAATCGACTGCCCAGTAGCGACCTATGGTGAATTTGTGGTAGCGCAGCATGTCCATGACTCCTACCTGCGGGATGGCCACCGCGAAGAGGTCGGGACGCTGGTTCACGACCGCTCCGACCAGCAGACCGCCATTGGAGCCACCTTGCAAGGCTAACTTCTCCTTGCTCGTATAACCTTGGCTGATAAGGTATTCCGCTGCTGCAATGCAGTCGTCGAATACGTTCTGTTTCTTCATTTTGGTGCCGGCCTCATGCCACTCTTTGCCGTATTCGCCGCCGCCGCGAAGGTTCACGACCGCCAATACGCCGCCCTGCTCCAGCCACAGAATGCGGGTTGTGCTGAAACTGGGGGTGAGGGAGATGTTGAAACCGCCGTAACCATAGAGCAATGTGGGAATGTTGCCATCCATCTTGATGCCCTTCTTGTAGGTAATGAACATCGGGACTTTGGTGCCGTCTTTCGAGGTGAAGAACTTCTGCACCGTTTCGTAGTCGTCGGAGTTGAACTTGATTTCGGACTTCTTATAAAGCGTTGATTTGTTGTTTTTTACATCGTATCGGTAAATTGTTGCCGGGGTGATGTAGGAGGTCACGGTGTAGAACGTTTCAGTATCTTCCGCCTCGCCGCTGAAACCGCCGATGGTGCCAATCATGTCGTTGTCGAGATTGGCGAGGAACTTACCGTTTTCGTCGAAAATCTTCACGAGTGAGTGGGCATCTTTGGTGTAGTTGGCGATCAGTCGTCCGCCGATATGGCTCACGCCCGTCAGCACTTCGCCTTTGGTGGCAGGGATGACATCGGTCCAGCCCATCGTCGTGAGGCTGCCAATCGGGATGCTGATGACTTGGTATTCCGGCGCGTTGTGGTTGGTCAACACGAGGAAATGGCCGTCGATTTCGTCAATGACGCTGTAGTCGTCCGTAAAGTCGCTCACCGCTTTGATGAACTGTGCTTTAGGATCTTCCAAATCTTTGTAATACAGACAGTTTCCAGATGTAGATTCGCTACCGTAAATCACCAGATAGCGTTTATTGACGACCTCGGCGGTGAAGCTCAAGTTCGGATTGGTACGGTCTTCGTATGCCAGTTTGTCGGCCTTCTGGTCGGTACCAACCTTGTGATAGTAGAGTTTGCCGTTCTCGTTCACGCCGGAAAGTTCGTTCTTGGGCTCAGGGAAGCGGCTGTAGAAGAAGCCGTCGCCTTTCCACGCGATGCCGGAGAACTTCACCCATACGAGGTGGTCGTCCAGCACCATGCCCGTCTCAATGTCCTTGACGTAAATTTCCTGCCAGTCGCTACCGTTGCGCGAGATGGCATATCCGAGATATTTGCCGTCGTCGGAGATGCCGAGCGTGGAGAGCGCCACGGTGCCGTCGTCGGAGAGTTTATTGGGATCGAGCAGCTCAACAGCCTCACCGTCAAGGGAGTTCTTGTAGTAGAGCACACTCTGGTTCTGCAGACCGTCGTTGCGATAGAAGAAGTAGCGGTCGCCTTTTTTCCACGGCGCACCCTCCTTCGGGTAGTTCATGATGTCCTTGAGATGTTGTTTCATCTTCTCGCGGTAAGGGATCTGCGACAAGAATTTGTTGGTTACTTCATTCTGCGCTTTCACCCAGTTGGCGGTCTCTTCGGAGTAGTCATCCTCCAGCCAGCGGTAGGGGTCAGGCACGGCTACACCGAAATAATGATCCACGGTGTCGCATTTCTTGGTTTCGGGATATTCCACTTTGGGAATATTGTTTTTCTTGTGACATGATACAAGCATAATGATGGTACTTAATGCTAAAATACTGATAGTTAGCTTTTTCATTGGCATGAATTTTGATGATTTTGAAAGCACAAAAGTATTATTTTTTTTAGTTAAAAAAATCGTATATTGCGCGGCTTTTTGTAATAAGTGAAAAAAGGTTTTGTAAAATAGTATAACTAATTATAAACGTATGAGTTATAAAAGTTTTGAAAGAAGGCTTGCGGCGTTTTTTTGCACGTTAATATTGCTTTTTGCGTGCCAAAATCTCTCTGCGGCGACGGAAGAAACTGAAAAATTTGATGCTGGTCCGTTCATCATCGAACACGTGATCGATAGCTACGGCTGGCACATCTGCGGCGACGGCGACAAAAGCGTCACTATCCCGCTGCCCATCATCCTCTTCGACGACGGACATCCTGTGGTCTTCATGTCCAGCAAGTTTCACCATGGCGAGGCGGCTTACAACGGTTATGCGATGGGCTGGGGGGAAAACAAAGGCAGTATTGTGAAACTCGACGGCAACTACGCCGACTATACCGGACTCCTTGAAGAGGGCGAAATGTACGAGAACCACGTCTGTAAGTGGGACATCTCCATCACCAAGAATGTGTGCGCCCTGTTTATCTCTTTAATCCTGATTACCTGTATTTTCCTGTCAGTGGCGAAACGCTACAAAGAACATCCCAACGAGGTGCCCAGCGGTCTGCAGGCGTTGGTGGAGCCCATTATCGTCTTCCTGCAAGATGAGGTGATCACCCCGTCGTTAGGCAAAAACTCCAACAAATACGCCCCATATCTACTTACGCTCTTCTTCTTCATCTTCCTGAACAACATGTTAGGTATTGTCCCGATTTTCCCGGGCGGTGCGAACCTCACCGGCAATATCGCGGTCACGGGCGTGTTGGCGATCATCACCTTTTTCGTGACCACCTTCTCTTCCGGCAAAGAGTACTGGAAAGACATCTTCAACACTCCTGGTGTGCCGTGGTGGCTGAAGATTCCGCTGCCGTTGATGCCGTTGGTGGAGGTAATCGGTATTTTTACCAAGCCGTTTGTGTTGATGGTGCGACTTTTCGCCAACATCACCGCCGGCCACATCATCACGCTGGCTTTCGTTTCTTTGATTTTCATCTTCGGGCAGATGAACCCAGCCATTGGTCTGGCTGTCTCCCCGGTTTCCATCTTCTTCTATATCTTCATGGGCTTGATGGAGCTTTTGGTAGCGTTCATCCAGGCGTTCGTCTTCACCTTGTTGAGCGCAATGTACATCGGCATGGCCATCGGCGAGGAGGAGCATGAGCATGAAGCTGTGGTGGAAGCGTAATATATAATATTGTATAGAATTAATCGAAAATAAAACCCTTTTAATAACTTAAATATCAAATCATTATGTCAAGTTTAGCAGTATTATTGACAACATTATTGCAAGCAGCAGGCGCAGGCCTCGGTATCGGAAAAATGGGTGCCGGCATCGGCGCTGGTCTCGCCGCTATCGGTGCTGGTCTCGGTGTGGGTAACATCGGTAAGGATGCTATGTCCGCTATCGCCCGCCAGCCTGAGGTTGCAGGTGACATCCGTACGAACATGATTATCGCAGCCGCTCTCGTCGAGGGTGTTGCTTTGTTCGCCACTGTGGTGTGTCTGCTCATCGCTGTTGCATAGTAACGAAATGGAACAGTTTCCTGACGGTTGGTCGGGAAACTTTCCTTTTTATTTGAAAATCAAAAATTGAAACATATATGGAATTAATTAAACCCTCATTCGGACTCATATTCTGGATGCTTATTGGATTCGCCGTCCTCTTCTTCATCTTGGCAAAATTCGCGTGGCCGATTATCACTAACGGTATTGCAGCCCGCAACAAGAAAATTGCCGACCAGTTGGAAGAGGCCGCTAAGATTCACGAAGAGATGGAGTCTTTGAACAAGAGACACGAGGAGATGATGGTGCAGGCCAAGGCTGAGCGTGATGCTCTTCTCGCTGAAGCGCGCAAGGTGAGTGAGGAGATGTACGAGAAAGCCAAGCTTAAAGCTTCCGCAGAGAGTCAGGCGATGATCGAAGATGCCAAGAAGTCTATCTACTTCGAGAAGATGAAGGCCATCACGGATGCTAAAAACTCTATCGCCAACTTCTCCATCGATATTGCCCAAAAGTTGATCACGGAAGAGCTTACCGACCGCGAAAAACAAGAAAAACTCGTGGAAAAGTGGATGGATGATCTCCATTTCAACTAATGAGAAATCAAATTGCATATTTTTTTATTCACAAAATAATTAATAATCCAATGAAAAAATTATCCCTGTTATTAGTGACTGCGGCGTTGCTGGCTTGCAATGTCTCTTTCGCTCAAGAGAAAGAAAAAACAGAAGAAGAAGGCTACATCTTCACCATTAAGAAAGAGATTCCCGTCACTTCTGTGAAGGACCAAAACCGTGCAGGTACATGCTGGTGCTACTCTGGCTTGGGCTTCATCGAAGCTGAATTGCTCCGTATGGGCAAGGGCGAGTACGACCTTTCTGAGATGTTCCTCGTGGCCAACACCTACAACGACAGAGCAAAAGCTGCTGTCCGTATGCATGGCGATGTCTCCTTCTCACAAGGCGGTTCTTTCTACGATGTGATTTACGGTATGAAGACCTTCGGTTTGGTTCCCGAGTCTGAAATGCGTCCCGGTACCCAATATGGCGACACCCTTTCCGACCACGGCGAACTTTCCGACATCACCAATGCCATCATCGATGCTATCGCCAAGAAAGATCACAAGAAACTGCAAACCGATGCTGACGGCAATCCTCTATGGCTCAAATCTATGGAAGCTGCTCACGAGATTTACCTCGGCAAATGCCCGACCGTGTTCACCTACAACGGTGTGAGCTATACCCCGCAATCTTTCTATCAATCTCTCGGTCTCAATGCCGATGATTATGTCTCCATCACTTCTTACACACACCATCCTTTCTATGAAAAGTTCGTGTTGGAAATCCAAGACAACTGGCGTTGGAGCCAATGCTGGAACGTTCCTTTGGATGAGTTCATGCAGATTTTCGACTACGCTATCGACAATGGCTACACCATCGCTTGGGGTTCCGACGTTTCTGAACCCGGCTTCCGCAGCAACATCAAGAACGGTTTCTGCGTGCTTCCCGACCTCGAAGCTAAAGCACAGGTTGGCAGCGACATGGCACACTGGACGGGCTTGACCACCACCGAGCGTAACAAAGAGTCTCAGACCAAACCCACCCCGCAACGTTGGGTGACCCAAGAAGAGCGTCAAATCGCTTTCGACAACTGGGAAACCACCGACGACCACGGTATGCTGATCTACGGTAAGGCTACCGACCAAATGGGCAACGAGTACTACATGGTGAAGAATTCTTGGGGCAAGTATGGCAAGTATGACGGTATGTTCTATGCTTCCAAGGCATTTGTCCGCTACAAAACCATGAACATCGTGGTTCACAAGGATGCCATCCCGAAAGATATCAAGAAGAAATTGGGTATTAAATAATTCCTGACCTTTCTTGTAAACCTTTGTAGGGGCGAATCATTATTCGCCCCTACGTTTTTTAAATAAACAACCGATTCCAAAAAAAGTGTATTTTTGCCGCTGCAAAGTGGTGAAGGATTTTCGTATGTAAAATCCTGAGAGGGAAACAGGTGAGAGTCCTGTACAGTACCCGCTGCTGTAAGTTTCAAGCCAAGAAACCGCACATTGCCACTGTCGAAAGATGGGAAGGCGCGGTTTCGGAAACGAGTCAGAAAACCTGCCACGGCGCGTTGTTATCGCTTCGGGAGGTAGGCGGACGCAAAAGAGATTTTTTTCACACTCTTCGTTCCTGTGTATTACCGAAGCATTTGTCAAACCTAAAATGCCGAGGATATGCGTTTATGGAATTTACTGAGAAACAATTTATTATGGCTGTTATTGCTGCCTTTGTTGGTCCTTTCGTGCAAGCCTGACCCGCCGCAACCGGAACCAGAACCCGTGCCGGATGTTTCCGCAAGCGGACTCTACATTCTCAACGAAGGTTTGTTCCAGCATAACAACAGTTCCCTTTCCTATTATAATTTCAGGGATGGGTCGTTCACCGAAAATATCTTTCTGGATGTCAACCATCGTGGTTTGGGCGACGTGGGCAACGATTTGCAGCAATACGGCAGCAAACTCTACATCGTGGTCAACAACTCCAATATTGTGGAAGTGGTGGACGTCAACACCGTTCAATCTTTGAAAACCATCAGTTTGAGCGGCAAACAACCGCGTTACGTTACCTTTTTGGACAACAAGGCGTACGTTTCCTGTTTTGATGGCGATGTGGTGCGCATTGACACGGCTAGCTTGCAGGTTGAATCTACCGTTCATACGGGTCTCAACCCCGACGGCATTTGCGTGTGCAACGGCAAGATTTATGTCTCCAACTCTGGCGGTCTCAATGCCCCGAATTACGGGAATACCGTTTCTGTGATTGATCCAGCCTCTTTCACCGTTACCAAGAATATTACGGTGGACATTAACCCCACACGTATCAAATCTTGGGGGAACCGCTATGTTTATGTGGTTTCCAACGGTGACTACTACAGCGTGCCTGCTAATTTCCAAAAGATTGATGCTCAATCAGATGAGGTGGTTAAAACTTACAATCTGGAGGTGGTGAATTTCGATATTTACCAAAATTTGGCCTACATCTATACTTACGATTACACTTCCATGACTTCTGCATGGATTAAAGTGTTGGATTTGGAGACGGATGAGGTGATAAAGGATCAGTTTATCAGTGACGGCACGCAGTTGAAGACTCCATACGGTATTAAAGTGAACCCGCTGAATGGCGATGTTTATATCACCGATGCGGGCACGTTCACCACCAACGGCGATGTCTATTGCTTTGATAATCAAGGAAGAAAGAAGTTCTCCTTTGAGGCGGGGTTGAATCCGCAGGCGATGGTGTTTAGCTATTAGCTATTGGCTATTGGCTGTTGGCTGTTGGCTGTTGGCATAGACTTAGAACTTAGACATAGACTTAGAACTTAAACATAGATTTAGGGACAAAAACTGCTAACTACTAACTATTAATTGCTAACTACTACTTCCCTATTGCCTTATTAAGAACAAACAAATAAATCAAATAATATGAAGAAACTTTTACTATTTTTCGGTTTAATCTGCATGATTAACCTGATGTTTGCTCAGGAAATGAGGACCATTCACCAGAATGGGCGTGATTTCCAAGTGAGCGCAGTACGGTCCGTCACGGACTATCCGGCCAGCGACATCCAGTTTTGGGTGGGTAGCGGCAGCAACAGTGCTGTCATTGTATTCAAATGGTGCTTGGATGAGGATTCAGGCTTAGGTATCGCTTACGGCTACCGTTGGAACGGGACTGCTACCCTTTATGATCTGTTGACGGACATTGCCGCCGCCGATCCCCGTTTTTCAGTGACTTTCACCAGTACAGAAACATTGATAAGCCAATATTCCTATACGGATAACACGTACAATTTGTCATTGGAGACACCTGGTAATTGTGTTTACTTCTATGGTACTACCTACTTTTGGAGTGTGCAAGATGACATTGTGAGCGGCAGCACCATCGAAATGGAGGAATGGGGCGATTGCTACCCGTTCCCTGCCACCACACCGATCATCCCTGCCACTGACCCGAGTGTGCCCTCAGATCCTGTTGACGCGTTCCTTCCTTTCAGCAGCCTTCAGTATTGGGTGGGTACGGGTTCCAACAGCGTCGAGTTTATCGTTAACTTCGCGCAACCCGACACCGCTTTTGCTTGGGGTTTCCGTTTCGACGGGACTACCACGGCACAGGACATGGTAGATGCCATCGCAGCTGCTGATCCACGTTTTTGGTCAGAGGGCACTCCTTCCAATGGCGGCGATCTCCACTTTGTGCTTGACAACGGCGATACACTGGGTCTCTCCCCCGTTGATCCCACTATAGGTTACAATTTCTGGTGGACCAACCTCAACGGCGTCAGCGCCGGTGCTGGTGCGGCCTCCACATTGCATGATGGCGACGTGTTCAAATATGGTGATATGAATTCCGCCATCGGTTGGGATTTCCAATATGGTTTTTATATGGAAGAGGCTTGGACCAAGGTTCCTACGCCTGTGACCCCTCCTGTCGTTCCTGTTGAACCCGACACTTTGTGTACGACCATTCATCCGTTGACATATAGCGAAGATTTTAGCAGTTATACTTCTGATCAAAGTATGCGTCCTCACTTCGCCAGTGCACCTATACCCGAATGCTGGACTGTCCTCGGTAACGGCACTGTCCAACATGTTGGTACTGGCTCTTCCACCACGTCCGATTATTTCGGTGGTGTAGGTTATTCCACCAGCACTAACAGTTTTGGTGCTATTGCGGCTAACGATGCGTTCTTCTGCTTGATCGCTAGCCAAATTTACACAGGTACGAACACCAGCCATATCAACGACATGCTCACCACGGGTACTCGCCGCTATGCTGTGCTTCCCGCTTTCGATGCACCTCTGTCACAAACCGTTCTTACTTTCGACCATCGTACGAATATGAAAGATACTAATGCTCATCTTATGGTGGGTTATATCGTAAATGACACTGCTGATTTTGTGGCTCTTGAAACTTATGTGGCTGATAACAAAGTCTTGCATCACGACACGATTCATTTCAGTCAATATGCTAATATGCCCGACAACGCACGTCTCGCTTTGATGTGGGATGTTGCCAGTACCACCGCCAGCACTACCGGTCCTGGCAACCGCTATTGCGGTATTGACAACTTGAGCGTTGCATTGGATTCCGCTACGCCTATCGACACTGTTATCCCTGGTCCTACTCCTGTGGAGGCTACCATCGCGTTTAGCGACATCCTCTACTGGGTGGGTGAAGGTACCAACGAGGCCGTTATGGCCGTCAACTGGGCTGACACCGCATTGGCTTGGGGTTACCGCTGGAACGGTACTGCCACTGTGGCCGACATGATGGCTGACATTGCTGCTGCGGACCCGCGCTTCAGTTATACTCTCAATGGATTATACATCGATGACATCAATTTCATTGATACTGCGGCAGGTATGACCACTCCGTTGGGCATCACTCCTAATTCTTATTGGGGCAGCACCAACAACGGTGTTATGGATATGGGAATGTCAGAAACGCTTAATAACGGCGATTTCGAAAAATGGGCTGACAGCAGCACCGGTATCCTCGTGGACAGCGTTTGGATGGAAGAATGGGGTGGCTATTGGAATTATATCTATGTTTATCCGATGACCATCTATCCTGTGAGCGTTCCTGTTATCGACACCACGCCGGTTATCCCTGTTCCCGTCGAGGCTACCATCGCTTTCAGCGACATCCTTTTCTGGGTAGGTTCCGGTTCTAACGAGGCCGTAATGGCTGTGAACTGGGCTGACACTGCGTTGGCATGGGGTTACCGTTGGAATGGCACTGCCACTGTCGCCAGCATGATGGCTGAAATCGCCACTGCCGACCCACGCTTTAGCTACGAACTGGGTACTTGGGGTCTCGATGACATCCTCTTTGCTGTGGCAGAGGGCGACACCCTTCGTAAGGTTCCTTTCAGCTATTGGGAAAGCAAGAACAACGGGACGATGGATGCCGGTATGAGCCAAACCCTCGTCAACGGCGATTTCGAAAAGTGGGCTGAGCCCGCTGCCGGTGTCATCGTTGATAGCATGGAATACGGTGGCGTTTGGTACTATTCCTACGTTTATCCGATGACTATCTATCCTGTGAGCGAGCCTGTTATCGATACTACGCTTGTTGTCCCTGTTCCTGTCGAGGCTACCATCGATTTCAATGACATCCTCTTCTGGGTGGGCGAAGGTTCTAACGAAGCCGTTATGGCTGTGAACTGGGCTGATACAGCGTTGGCTTGGGGTTACCGCTGGAACGGCACTGCCACCGTCTCCGAAATGATGGCCCACATCGCTGCTGCCGACCCGCGCTTCAGCTACGAACTGGGTACGTGGGGTCTCGATGACATCCTCTTTGCTGTGGCTGAGGGCGATACCCTTCGTAAGGTTCCTTTCAGCTATTGGGAAAGCAAAAACAACGGTATGTCAGATATGGGCATGGGTCAGACCCTTGTCAACGGTGATCTCGAGAAGTGGGCCGAACCCGCTGCCGGTGTTATCGTTGATAGCATGGAATACGGTGGCGTCTGGTATTATTCCTACGTTTATCCGATGACCATCCATCCGGTTTCTGTTCCTGACACCACGGGCGGCGGTCCTGGCCCGCAACCCGAGCACGGTCCTTTCTGCGGTCCTGTTGGCTCTGAAGGCTGCAACGCTATCGCTGCCAACGACAACCAATTCGTGGCTTGGGCTACGGGGGTTGTTCTTACCCGTGGACCTTACATGATTACAGAGCCCGATGGTCCGTATGCCTCCTTCGGTGGCGACACCAACGCTATTGGACCGGCTACCATGGACAACACGATGGATGCTGTCAGCCTCGGTGACGGTGGATCTGCTTTGGTCACTTTCGAGCGTCCTATCCGTAACGGTGAAGGTCCTGACTTCGCTGTGTTTGAGAACTCTTTCAACGACAGCTTCTTGGAACTGGCCTTCGTAGAGGTAAGCTCCGATGGTGAGCACTTTGTGCGTTTTCCTGCCACTTCTCTCACCCCGACCGATGAGCAGGTGAGCGGTGCAGTGGGCGGTGTGGATGCCACCATGCTCAACAATTTGGCTGGTAAGTTCCGCATCGGTTACGGCACTCCGTTTGATCTCGAAGAACTGGCTGGCAGCGAAAACCTTGACATCGACAGTATCGTCTATGTGCGCATCATTGATGTTATCGGTACGATTGACCCGCAATACGCTACTTATGATGCTTACGGACACATTGTCAACGATCCTTGGCCGACCAACTTCTGGACCAGCGGTTACGACCTTACCGGTGTGGGTGTCATCCATCAACGTCCTGTGGGCATCCAAGATCGCGATATTACACGCATCACTGTGTATCCGAATCCTTGCAGCGACCGCATCTACATCAACCTTGACGAAGTGCAAAAAGTGGAGCTCTACAACATGAGCGGTCGTTTGTTGGAGATGATTCAACCCGACGATACGCACTTTATGCTTGACATGCAGCAATATCCTGCCGGCATGTATCTGCTGAAAGTCGGCAACGGTGTTCAGAAGATTATGAAGAAATAACCCTTTTATATTAATGAGTCGCCAATAGGAGCTGCCGCATCCCTGCGGCAGAAAAAAACACAGCTGGGAAGCTGCGACTCCTACGGCAGAAAAGAAAACGGCCTCGCGATGGCGGGGCCGTTTTCTGTGTTTCAGGGCATAAGGTTGGATTAATTTTTCCGGCCAATTTTCTTGAGCAGACGTCTTACTTTGCGGCTTCTCTTAACCAGCCATTCCTCAATCATCTCCTCCTCCAATTCAGGACCGTCAACAATCTCGTTCTTGCGCCTTTCTGAACGGGCAAACCGGAGATAGGCCCCAATATGGCGCCGCTTCTTCTCATGGTAGATGGCATCGAACGGGATAAGCACCCCTGTGTCCTCGATATTGTGCATCAATCGGTTCACCGCCGTGCCGAACATGAGCA